>CAYPYF010000009.1:0-54843 GCA_964414675.1 uncultured Dehalococcoidaceae bacterium
TCCGACTGCCCGTGCGCCGAGGCCGGCGACCAGGAGCCAGAAGACCCACCGCTCCGCCCCGGGTAGGGACATTGACCGTCGACCACCGAACCGCGGCGCGAACCGAAACGCCATCCCCACCACGAACAGGCCCGCAAACCCCACCACTTGCAAGTGGCCGTGGATCTGGGCGTGGGCGACCCACGACACGCTCACGGATCCGATGAGCCCCTCGATCGGCAGGGACACGGCGAGGGTGAACCCTCCCAGTGCGCCAAAAAGCAGCGAGGCGACGATGAATGGGACATGCATGTCGTCTCTGGGGCGGGGTGGGACGTGGGCAGGATGGTCACTCATACGTGCGCTCCGTCCGCGGGTCGATGAGTCGGATCGCCGTGCTGCCCCAGTGCGACCCAACCGCCATTGCGAGGAGGTACGCGGTGAACGCGACGACATGCATCACTGCTGCCGTCTGGCGCCATGCAGGTTCACCCAGCAGCGTTGCGGCGACACGGAGCCCGAGGGATGCGTGAAGGATGGTCAGCGCGAGCGGAAGAAGCAGCGTGAGTCGCACCGAGCGACCGGTGAGCGCCGGCAGAATGATCGGGCCATGCGCGAAGATCGCCCCCATCCCGAAGCCGATGAAGAGTCCATGCAAGGTGGCGTCGTACCACGGTCCCAGCAACCCTCGCGTGAGGAGCGCCATGCCGGCAAGAGTCAGCCAGCCATAGGCAGCGAGCAGGGCGACGCCCGCATAGCTCGCGAGGCCGCCGCGTCTTACCGTCGAGCGAGCAGTGTCGGCCCAGAGCAGCCAGAGACCGGCCACGAGGAATGCCCCTCCCAGCAGCCGTACTCCCAGTTCCCAGGCGATCGTCGAAACGAGTAGCGCCACCACGGTCAGTACTGCAGCCAACAACGCGGGCCGGGTAGATCGTCGTGAAAACCGTGTGAGCTCAAGCCGTTCGCCGAGGATGGTGAGAGCGATGAACGCAGCCCACCACGGCACGGCCTGGACGGGAGTCGCTGTCCGTGCCCAGGTGATCGATGCTCCCGCCCAGGCAAGTGCCCCGATCGCAACCAGCGCGATGGGGAGCTGCGGCTGGATCCGCCAGAACCAGGCCATCAGCAACGCGAGGCCGAGGGCTGCCACGATGAACATGCCCCGGGCCATAACGTCCGCTCCCGCGACCAGCAGAACGGCACCCAGAGCGGACGACAACGGGACCATATATGCAGCGGCTCGGTCACTCGCCCGTGCCCGCTCCAAGGCAATCAGCGTCCCGACAAAGCCACCCACCATCAGGCCACCGTGGGGAACGGTCGCGGCGGCAGGTGCAACGAGTCCGATGCCGAGGCGGTCGAGTCCCGCCTCAATCGCGACCAGCAATGACACCAGGGCCGCGCCGGCAGCGGCGATGAGTACCGGACGCCGAATGTCGGGCAGACCTCGGTCGAGACTGGTCGTCGAAGAAGCGGAGCGTCCCACTACCGGTCGCCCTCGGCCTCGCGCTGACCGAGTCGTTCGACTGGTCGCGGATGCAGCGGCCCGTCAGTGACGATGTGCTGGCCCGACTCTATGAGGTAGTCGTTGTCGGCGAGTTCCTTGAACGTAGCACGGCGCAGTTCGCGACCCAGCGCGGCATGCGCCCGTTGCCATGTCATGTGGAGCGGGCACTCGTGCTCCCAGTCGCATGGGCCGCCTTGCAGGATGCACTGATCCCCCGCAATTGGCCCCTCGGAGACTTCGATCACCTCGAGAAGCGTGATCGCCTCCGGCGCGCGGTCCAGCTCATAGCCGCCATCTGGCCCCGCGGTGGCCCGCACGAGCCCGCCGCGCACCAGCGGCGCCATCACCTGAGGGAGATAGCGCTCCGGGATATCCATCGTCCGTGCGATCTGCCGTGCTTTCCGCCGCCCATCGGGGTAGACACGCGCCAACGCGATCATCGCGCGGACTGAGTAGTCTCCCTTCCGACCGAGCGCGATTTGCATTCTTAACTCCCACACTGATTGTTTAGCTGGTGAGTTGACGATAGCTCCGACCTGCGGCAGGATGCAACCATCAGCAGTGCACTTAATGATGAGTGGCATAGAGATGAGGACTCGGACGATGATCCAGCGGGAGGAGCATCGAGCGCCAAGCTCCGGTGTTCCGACAGAACTCGGCAACGCTCGGCACTCCGCCGAGCGGGACGGACGGAGCTCATAACAATGAACAACACATATCGAGGTGCGGCTGTCCTTGGCGCGATCCTCGGATTCTCCGCGCTGTTGATCTCGGTCGTAGCCCTCAGTTCAGGAGGGAGTGTCAGCGCTGGCGAGGGGGGCGCCGGAGGCAGTCAGTGGTCGGTTGCCGAGAGCATCAGGCCCCAACTCACGGCGATCAGTGACCTATCGGCGGCTCCCGAGGACGAGGTGCACATGTCGTATGCACCCAACGTACCCGCGCCGATCACGCGCTCGGATCAGCGCACGTACGATGTCCACATCGAATCAATCGAAGGCGTCTGCCCGCTCGATCCGGCGAACGGCGTCACCACGGACATGTGGGGATTTCGGGTCGCGGGTGAGTCCGAGGTGACCTGTGGCTCCCCGGGGCCGATCCTGCGAGGCCGCGTCGGCGACGTGGTCAACGTGACCCTCACGAACCTTGCGGGGAATACCCATCCCCACAACATCGACTTCCACGCAGTGACGGGGCAAGGTGGCGGCGCTGCCGCACTCGTCGTGAATCCGGGTGAGTCGGCCACCATCCAGGTGCGCCTCCTCTACCCCGGCGCCTTCATGTACCACTGCGCGTACGGCGACGTGCCGGTGCACATCGCGCACGGTATGTACGGGATGTTCATCGTGGACCCAGAAACGCCACTGCCCGAGGTCGACCATGAGTGGGCGATCATGCAGAGCGAGTGGTACGTATCCGCGCCAAGCTCGAGCGGGCTCGCGGCGTTCGATACCGCAGCATTGTTTGACGAAGAGCCGCGCTACGTGACCTTCAACGGGCGGACCGACGCCCTGAGCGGCGACAATGCGCTCGAGATGAACGTCGGCGAACGGGCTCGCATCTACTTCGTCAACGAGGGTCTCAACCTCGACAGCAACTTCCATCCAATTGGGTCCCAGTGGGACCTGGTCTATCCGGAAGCAGCGACCCATCCGGCAAACCGCGTAATCCGTGGGTCACAGTCCACGCTGGTGGTTACCGGCGGCGGCACCGTTGTCGAGCTGGACGCGCTGGTACCGCAGACGATCCTGCTGGTGGACCATGCACTGGTGCGCACCTTCTACAAGGGTGCGGTCGGCCAGATCGTCGTCTCGGGGGACGTCAACACCGAGATTTTCGGAATCGCAGCGGGCGAATCGGCCTCCGAGCCGGAGGCCACCGAGCCGCCGACCGCGATCGGTGCGGAAGTCACCATCCCGGCCAACGCGTTCGACCCGGCGAACACCGACAACGCGTATGACCCGCTCACGCTCGAAGTGTCGGTCGGGACGACGGTCCGCTGGACTAACACGGACGCGATCGCTCACACGGTGACGTCCGGCGCCTCGGACGGTGCAACCGCTACCCCGGACGGGCTCTTCGACTCGGGCTTCCTGAACACGGGCGACACGTTCACCTACACGTTCACCGAAGCTGGCGAATACGACTACTACTGCACGCCGCACCCGTGGATGCAGGGCAAGGTCATCGTGACCGAATAGGAGCGCTCGAGGGGGCGGCACTGGCCGCCCCCTCGAGTTCCGGAATGGCTGGCATGGTCGTGAAGGACGCAACAGCGGAGAGAGGTGTCCCCGCATGAACAGGACACGTCAGATCCTCACCTACTCGTTGGCGATGTTCGTGCTCGGCGGCGCGGTTTCCTGCGGGGCCGGAGACGGCAAGGCCCGGGAGCGCGTCGAAGTCGCGGACGCGCCAGACTACCTCAACGTGGGGGACCATTTCGTGGCCGATGTCGCTGGATCGTATATCTGTGTGTTGCGTAGGCCCGATGAGCTGGCGGGCCTACGCGCTCAGTATTCCTCTCCCAGCACCGTCTCTCTAGCGGGCGTTCCCGCAGATCCGGAGACGAACCGATCACCGCTACGCCAGGTTGACCCTCGCACCGCCGCCGTGCTGGGGCGCTGAGCCTCCGTCCGAGAGCTCCGATGGGACAAACGTAAGCCCGCGCTCCACACGGTGACCTTCGGTGATTCGGAAGGCGTCACCAATCCAGCGGACGGAGCTGTAGACGCGCTCGAGGGGGCGACCCTCGCCGCTCGAGACCGGAATGGCTGGTTTGGCCATGCATGATCCACAGAGACAGCGGCTGAACGAGGCAACTGATCGGCTTCGAGAGGTCGGGGACCTTGCCGATCGGTCATCGGACATTTGGATGCCCCGTCTTAAGGAAGTCTTGGTGCTGCTGAATCGGGCTCTGGCCGAGTGCTCCGACGTACCGGGTCCCAGCAGACTCGCTCAGGGCACGAGAGCCATGCTCGAGATGGACCAGGAGATCATTGCCCGGCTGGTTGCCGACTTGAGCGCACAGCACGCCGCGTTCGCAATGGCATCCCCCAGTCACCTTCGTGACCTTCGACGGGTCACATATGGGTTGTACACCCTCATCCCCGCGTACCTCGCGAAGATCGAAGTGCTGGAGGCGATAGAGGCCTAATCGCACGGCACGTCAGCGTCTCACCGCGTTCCCCGTCAACGGGTTGTCGTGCGGATTGCTCTCCGTCCAACAGCTCAAACACCCCCGAGAGGTGCCCAAACGAATATGCCCACGTACGAGGCACAATCGGAGAGTTGGACGAGGTTGACCCCTCCCCCCTTGAGTCAGATGGTGCGTCCATAGACGGATCACCCCAGATACCGATCCGGCATAGCCCACTCGATCTGCTTCGCACTCCCGCATGAGCATCGGGCGTACGACGTTGATGGAGCATGGAAGAGGAGACGCCAATGTCAGACGACGATTCGGAGTTGCTTCCGGGGGGTGTCGCACCACACCTGGCCCATCACGGACGTGTCTCGTACCTCGCCATCCCCGCCCGAGATCCAATCACCTCAGGGGTGTTCTACGAGGCCGTATTCGGTTGGACACTGAGCGCGCCGGACGACGTGCGTGTTTCGTGGATACTCGGACCACGAGACAATGAGCAGGTGCCATTCGTCGACGCTCCAACCGGACTGGTCGGGGCGTTCGTTGCCGGGCGAGGGCCGTCACCAGACGGGATCCTGTTGCAGATCTACGTGGAAGACATCGACGAGGTCGTTCGCGAGATCGAGTCGCGTGGCTGCGAGATTGTCGAGCCGTTGCACACCGAACGCGGGGTCAGGATGGCCCAGTTCCGTGATCCCGGTCGGAACATCGTCGGCGTCTGGGAGGCGGACGAGGAATAGCGCTCTCAGCGTCCGTGCGGCAATGGGCAGCAGCCGTGGTTTGCTGAGATTCGGACGGTCCGTGCTTCCGACACTCAACTTGTAGGACCAGCGAGGCACGTATGACAGACGCGAGTGAGATCAGCGGAGACGAAATCATTGACCAGGCGCCGGACGCGATCATCTTCGCTGGCGTCGACGGGGCGATCAGGCGCTGGAATCCAGCAGCAGAGCGGATCTTCGGCATCTCCTCCGCCGACGCCGTGGGCGCGAACCTCGACATCATCATCCCGGAGAAGTTTCGCGAGGCTCACTGGGCAGGATTCGAACGAGCGGTAGCCTCCGGTACCACGAAGTACGCCGGACAAGCACTCCCGACGAGAGCCCTCCGTGGCGACGGCGAGGAGTTCTACGTGGAGTTGAGTTTCAGCGTGATCAAGGACGCACAGGGCGTCGTCCACGGAGCGCTCGCGCACGCTCGCGACATCACGGAACGCTTCAATCGGGATCGCGAAACGCGTCGGCAGATCCGCGACCTGGAGCAGCAGCTCGCGGAATACCAAGCCGGCGATGGAGCTGCGAGCCCGTCCGACGCATGAGTGCGCGTGTCTGGCTCCGCCGGGCGTACGAAATGCCCGCCTCGAACGACGGGTATCGAGCGCTGGTCGACCGCCTGTGGCCGCGAGGTGTATCTCGGGAGCAGATCAAGATTGATGCATGGCCGAAGGATGTGGCTCCCAGCTCGGCACTTCGCCAGTGGTACGGACACCGCCCGGAGCGATGGCATGAGTTTCGCGAGCGCTATCTCAGGGAACTTGATGCCGAGCCCGCGGCAGCTGCGCTCAACGACCTCGTGCATCGCGCGCGAACGGGACGGGTGACCCTCGTCTTCGGCGCGCGCGATGTTGACCACAGCCACGCACAGGTGATCCGCGAAGCCGTCGAATCGAAACTGAGCAGGCAAGGTGGGGTCTCGAGGCGACCATGATCGACCTCGACGATCTACTGACGGATCTGGAACGCCGAGCCCTGGAACACGCCAGCTGCGCGTTGGCCCGGAAACAGGGCGGCGGCGAGCATGGCCCTGACCTTGCCGGCATCCTTAGCGCATTCGGGCACGTCTATATCGAGGGACGAATCGCCGGCTTATGCCAGCAGGGGGCGCTGGAACTCTTCGTGGACGCGGCACGTGCCGGCGTCAGAGCGGACGACCTCGCAGCAATAGTGGCCGACGATCCAGGGGCGGCTGCTTGTCACACGGGTGGCTCAACGGCGTAACTGCCCGCGGACACTTCGCAGTTCGGCGAGGCTCGTACGGCTCCCGTGTGCGAGCACGTCCAGCTGTAACCCGCGTACCTCCAGGGCCCTGCCCGCTTCCGGCGGCTTCACCTGGACCGACGATGACCGCCGAGCCACGAGCACGTTAGCCGGACCCACAACCTCGGCGTTCCCATCCGGATAGATGATCAGAGCAGTACGCTCGTCCAAACCGATCCACGTGATATCGGGGCGCAGCCCCGCAAGCAAGAGCAGGTGTCCGTAGCGATTCCATTCGGCCAGGTGTGCTTCGACTCCGAACCCGGGGAGCCAGTTGAAACCGGGCCAGATCTGCAAGACCGTCTTTTGGTCCAGTGGCAACCCCTCTGGCGCCCGCGGCGGGCCGGAATCGAGCCCTCCGCGCAGCCCCACCGGCCCGTTGGCAGGTGAGATGGTGAACTCCCCCGCCGCGCGCGCCCCGGCGCTCGTCCCCGCAAGTACGGCGCCACCCCGCCATGCCTCTTCGATTGCGGAATGGACTAGCGTGTCCCTGATCGCTTGCAGCACACGGGTATCGCTGCCCCAGCCGATAAAGATCAGGCCGGCCTCTCGTAAGAGCCGGGCGCTCTCCTCGTCGTTGGCATCCTCCCGCTCATAGACTGGAGCCACCCGGACGTTTTGCGCTCCAAGTGACTCGTAGTATTCGGTGAATTTCTCGCCCATCCGCCGGGACCGATGGGCCGTCGGCAGGAATACGACCGGCGTACTCGGGCCGCCCGCCAGGTCGAGCAGGAAGCGGTCGACCTGCTCGGACTGCTCGTAATCCCCGCCGCCGACCAGCGCGAGCGTCCCCGGTAAACGCCCGAGTGCGTTCATACTCACCGTTACCTCATATCCCAGTTCAGCGGGCAGAGCATATCGCTCGGTCGTCTGCACCTATCGACAAACCCGGGACGCGCGCGGCGAGATCCCCAGCAATGTCCGAAACTGTCCAACCGTTACCATCCGTGTCGATCCGTCTGAATCGCCGTTTGCGAGATCGACGCTCCATAGTTGGCCCGAACACGGAAGGTCGGCGAGGCATCCTTTGGGCTCGCTGCCATCCGTGGCGCGTTCGACAACGTCTACATCGGGGGCGAGTCGCCGCCCTATGCCAGCAAGCTGCGCCAAGACATTTCGTCGACGCAGTCCGCATCGGCCTGCAAGCAGTTGCGAGCGAAATCACCGCGCTTGGCCATTCGAGTCCCCCTCGAACCGCCGATTTTCACCACAGCCGCATCTCCTGCCGGATCGCGGGAGGTGCTCTATGACGGACGATCCGAAAAGCGCTGTCGGAGCGGTTCAAAGAGTAGGGAGGCTTGTCGCTGCTCTTCGCTGGTCTGTGGCACGCGCGCACGGAGGATATCGGTGCGCGTGCACATCCCGACCACGACACCGCGGTGGTCCACAACGGGCAGGTGCTCCACGCCCTCCTCGATCAGGAGTTCCATCGCGTACGCAACGCTGTCACTCGGCTTCACGGTCACCACGTCCTGGCTCGCAACCTCTTCGATGCGAGTCATCCCTTCACTCCCCCGAGCGAGTAAGTCCGTGCGGGAGATGATCCCCACGGGTTCGCCGCTGGCGTTCACGACCGGATAAGCGCTGTGGGTGCCCTCCGTCACCCTGCGGATGGCCTCGTGGAACACGGCATTCGCAGCGATCGTCTGGGCTGGTGATGACATGACCTGTCCCACACTGCTTCGGGCGAAGGGATCAGGGTGGTAATCCCGCACCACACGCACGCCTCGTCGGGTCAACTTTTCCGTCATCAGGCTGTCGCGGAGCAATGCCGCGGATACCAGGTCGGCGAGGACCGTCGCGACGATGAGCGGGAGCACGATCCGATAGTCCTGCGTCAGTTCGAACACGAACACGATCGCGGTCAGACTCGCCCCCGCAGCAGCTCCGAACGTGGCGGCCATCGCGACCAACGCGAATCCCGTCGCAGCCACCTCGATTGGTGTCCAGGTGTTCATGGCCAACGCAATCGCGCTGCCAAAGGCGCTGCCGACAATGAGCATTGGCGCGAGCGTGCCCCCCGAGGTGCCAGAACCTAGCGCCAACCACCACGCGAACAGTTTCGCCACCAGTAGGACGACGACCGTGCTGAAGCCGATCCGTGCCAACAACAGGTCACCGATGACGTCATAGCCCACACCGAGCGCGCGCGGGACCACCAGCCCGACCAACGCGAAGCCCACAGCTCCTATGGCCGGATGCCAGAACTCGGGAACCCCGGAATGGCGGAAGCCGTCTTCAACCAGAAGGAGTCCTTTGACAACGACGACCGACAGAAGCCCACAGAGCAAGCCGAGAACGGCGTACGGCGGCAGGCTGCTCAGGCCAACGACGCCATGGTCTGGGACCTGGAACAAGGGGCCGTCGTCGATCAGGACATAGTGCATCCCAGCAGCAACGGCAGCCGCCGTTGCGACCGGCAGGAGCGCTCGTCGCGAGAATTCGAAGAGCAGAAGTTCGAACGCGAGGACCACCGATGCGAGCGGTGCCCCGAAGGTTGCCGACATCCCCGCAGCAGCACCCGCCGCAAGCAGGATCTTCCGTTCGGCCGGCGACACCGGAATGATCTGACCGAGAAGCGACCCGGCTGCCCCGCCCGTAACGATGATCGGGCCCTCGGCACCGAAGGGCCCACCCGTCCCGATAGCGACGGCAGCAGACAACGGCTTGAACAGTGCAGTGATCGGCGCAATCCGACTCTGTCGGAGCAGGACTGACTCCATCGCCTCTGGGATGCCATGCCCTCTGATGATCGGAGCCACACGAGCCATAGCCGCGACCACCAGGGCGCCGCCCACCGCGACCGGAATCAGCGCAAGACTCGGATCCAGCGTCGACGAGGCCGGGAGCGTCCAGTCCACGCGGTAGTACAGCGCTAGGTTGGTGATGAGGGCGATGAGGTGCAGCAGCGCCCAGGCGGCGCAGCCGCCGACCACTCCAAGCACGCTACCAAGCATGGTGAGGAGGAAGATGCGGCTCGCATTCATATCGTAGGACGATATATCAAGGCTCCCACCTACACTCCAGCCGTGGGCGAGCAGACGAGTCAACCTGGCCGTGAACAACCCTCCGATGAGGAGTACCGCTTGCTGCTGGAGTTTCGCGCAGGCATCCGCCGGTTCCTGCGGTGGAGCGAGGATGCTGCCCGCGACGCCGGGCTGAGCCCGGTCGCGCACCAACTGTTACTGGCCGTCCGTGGGTGCGGCATCTCCGGCGGGCCAAGGATTAGCGATATCGCGCAATATCTGGTCGTCCGGCACCACACGGCCGTCGAATTGATCGACCGCGCCGAGCGTGCAGGACTTGTCGTCCGCAAACGTGACCCCCAGGACTCACGAGCCGTGCGGGTCCATCTGACGGAGAACGGGCTCGCACATCTCGAAGCCCTGACCGAGCAACACATCCAGGAACTCCGCCGCGTTAGCCCAACCTTCGCGAAGATCTGGCGGGGCCTCGAAGGCCGGTAGTACTTCCCGCTTCCTTCAGGGCCAGCCCGGTTATTCACACGTTATTGATGAAACGGGCACCCTTCCTCGTCGCCCTTCACCTAACCTTGGAACTGGCGGTGGACCGTGCACGTCCACCCATCCCATCACACCTAGTTCGTAATCTGTCCCGCGGCAGCCTCGGGGCGCGCCGCTGCATGCCACCCTGGAGGTGTTATGTCTATTCAACTGTCTCGCACGGTCGAGGATGAGCGGGTCTCTCGCCCGGACGCGATCCCGATGATGGCCCAGGTCTACGTCCGGATGCGTCACCGCCTCCGCGCGCTCGAACAAGAGCTTGCTCTGCTTGCGCGCGACGGGACCGACGAGGAACGCAACCAGAGCGCGGCGAGGCGTCGCGTGCTGGACGACCGCATCACCGCGCTCCAGGAGGTCGCCGAGAGGGCCCTGGTCGTCCCGATCAGTTCACGCGCGATCGTCGGAAGCGTCGTCTACGTACGTATCGATGAGGGTGCTCCGCTCGACCGCTTCGAGATCGTGCTGCCGACGGAAGCAGATCCGAAGGCACACCGCATCTCGTTCGACTCCCCGATTGGGAAGGCATTCATGGGCAGTGAAGTCGGCGACCTCGTGACCGTGGTAACGCCACGGGGCGCGCGGGTCTTCCGAGTTATGGTCATCAGGCATCATTAGTGTCCGAGTGCCCCATGGCATCTCGGTAACATGCGGACACCTGATACCTATGACACAACGACGGCCTCCCAGCGGTGCGCTCGACGCGAGCATTCAAGAAGTGCTCTCACTCCTCGCAAGGGGTGAGAGCATGTCCCCCGAGCGGATCGTGCAGGAGATTAGGCAGCGCGCGCTCCGTTTCGACCAGACGGAAGCGGAGAGCGCACTGCGTCGTCTCTCAGAATTTGGCCTCGCTCGGCGGTCCTCATCCGTTGAAAACGTGCCTGAGTATGTGAGCACCACACTTGGTCGGGAGTACGCGGGCACGGCCCTAGGACCTGAGGCTGAGCTTTCCGAGCGCCTCAGCGAGTTGGAGCAGTTGCGGACTGATTTGGTGGCGACGATCGCCCATGAACTGAAGACGCCGCTCACGGCAATCCGGACCTGCATCGGCCTCCTCATGGACACCGAGGCGCACGCCGACGAAGCGACCAGAAAGCGGCTCCTCGCCCGTGTGGCTACGAGCGCGGACGGCATGCAGCAGGTGATCCAGAGCCTGCTCGACCTCGCGCGATACCGCAGCGGCAACTACTCGCTCGAACCTCGCTGGATCGACGCCGTCGAACTCACTCGCGATGCCGTCGCGCAGATCACTCCACTACTGGAGGCTGCCCGTCAGCAGATCGACCTCTCGTGCCCTTCAGAGTTGCGGATCTACGGCGACCGACGACGACTACTCCAGGCCGTAGGCAACGTCCTGGCAAACGCACAGCGGTTCTCACCTGACGGGTCGACGATCGGCCTCACCGTCGGCAACAAGGGACGCGCGATCGAGTGGATTATCCGAGACACCGGCCCCGGGATCAGCGAGGCCGATCAACGGCATCTGTTCGAGCGATTCTTCCGCGGGCGCTCCGACGTCGAGGCCGGCAGCGGCCTCGGACTGCCAATCGCCCTCGCGGCAGTCCAGGCCCATCACGGCGCCATCGAGGTCACCAGCACCGTCGGAGAAGGGAGCACGTTCACGATCACTGTCCCGCAAGGTTCCGGCGATACGCGGGGCGGCTCGTGAAGTTGCTCGTTGTCGACGACGCGCCCGAGGTCGTCGAGTCCGTACAGCTCAACTTCGAACTGCTCTGGCCTGAGATGGCGATCACGGCGGCATTCGACGGCCAGTCGGCCCTCCGCGAGATCGAGACCCAGGGCTTCGACCTGATCCTGCTCGATATCGGCTTGCCCGATGGTGATGGCTTCTCGGTCTTGGCGAAGCTGCGAGAGATCACGCACACGCCGGTCGTCATGCTGACGGCGCGCGACGGTGTCGACGAGAAGGTCCGCGGGCTCCAGCTTGGAGCCGATGACTACATCACCAAGCCTTTCAATCATCGCGAACTCATCGAACGAGTCCGCGCCGTGTTGCGCCGGGTCGAAATGGAACACTCGGGCGGTCCGACCGCCCGATACGAAGACTTCGAGATGGACTTCGACCGCCAGGAGGTGCGCGTGGGGGGCCACCACGTGCGACTAACACCTACTGAATACAACCTGCTCCAGCACCTGGTCCGTCATGCAGGTGTGGTGCAATCGCACGAGACCCTCCTCCAGCGCGTATGGGGTCCCGAGTATGCCGACGAGGTCGAGTATCTCCGCGTCTACGTCGCCCGGCTGCGCGAAAAACTAGGGGATGATCCGGAGGCTCCGCGGTTCCTCACCACCGAGCGTGGGTACGGATACCGATTCGGCCGACCAGAGCAGTCAAGCCCCACGCCGATCGATTCGAACTCACCCGGAACATCGAGCGCCCCTTCGCGTCCGTAAACGTGGCGCCAGCGGCGCCGCACGAACGGCGAATGGGGTTGGGCGGTGGAGATAGCCCTCGGACGATCAGCGGTAGGAGGCTTGGTTCGGCATCCGGGAGGTACATCGGTCTATTGGGGCGCGGCCGCGTTTATCTTGGCGCTGCTGATGGCTCAGCGGGATGGGGTGTTGAGTGTTCGCGCAGATATTAGTCACCCTCGACGGCTCCGAGGACGCAGAGCGAGCGCTTAATTACGTTCGCGCCCTCGCGACGATCGAGCACGCGCAGGTGGTCCTGCTCACGATCGTGCCCGCGGCGCGTTCGGCGGGAGCGCTCGCAGAGGCTGCTCCCGATGAGAGGCGCGGGGCGGTTGCGTTGGCCTACCTTGAGGAGCGCGCAAACGCATTGCACAGCACTGGCGTCACAGACGTCACGACACAGGTCCGATTCGGAGAGCCAGCACGCCTGATAGTAGAGGCGGCTCGGGGATTGGCTGCCGACCTCATCGTGATGAGCACGCAAGGCCTAGGAGCGGACGGGAGCTACTCGCTAGGGGGCGTGGCGCTGAAGGTGCTCATGTCGGCTCCGTGCCCGGTCTTCCTCGTGCGCATCAACAAGCCGGAGCCGCCCAGATCCGGGGCGGAGGAACGTTGGCAAGCCGAAGGCGGCGCCAACGTCGGCTAGTCGTCACGCTTGTCCTGCCCAAGCTCTTACTGCTGGCGCGGGTGAAACGGCGCTGCCGACCGTACTCAGGAGATCACTCGGGTCGTCGACAGCGATTGCACGGTTCGCCGCCAGATCGGACCGTCGGGAAAATGCCTGAATTCGGTTTGGGCCCATGCTCGGATGAACTCGCCCTGTCGGTGTTCCAGCACCGGGAGTGGGCCCGGACGGTCACCGAGCCAGGGGGCGGAGATCGACGGGCGGGCTCCCCAGCCGAGTGTCGCGAGCAGGAGCCGCGGGTGAGTGTCGCCGGGTCGCCGCCAGATCGCCCCGCCGACGCCGCCCACCAGGAGTACCTCCCGTGTGGTGAGGAGCACTGTTTGGAACCGCAAACGGATCCCGCTCGCCTGCGGCCGGCAGCGCCCTCTCCCAGACGGACTCCTCTGCACGCCGATGGCCATGAGTTCTACGTCGAGCTCAGCTTCTCGATCGTCCTCGACGTGAGCGGCGATCCTCTTGGCGCGCTCGCACACGCCCGCGACATCACCGAGCGCTTCGACAAGGATCGCGACACGCGCGGGCGTCTGCGCGCACTGGAGCAACTCCTGGCCGACCGGGAGCCCGGTGACAGCGCGACCGTACCGGCGTCTGCCTGAGGCTTATCCAGGAACACGTGGAGTCGATGCTGAGTGACCTGCTGACGGACGAAGCACGCGGTGACCTGGCGTGCGTGATCGGCGCTGCGCGGGAGCCGTGGTTCGCCACCGTGGATGCTACGGAAGGGTAGAACCGCCTTGAGTCCGTGTACCTCGAGTGACGACTCCCCGGGCTGTGCCGCGGGCATGCTCGAACTCGTAGCCGAGGTCCTGTGCTCGATGGGCAGGATCCCCGCAACCGCTCCGAGATCTCCATCGGGGCCTGTCGCCAATGAGTCCTAACTCACCAAGCATCCTCGCAAAGATACCGGGACCGCAAGGTGCTGAAGCGTGATGACCCGAGAGCTCCGCTAGGCGTGAGTACGCCGGTCGTCGCACGGCGGACTTCAAGCCTACCCGACAGCCCCCGGCTCGTGAGGCTTTGCACGCTACAGCGGATATAGCACGTCGGCGAGCCGCTTAGGCTCGCCCCTGTGCAGGCGACTTTGAGCCGACCGGCACTCTCTACAGACTCACCGTTCCCGCGCTTCGACTCCCGCTGACCACCGCCGCAGCCATTCGGAGCACGCACGGCATCTCGGGTCGCGGGAGTGCGACTGCGCAACCGCGTCGCAAGAGGACGAGCCTACGCACGTCAGCCAGGTCGATCGGGCCCGATGACCTCCATCTCCTGAGTCATTCGTTCGAGGTCGGCAGGACTGAACAGTTCCGCACCGGGCGCGAAGAGATCGTCTTCCTCGTCACCAAAGTGCCCCTGGAAGATCCAATCGAGCTGCCGGACGCTCTCCGCGAGCTCTGCGAGTGCCTCCCATGACACGTCCTGCGGCTGTGCCTCCAGCTTGGCGCCAAGGCGTACGTGTTCCTCGGCGACGTCGTCGTGGTGATGATCCAGTGCGATGAGCACAGACTCGAGCAGAGCACGGCGCTCCCGGACCCGGTCATGCTGGACGACGAGTTCATCGATGAGGCGATCGTCGGCCGTCAGCGCACGGAATGCCGGGAAGAGGACATCCTCCTCCCGGGCAATGTGCGCGGCCAGTTCGCGCCCCATAAACGCGTGAAGGGCGCGAAGCGCACCGAGCATCTCCGGGATTAGCGCTTCGTCTCGATACTGGACGGCAGCCTCAGACGCTCCTCGGGCAGCGGCCACCATTGCTGCGATGGCTTCGTGCTCCCGTACCAGTCGCGCAAACGGGTCAGGCAATGACATGCAGGCCTCCAATCCGCCAGTGGAACAAACGAGCCTCAGGTCAGGCGAGTCCGAGCGAGAGCATCGCCTCCGCCACGCGGATGTAGCTCGCCATGTTCGCGCCGCGGACATAGTTGCCGGGACTCCCGTACGTCTCCGCGGTCTCGGAGCAGAGGCGGTGGATGCCCTGCATGATCTGCTCGAGTCGTTCCTCCGTGTACTCGAACGTCCAGGTGTCACGGCTGGCGTTCTGCTGCATCTCCAACGCCGAGACTGCGACTCCACCCGCGTTGGCGGCCTTGCCCAGACCGAACGATACGGACGCGTCGTGAAAAACGCTCACCGCATCTGGGGCGCAGGGCATGTTCGCGCCCTCCGCAACCGCCATGCTTCCACCGGTCACGAGCTTGCGAGCGTCCCGACCGTTGAGTTCGTTCTGCGTGGCCGAGGGGAAGGCCAGTTCACAAGGCACTTCGCACACGCTGCCGCCCTGGATGTATTGCGTCCGCCGGATCCGCTCTGCGTAGACGGAGATTCAAAGACGCTCCCGCTCCTTGATTTCCTTCAGGAGTGCAAGGTCGATCTCACCTGAATCGTAGACATAGCCGTCCGAGTCGGGGCAGGCGACCACCAGTGCCCCAAGCTGCTGCAACTTCTCGATCGTCTAGATGGCGACGTTGCCGGAACCGGAGACCAGGCAGGTCTTGCCATCGAGACCCTCGCCGTGCTCCCGCAGCATCTCACGCATGAAGAACACCGATCCGTAGCCGGTGGCCTCCTTCCGAACCACGGAGCCACCCCAGCCGAGACCCTTCCCGGTCAGCGTCCCCGACTGGTACTGCTTCGTGATCCGCTTGTACATGCCAAACAGATAACCATTCTCGCGCACACCGACGCCGATGTCGCCCGCCGGCACGTCGCGGTACTCACCGAGATCGCGGGCGCGTTCCAGCATGAAACTCTGGCAGAACCGCATGATCTCGGTGTCCGAGCGTCCCCGAGGATTGAAGTCGGATCCGCCCTTGCCGCCACCGATCGGGAGCCCCGTCAGAGCGTTCTTGAAGGTCTGCTCGGATCCAAGGAACTTGACGGTCCCCAGGTAGACGGACGGATAGAAACGTAGCCCACCCTTGTACGGGCCCAGCGCACTGTTGAACTGGACCCGGAATCCGCGGTTGATGTGGACCTCGCCGCTGTCGTCCTCCCAGGGCACGCCGAAAATGCCCTGCGTTCGGGCGTGTATTGCGCGGATCACCTGCGGTTTCGCCTGACCATCGGAGCGCAGCACGTTGACCTGCTTGCTGTGTACCGCGTAGTGCACTCATGCGCGACAGCCCGTCGGGACCGTGGGATGGCGATCACTGACCGAGCCTTTCGTCGGTGCACCTCTCGGCGCCACCGATCCGTTCCGGCGACGCATCCATCAGCGAGCACCGTGAGGACGTCACGCGATGGCGGCGTGAAGCCTTTCACCGGGTATCGACGTGAGGAAGTCCACGGTCTCAAAACACGAGCGTCATCTGAAACGCGATGCATCCTTTTTCGCACGGGCGCGTCGTCATGCCCTTGTTCGTGAGTTGGTGACCCGAACGCCTGCAATTGCTGGGGATTCCGGCATAAGGCGGGACGACGGTGATGGCTGTTCAACACAACAATCGGCCACCTCGTCATCCAGGCGGCTGCGGACCTCTCGCTCCGGGAGCCCGTCGGAGCATCGAACGCTACGAGCACGTAGCCGGTGCTCCAGTCACTTTCAGGATCTCGTGCGAGAATCCCTAGCTCCGTTGGCACGTTTATGTCGCGCAGCGCGGTGTCGGGCGAGGTCTTCGCCAGCAACGCGGCTTCAACGTCGGAGGGTCGCTCGAACCCGTCTGTCCGGGGCGAACCCCACAGCCCGGACTATGCCGAGAGGTCAAGGTGACGGAGGACGGTACTAGGCTCCTCGACGCTAGACCGCGATGGAAGCTGACCGCCCCACGTTCATCTTGAGCACGTCCGATGCGCCCTCGGCGAGGCGCTCCGAGCGGGCCTGGCGGTACATCCACTCAAGGGTGTGCCCGACGATGAGCGACGGACCGCCGGACAGTTGGATTGCCGTGTCGACGACGCGGCCGAACGCCTCGGTCGCGAAGACCTTCGCGATCGTGCCCTGGGTAGTTACGTCCTGACCGGCCTCGGCGAGGCGGGCTGTGCGATAAACGACGCTGCGCGCGGCGTAGGTGTCGATGAGCATGTTGCCGAACTGCCATCGGGCCTGCTCGTGGTCACCGAGGAGCCCGCCCGCGCGGAGGGGTTCCTCTAGGCGAGCACGGACGAACTCGCACGCCCACATTGACCCACCCGTCGCACGAGCGGCCATGCCGGCGCGCAGAAGCCCGATGTTCTGCAGGCCTCGTGTCATGCCCTCGCCGATCTCACCGACCATGCTCGACTGCGGGACGCGGACATCCTCGAAGAAGAGTTGGCAGTGCGTACCACCCTCCATCCCGCGGTAGTCGGGGCCGAGGATCAGGCCCGGCGTGTCGCGGTCGAGGATGAGCATCGCGGTGCCCCCGGGGCCCGAGTCGTCCCCCACGACGTTCACGAGGACCGCGTAGAAGTCGGCCGCGCTGCCGCTGGAGACGTAGAACTTGCTGCCGTTGACGATGAAGTCCGAGCCGGAGCGGACCGCCTGCGTCGGTGTCGTCGCGTCGCGCGGCTCGGTGAACGCCCAGGCCGCGAGCCGCTCGCCGCGCATCCACGGCTCGAGGTACCGCGTCCGGAGCGCGCCCTTGGCCCGAGCGAGTACCCCGGGGCCGGGACCAAACGCGTGCCTCGCGAGACGAAGGCCGCTCGCCGCGAGAGTCTCCCGCACGACCGTGAGCGTGAGAGGGCTCGCCGCGCTACCTCCGAATTCGCGCGGTTGAGTCATCCCGTACACACCGGCCTCGACCGAGCGCGCCGCTATCTCACGGCGCGCGTCGCCGGACGACAACTGGCCAGCGACGGAGCGCTCTTCAATTGGCCGCAGTTCCACTTCCGCGAATTGTGCAAGCCGTTCTCGCAGTGCGACAAGTTCCGGACCCAGTGTTTCAGGCATTGTCCTCCCCGGACTGAGCGAGCCGCGGCCCCAAGCCGCTTCAATCACATCGCCTGGACATCGCACAGTGCTAAAGCGGTGAGCCGCGGAGCCCCTGGAACCCCTTGGTGGCTGAGATCTCGCCGACGTGAATAGCCGTGTGGTTGAGGAGGATCCCGAGCATCCCGGCTACCGTTGTAGCTCCCCCGTTGTAGACGGCGTCGCGGAGCAGCTCCGTCTCAGTGAGGCCGGTGAGGTATTCGTCGCTCGCCTCCCACACCCGCTTCCGGTACTCGTTCAGGGCATCGGCGGGCATCCGGAACGCCCGGTAGGTCTCCTCATCGGCGCCGACGAGGTTGGGTACTCCAGTGCGGGAACTCCAGCCCTCGATGTTCCAGAGGGAGTCGCCTCCCCTCAGGCGACGGTTGATCGTGTCATCCTCGACAAACAACAAGTGCTGGATCAGGGCCCCGATGGGGTGCCCCGTCCCCGGAGGCAGGTAGTTCAGCTGCTCGTCGGTGAGGCCCTTCACCGTCCCCAGGAACCAGCCGTGTGCCAGATACAACTGGTCTCTTACAAACTGTAGTCCGGTCATCGAGATCTCCCGTCACCCGTGTTCGCGCGGCGTCATCCGAGACAGGTCGTCACCCAGTCGTCGACCACACCTCCGGCGAGGTCGCCGGACACGCGGCTCGCGCAAGTGTTCACCGAGTCCCCACCCGCACGAGGTCAGCGCTGGCCACGCCAACTCACCAAACCCGATTGGGTAGGCCATGATCGCCAGACCGAATGCGCGAACGAGCCGCCTCACGAGCGAGGACCTGATCACTGCCCACTATCCGCGCGGTAGACCCAGTCCCCGCGTCGCGATCACGTTGCGCTGAATCTCGTTCGACCCGGAGAAGATCGTGTGCGGCACGGATCCCACGTAGTCCTGCACAGCCTCGGCATGCATCGGCGCACGCGGGTCCTCTGGATCCCAGATGCTGCCGTACAGGCCCCAGGTCTTCGTGTGCGTCCGAGCGATCCGCTGATGCAGTTCTGAGCCGAACATCTTGTTCACGGATGCCTCGTAGTTCGGGACCAAGCCACGGTTCTGCATCGAAACGATCCGGAACGCGAAGTTGAAGAGGACTTCGGTCTCGATCGCCCGGTCCGCGAGTTCGAGTCGTGTCGTCGCAAAGTCCGTGCGGCGCCACGCCTGCCCTTCCTTGGACCCCAGCGTCTCCTGGAGTTCGCCCTGGCGACGCCGGTACTCGACGGCGCCAGCGATGCCGGACCGTTCGAAGTCCAGCAAGGTCATCCCGACATACCAGCCCCGATTCTCCTCGCCGATACGGTTCCGGACGGGCACCCGGACATCCTCGAAGAATGTCTCGTTGAAGTGGTGCTTCCAGCCCATGTTGATCAGCGGCCGGATGGTGAGTCCGGGGCTCTTGATGTCCATGACGATGAAGGAGATGCCGCGGTGCTTTGGCGCCTCTGGATCGGTGCGGACGAGGGCGAACAACCAGTCCGCGTGGTGACCGCCGGACGTCCAGATCTTCTGTCCGTTCACGACGTACTCGTCACCGTCGCGCACCGCACGCGTCTGAAGCGACGCAAGGTCCGATCCCGCCCCCGGCTCGGAGTATCCCTGCGCCCACGCAACCTCACCAGAGAGGATCTTGGGGAGATGCTCCGCCTTTTGCTCCTCAGTACCGTGGACGATGAGCGTCGGCCCTAGCATTGACGTCCCGAAGCCACCCGGCGCCGGAGCACCGGCCTCGGCCATCTCCTGGTTGTAGATGAACTGCTCGATGGTCGTAAGTCCCGCCCCGCCGTACTCCTTCGGCCATGCGGGCGCGATCCATCCCCTCTTGGCGAGGGCGTCCGCCCAGGCAACCGCCGCCTGTCGCCGGGTGGGATCGTCCGACTTGCGATCGGTCTGCCAATTGTCGCCGTCGCCCCGCTGGCGGGATCGATATCGCTCGGGAAGCTCCTCCCGAATGAAGTGCTTCACTTCATCCCGGAACTGAGCCTGAGCAGGCGAGTCGCTCCAGTCCATGATGTCGTCCTCTCGAATCGTCGAGGCGCGCTCCCGCGCACCTCGTGAGTCCTAGTCGCTCAGCCGGACGCCGAGCCACATCGCGATCGCCGCTTCCATCTCGGCCGGCTTGTGGAGCGGGACCATATGGCCGGCACCCTCGATCGTGACGAGGCCGGCATCCTGCATCTCGTCGCGCATGCGCTCCGCGATGTCGGCAGCCACGAGGCGACTGTCACCGCCGCGGACGAGCAGCGTCGGACAGGCGACGGCGTGGGCGGCCGCCCAGTTCTGCTCCGAGGTGTGCAGGGGGCGACGCCAGTCCCGTCGACGCAAACTAGGGTCGCCCTTCATCGCGTAGCGTCCGTCCCCGACTGGCTTCACGGAGTGCATCGCGTGATCGCGTGCCAGCTCCGGATCCGCGCGGCCAGCCGAACCGGTGAGGTAGGCGATGGCCTCGTCGAGACTGCCGAACTCCTCCTGCGCGGGAATCGAGGAGATGACCCGGTTGACGCCCTCGCGGCGCACCTCCGGCGCCATCTCCACCATCACGAGGCGGGAGACGTACTCGGCGTGCGTGGCCGCGAAGTGCATCGCATTGTTCGCGCCGGTCGAGACGCCGATGAGCGTGACCGGCTTGAGCTCGACCGCGTCGAGGAACCCCCTAATGTCGGCCACCCAGTTCTCCTGGGCATACCCCGTCGTGTAATCAGCCGGCCAGTCGCTATCACCGTTCCCTCGCGAGTCGAATGCGACGATGTGGAACGCGTGCTGAAAGCGCCTCGCGAAGTGATCCCAGAGGTGAGCGTGGCTGGCAGTAGCGTGCAATAGCAGCATCGGTGGCGCGGTCTCGTTGCCCCAGTCGAGGTAGTGCAGCTTGAGTCCGTTCACCTCGACGACACCGTCGCGTGGCTCGACCTGCGTTGTCATGGCGCCTCTCTCAGCCTTCCAAGGCGTACCGGCAGGGCTCTGTCCGGTCGCATGAGGTGGGTGGGCGGTCCCAGGGATCGGGATCCGCCTCCCGCCTCCAGTTTGCCCCGCGCGCCTACGACCGCATCGCAAGAATTGGTGATTCGCGGGAGGGAATGCGACTACGAGGCACTCCTCGTAACCTGACGCCAGCCGTCGAGCGCCGCTTCCGCGCGGGCCGCGATGCCGCCGGAGGCGCCATGGACCATGCGGCTGTCCCGGTTCCACCGGCTGAAGAGCGCCTCGTCCCGGGACCGCACCATCGCCTCGAACTCCGACGCCAGCCAAGCGGTGTGGCTGTCCGCTCCGGCCGTGGCGAGCGCCGCGAGGTCCGAGGGGACGGGGAGACTAAGGTTCGCTGATGCGCCCAGCAGGCCAGCCACCGCGCCGCCGACGAGCGTTGCGTCGGCCCCGAGTCGTAGCGAGTGACTGAGGATGAAGGCGTTGAGCGCCACGCGGACGTAGGCACCTTCCGATGCCCGGAAGACCGAGAACGTCGTCTCGTTCCCGACGACCTGTGCCTCAGCGACCTGGACGTCGTCGAACCGGACCACCCCCTGCACCATCTCCTTCAAGTACGCCTTCGGCGTTCCGTTCTCGATGTGCACGCCGGCCTGATCGCGCCGCACCGCTACGAATGGCGGCTCATTCTGGCGCGCGCTGACCAGCAGCTCATCGACGTGCTCGGCCGCGGCGACCCACGTCTTCCAGCCGGACAGGCGACGGGCGCCGGGGCTCCCGCTCAATGCGGTGCCGGGCAGAGTTCCGCGCCGATCCTCGGTGTTCACAAATGAGCGCCAGCCCGGGATGACCTCCAGCTCGGGGAAGCACCGGGTGATCGTGCCCTGGTACCCAGCGAGGAAGACCCAGGCCAGGCGGTCAGCCACGGCGCCACCGACCGCCGCTGTCATGAATGGATCGGACGTACTGATGCCGGCACCTGTCCAGGTCTCGTAGAAGTCGGCCTCGGTCGGCGCGTCGACAGGTTTGAGCGCCCCGTCGCGGATCCGATCGATCAACTTACGTACATCCATCTCAGCGCTCCTCTGCTGCATGAACCAGCATGCACCGTGCCACTGGATGCGGCCCGGTGGCATCGCCAGAACCGGTGATTCCTCCGGCTCAGTCCGGGAGCGCACACGCTCGATGGTCAGTTGTTGTGATTCCTACCCGACCGCGAGAGAGAGCCGGGCGCCTGACACTGGAATCACCGGTTCTTGCGATGGCAGCACCCTCCCACCGCATCAAAATTCAAATGGCGACGCCATCGCAAGAATCCGCCCCGCACCGGAGTGGGTGTGCGCGGTCGCAGGAGAGGAAGCACCATGGACTGGGCTGACAACTCAGAGCAGGCCGCGTTTCGCGCTGAGGTTCGAGCAGTGTTACGCGACGGCCTGCCCGACCTCTACCGGCGGGTCGCCGAGGGAGACACAGGCGAGGACGACGAAGGTGCAGGCAACTGGATCGCCGACCGGAAGTCCCCGGACGGAGCCCGCCGGCAGGCGGCGGCGGACTGGGCAGGCGCGCTCGCGGACCGAGGCTGGTTCGCACCGCAGTGGCCAAAGGAGTACGGCGGCGGCGGGCTCACGCCCATGGAGCAGTTCATCTTCCGCCAGGAACTCGCGCTGGCGGGGGCTCCAACTGTGGGCGGCTCGGCCGTGAACATGCTTGGGCCGACGCTGATCGTCCACGGCACCGAGGAGCAGAAGCAGAGGTGGCTGCCGGACATCTTGTCGGGCCGGAAGGCCTTCGCCCAGGGGTACTCGGAACCGGGCGCTGGGTCAGACCTAGCGTCCCTCCAGACGCGTGCGGTCCGGGACGGGGACGACTACGTCGTCAACGGTCAGAAGATCTGGACGTCGAGCGGGCACCTCGCTGACGCGATGTTCACTCTCGTCCGGACCGACCCGGACGCGCCGAAGCACCGCGGAAGCAGCTTCCTGGTCATCGACGACATCAAGACTCCTGGGCTCAGCGTCCGCCCGCTCGTGAACATGGCGGACAAGCATCACTTCAACGAGACGTTCTTCGAGGACGTCCGTGTCCCAGCCGAAAACAGGATCGGCGACGAGAACCGCGGCTGGTACGTCGGTGCGACGCTGCTCGACTTCGAGCGTTCGAACATCTCCGGGGCGGTCGCGCAGCGGCGCGTGATCCAGCAGATGCTCGACTACACGAAGACCGCGGACGGGAAGGCGAAGTCGCGCCTCGAGGGGCGTCCCGAATCCGTGGCCCTGCGGCACGATGTCGCAGAACGCTACATCGAGACCGAGATCGGCCAGAACTTCTCGTTCCGCATCATCTCCATGCAAGCGCGCGGGATGATCCCGAACTACGAGGCGTCCACGGCCAAGATGTACATCTCGGAGTCGGTCCAGCGGATGCACCGCACCGGCACGCGGGTCTTCGGCCTCTACGCGAACGTCTGGGACGCAAACAGCCCGCATGCGGCCGCGAAGGCCCGTTTCACGCAGGGTTATGTCGCGTCCGTCTCGGCCACGATCGCCGCTGGCACCTCCGAGGTGCAACGGAATGTCATCGCCACACGCGGACTTGGCCTTCCCCGAGGCTAGGGTCGGCGCCCCTGACGGACGGACCAACCCTCCGGTCCGCCCCGTCAGGGGCGTCGCGCCGATCGGCATCTACGCAGTGCCCCGCCCGCTATGGGCGGCAGGAGACACATCGTGGCAAGTGGCCCGCTCGCAGGCATCCGCATTCTTGAGTTCACCCAGATCATCGCAGGCCCGCTCGGCTGCATGCTTCTCGCCGATCTGGGCGCGGAGGTAATCAAGGTTGAGCCGACGGCAGGCGAGCCCTGGCGGCTACAGCAGCAGTTCCTCCCCGGGGAGTCGAAGCCCTACCAGTCCCTCAATCGTGGCAAACAGTCACTCGCACTCGACCTCCAGCACACCGAGGCGCAGGAAGTCATCCACCGACTCGTCCCCTCCGTCGACGTGGTCGTCAGCAATTATCGACCCGATGTCCCCGCACGACTGAACATCGACTACGCCACGCTCTCTGCACTGAATCCGCGACTGATCTACGTCGAGAGCAGCGCGTTCGGCCGACGCGGCCCGTGGGCCAACAAGGGTGGATACGACATCGTTGTTCAGGGCGCCTCCGGGTTCGCAGCCAGTGCAGGGCGCTTCGATGAGCGGGGGAACCCGATCCTCGGCGGCCCGACCGCCATCGCTGACCAGGCCACGGGCTACGCGATCGCCTGGGCGGTGTCAGCAGCACTTTTCCACCGGGAGCGCACCGGTGAGGGCCAACTCGTCGAGACGTCGTTGCTCGCGAACGCGCTGCAGTTCCAGGGCAGTTCCGTGATGTCGCACCCCATCGCGGACGCGTCCCTGCGGACGCCGTTCCTGGAATACCTCGCAGAGGCGGAGCGTGTCGGAGCCTCGTACCCGGACAAGGTTGCGAAACGACAGTCTTTCCTTGAACGACGCCAGGTCGGGCACATCTACTACCGCAACTATCTGACCAGCGACGGTGCGATCACTGTGGGCTGCCTCTCCCCATCGCTCCGGCAGAAGCTCCGCGACGCGCTGGGGATCGAGTACGACCCGAAGGATCACGATCCGAACTACGACATCACCGCACCGGAGAGCATCGCGTTTGGCGAAACGTTGGTGATCAGGTCGAAGCCCAGATCCTTGCTGACGCGACGGCGCACTGGGTCGACCTGCTCGAACAGCACGGGGTTCCCGTGGCGGAGTTGCTTTTCCCGGAGCAGATGGCAGACCAGGAGCAGGTGCTCGCTAACGAGTACATCGTCCACCTCGAACACGAGGTCTCCGGACCTCAGTCCATGGCCGCCCCACCACTTCGATTCTCCGCCTCGCCGGCCTCGCCCCAGGGCGCCTCGCCGGTTCTCGGGAAGCACAGCCGCGAGATCCTGGTTGGCCTTGGATACCCACGGGCCGAGATCGAGGCACTCAAGGAAGCCGGGATCCTCCGGACGACTGAGTCGTGACTCGCGGCGAATGTGACGGGCGTGACCCGAACCGTGGGCTGCCGCTGCCACGGATCCTCCGAGGGGCAAAGGTCCTAGAGTTCGCGAGCGTGCCCGGCGGCTCGCTCGCCTGCTCGTTGATGGCGTGCATGGGGTCCGACGTCATCCTCGTCGAAGTTGGGCAGGCCAGTCGACTGACCGAAGAAGCCGACCAACGGCGGGACGCGTGCGGACGCGGGAAGCGGCTGCTCACAATAAACCTCTCCCATCCTGAGGCCGCAGAGGTGCTGCATCGCGTGGTCAAGCGTATCGACGTCGTCGTCTCGGACCTCGATCGCAGGACCGCCGGGTCGCTCGGCGTGGACTACCCGACGCTCGCCAGCGTGAACCTGAGCCTGGTCTACATGGACGCGGAAGCACAGGTCGAGCAGTTCCGAACGCTGCGCGTTCCCGCCGGGTCGGACCGCACCCGGCAGAACTGACCGCCGATTCGTGCAACTCATGTGAACAACACGCAGACTCGCGCGCGCTCAACCCTTCCGGAGCAGATGGTGGCGATGCGCGTAGCCGACAGCTTCAGCTCGATTCGAGACACCGGTCTTGTTAAAAATATGGGTCACGTGCCTCGCGACCGTATTCACACTGATCACGAGCCGATCCGCGATCTCGCGGTTCGTGTGGCCGTCTGCGACCAAGCCCAGCACCTCAAGTTCTCGAGGCGATAGGTCAGCGCCGCCGACGGGATGCGAGGCGGGCGTGACTTCTGGCTCGCTCGTCCATTCTTCGGCGACCGCATCACGTAGTGCCAGCGCCTGACGGAGGTACAGCGCCGCGTCAGCCCGACGAAGGAATCGGATCGCGCGATCGACGTGCTCGATGGCACCAGCACCATCGGACCGAGCCGCCGATACCCTCGCGAGGCCGATCTGGCAGCGCCCAACCTCCACCTCGCAATGTTCCCGCAGCGCCCACTCCGCACCAGCCCGATACGACGCATCTGCGTCGTCGAGCCGGCCAAGTCTGTAGGCGAGGTCTCCGCGCATTCGGTCGAGGCTGCAGGCGTTGCCGGGTGCGAACCTCGCCCAGCTCCATTGCACCAGTTCGCTATCAACAAGCGTGACCAGGCGATCCGACCCGCCCGCGGCGAGGACGCCGTCGACACACGACAGCGTATGGAGGTAGCTCGGCGATCCCTCGGCCGTGTTAAAGGGGCGCAGATGCTGGGCCCATTGCTCCAGCTCGTCCAACGCGGCGTCACGATCGCCAGCCGCGTGCAACAGCCGCGCCCGCGAGCCATGGACGATCGCCAGCCATCCGGGATAGTCGCCGGTCTCCTCCGGCCCTGGCAGCACCTCCAGCGCCTCGTCCGTCTCTCCCGCGATCTCGCGCTGTAGGGCGCGCAGTAGACTGAGCCGGAAGCTCTCCGGGTGGAGGCGTCTCGCCCGCTCCATCAGTTCCTCGAACCGCACATGGTCAGAGCGCGCGAGTGCGACACCCGCCAGCCAGGTCAGTAGTCCACCCTCCCAGAGCGGATGTGCCCCATCGGAGAACGCGATGGTGCGCAACAGCGCCGACTCGCCCTCGGCAAGATCACCCTCGAACACCGGGATCGAGCTCGCACTCGTCAAGAACCGGAGCGCCCACCCGCGACGGCCGTGTTCAAGGCACAGGCGATACAGCTGATCGAGTTGTTCTCGCGCGTCGGAGAGTCGTCCGGCTAGAAGTGCCTGATTGGCCGGCTGTTGCTCCAGCGCCGCGACAACATCGACGAGTCCTTCAGCCCGCGCCAGTTCAAGGGCGCGCGTGCGGCTCTCTCCGTCCGAGTCCCGCGACCAGAGCACGAGACTCAGGTGGAGACGCGCCTCGAGCCTTCGCTCATCCGGTCCCAGGGTCGCGAGCGCTCGGCGGGCGATCGATTCGCGACGCGCAGCAGACGCGGGAATGGCCAGTGCTTCCACGGCCGCGCGGGCCGTCCATGCGCCGTCACCGAGTTCCTCAAAAGACGACATACTGCGCATGAGCGCTTGCCATGCCTGACGCGGCGCTCCCGCGAGTCGCCAGCACCGCCCGATCACGTACAGGACCTCGGCCTCGTGCCGGCGGTCTCCTGCACCCGCGAGGAGGCCGGCCGCCATCTCGTAGTGGCGGGCAGCTTCTTCCCAGGCGGTTGCAGCACGCGCCCGTTCTCCAGCCTCTAGCCGGTAGTGCAACGCCCGCTCGGTGTCCCCCACCGCGCCGAAGTGGTAGGCAAGCTCCGCGGCATGATCTTCTGCCCCAGCGCCGTACTCCGCCTCCAGGATCTCGGCGACCGAGCGATGTGTCCGGACGCGGGAACGGCTGGCGAACCCGGAATACACGGCGTTGCGCGTGAGCGCGTGGACGAATCGGTAGTGGCCCACAGGACCTGATGGCTCGATGAAATTCGCCGCCTCCGCCTCGTCGAAGGCCCGGTCAAGCAACTCGCCTCGCTCGGACGTCGCCCGGTCGACAACCCAGGCGTCGAACTCGGGGCCGGCGACGGCGGCGACACGCAACATCTGCTGCGTCGAATCAGACAGACGAGCGAGGCGACTTTCGACGACGTCGCGAACGGTCGCTGGGACACCCTCCGCGCCCGCCGGCATCGAGTCGGCGCCCTGCAGCGCTTGTAGCAACTCCCGGACGAAGAAGGGATTCCCATCGGTGAGCTCGTGGACGCGTTCGACGAGGCGCAGCAGACGTCGCGGATCGCGTCGGTCGAGGAGTAGCGACGCAGCCAACTCCTGGACCTCCGGCTCGTTGAGGCCAGGCAGGTCAAGGCGACTCACCCCTGACTCGCGCTCGATCGCCGCGAGGGCGCCGCGCAGCTGGGCCGACCGACCATCTGCCTCATCGTCATAGGTCATGACCAGCACCACCGGGATGGTCTGGCAGATGCGCGCTAGGTAGCGCAGCAACAGGAGCGAAGGGCCGTCGGCCCAGTGGATGTCGTCAATGACGACGACGACGGGGCGCGCTGTGTTGCCCGCCTCGTCCGAATCGTTCACGCCACTTGCAGCGCGAAGCAACTCGACGATCCGACCGAAGAGGCGGAACCGAACGCTCTCTAAGGAATCGTCCTCCGCCCCTGAGTCGTCGGTGAGCTCGCGCGTTGGCGGAACTCCGAACTCGGCGAACAGTTCATGGAGCGTTGCCGCTCCCGATCTGCTCGCCGCCGCCTGGAGCAGGCTGCCGAGCGCCTCGAGCCACGGTGCGAACGCCGGCGATCCAAGGTCGACTTCCCACGACCGTCCCCAAACGACGAGTGCTCCGGAGGCCCTCGCCCGTTCCGAGAACTCCTGCGCGAGGCGACTCTTACCGATACCCGCTTCACCAGCGATGACCACTACGCTCCCGATCCCCGACCGGGCGCCGTCAAGGGCACGATCGAGATGGGCGATCTCGCGCCATCGTCCGAGGAACGGGGAAGCCAGTTCATTCATCGTCGCGTCACAGCCAAGACGCTGCGGCACGTCCAGAGCGCCGCTGAAGTTAGGACCGCACTCCCAGGAGGATAGTGGCCAGTGGACAAGGGCCGGCGTGGCTCGTCACGGCCAGGGGCGCATCCGCGCCAGGTCGGACTCGATCGCCGTTCGGACGGCCTCAAGCGCATCGGCGCGAACGCGAAGTTTCGCGTTGCGGTGCGCGTCCGCGTTCAGCGCAGCAAGTCGCTCGGCCTCGTTGAAGGCGACGTCGAACAACTCCCCTTCCTCGACGAGGCGGTCGAGGAACCCGGCGTGGACGGCAGCCTCGTTCGCGAACGGCTCCGCCCCAATGAGCGCGCGACTGAATGCTGCTGGCGTCAGCCGCTGCCGACAGATCTCGATCGCCGCAGCAGGCATCGCCATTCCGTTCGCCACTTCGTTCGGACCGATACGGAAGTCGCCACGGACGCCGACCCGATAGTCTGCTGAGAGGAGCACGAACGACCCCATGGCAATCGCGTGGCCGGTGCATGCGATCACCACGGGACGGGGGAAGCTGAGGATCCTGGCGCTGAGTTCAAACCCCATCCGCACCATCGAAAGGTACTGAGCGCCGCGCGCCTCTATTGTCTTGAGGTCGAATCCCGCCGAGAGGATGCCCGGGCGCCCAATGAGCAGCACCGCCAGACCTTCCGACTCGGCGCGGCTCAGCGCGTCGTGGACGCCGGTGAGCATCGCCACGGACAGGGCGTTCACTCGCCCATCATCCATACGCACGACGGCGACGGATCCCTGACTCTCATATCTGACCGACTCAGCCATGGCCCGCCTCGCGCTGTCTGGAGCTGCTTTTCGATCAGCATCCACGGCGCCGGTCTGTGGGCCATCACAAGGATTGGGTATCGGTCGAGAGCGGACCCGGGATCGCAGGCCTCCACAGAGCAATGCAAGTCCTAGCGGGTACTCCCGCAGCCTGACGACGAGGTGACCGAGTCCAATGCGGATCGCCTTGACTCCCTCGCCGGACAGAGAGCGTCCATCGCCGGCATGGAAACGCACATCGACCTCTACGTCCGCGCTGCGAAGTCGAAGGCAAGTCCCCGCGCACCGTCCAAGCGTAACGATAAACCCTCGGCCGGTTCGTGCCGGCGCTGATCGAATACGACGCTCCGACCGACGGGGGCGACATCGCCGGCGAGCACGGGTACGCCTACCTCGGACGCCTCCGCGACCACGCCTCCGACACCCGCCACCACCACTTCCGCGAGGTGCGCTGCTTCTTCAACTGGCTCGTCGACGCTGGATACCTCAACGAGACGCCCTTTCCGTGGCGTGAAGAACATCCGCCTCCCACAGCGGATCGTGCAGCCGTTCTCTGCGGAGGACGTCGCCGCGCTGCTCGCGGCCTGCGAGAAGGGCCGCTCGGCATCCGCGACCGGGCGCTGCTGCTCGCGCTGCTCGACACCGGCGCGCGTTCCTCCAAGGTCGTCCAGCTCGACCTCGACCTCGACCTAAGGACGGGCGAGGAAGTCCCCATCGCCATCCAACATGGATCCGTCCGGTTCAGCGCCCGCGGAGCAACGAAAACTGGTACCGAAATCGGAGGCGGCCCGGTTCCTCGTTTATCACAGAGGAACCCTCATGCCGATGTTCGTGCAATGGTAGCGAACGACTCACTATCCTGATCAATTATCGGGACGGTTCCACGGACGGTCGCGCGCTCCGCTGACGCCTCAATCCGGGCGTCCACTGCCCTTAACAGCAGTTCAAACCCGCCCTCATCCGCCGTACTCACTTCATGCCGTATGCGCTCGAGGGCATAGGGTAAATGCTCTTCGATCCATGCGTGCTGACGTTCATCGGTTGGAGCGTTCGGCTCCAGTTCGCGTCGGCGCGCCTCGAGCCATCGGCGGCGATCGGCCAGGTCACGCGCCTCCGCGTCGAGGGCACTGACCGGGAGCTTCTTGCGCGTGTAGAGCCGCGCGAGTTGGCGCTGGCTCGACTCGATCTCGTTGATCTCGGCGACCACCGCGGTGAGCTCCGCCGACGGCTGGCTCGCCGCGACCACGATCCGGCGGGACTCTCCGAGGATCCGCTCAGGCGACACGAGCAGCTCACCAAGTACGGTCTTCACGGCCCCTTCGAGACGTTCCAGTCGAATGTACCGAGAGCGACATCGCGTCTCCCCGGGGCCGCTCGATCCGTTCGGGCAGCGGTAGTAGTGGAACCGGCCCCGGTTCACGGCGTGCCCGACCATCGCCGCGTCGCACACCGTGCAGCGCAGTCGCCCTCGCAGCGCGTACGTCCTCGTCGGCTCCCGACGCCGCCGGCGATCCGGATCGGTCAACCGGGCTTGCGCGCGCTCGTAGAGGTTGCGCGAGATGATCGCCGGCGTCGCCCCTTCGATCTCGATCCATTCGGAGGGGTCGCGTTCCTCGGTGATCTTCACCCAGCGGCCGCGCTGGGGATCGCGCACCTTCTTCACGATCGTGCGGCGGTAGATCGTCCGTCCCGTGTAGGTCTCATTCAGGAGGATGCGCCGGACCGAAAGCGCATGCCAGGCGCCGCCGCCAAACGCCGGAACGCTGGCCTCGTTCAGCCGCTTGGCGATCCCATGCACCGTGCCGTTCGCGACGAAGTCCGCGAACATCCGCTGCACCACGGCGGCCTGCAGCTCGTCGACTTCGCGACGTCCCGTCTCCGGGTAGTAGCGGTAGCCATAGATGCCGGCGCCGGTTCCTTGCGGAATCTGGCCGTTGCGGGCGCGTTCCGCCTTGCCGCGCATGGTGCGCTCAGCGATCTTCTCGCGCTCGACCTCGGCGATGAACGCGCGGGCGGCGAGGATGAAGCGACCGATCGCCGTATCCTCGAAGCGCTCGGTGACGAACTCGAGCTGGGCCCCGGCCTGCTCGACCTCGTCGAAGAGCACGCCGATGTGGTTCTGGTTTCGCGAAAGGCGGTCGACGGCGTAGGCGATGACGACATCCGCCTCGCCCCGGCGAAGCATCCCGCGCACCTGCTCGATCCCGGCCCGGTCGAGGTGGGAACCGCTGGCGGCGTCGCGCACGCACTCCACGACGGACCACCCCCGCGAGGCCGCGAGATCCAGGCAGGCTCGCTCCTGCGTATCGAGCGAGGTCCCGTCGCGCTCCTGGGCATCGGTCGAGACTCGTGAGTAGATGATGGCTCTCATGGCGATCCTTCGCTGCGCCTCAGAGCCTACTGCCCGGCGCACTCATCGCGGATCGTCGTCCTGCACCAATGCCGGCCGGACGTCCGTGTGGCTGAAGTCGAGCCCCTTGAACAGCAACGGCTCCGAGGTGGTGACCGCAAGCGCGTACGCGAAGCAGTCACCGAAGTTGAGCTGCGCTGGGTGGCCGCTCCCCTTCCCGAAGTCGCGATACGCGGTCCGCGCGACCCGCACCTGCTCCAGCGTCACCGGCTCCACCGCGATGCTCGCGACGGCGACGAGTTCGTCGAGGCGTCGGCTCGCGATCGGATCGCGGCTCGCGTCGATCACGATCGCGGCTTCGAGGAAGTTCCCCGCCGAGATGCGGCGCGCCGTCGCCTGCTCGATTGCCTGTGCGCAGGCCCGTGCCTCGGGCTCATGCCGGAGGATCGCCAGGAGCGCCGACGTGTCGATGATCATCGCGGGAGGCCGCGTTCGTCGTAGAGGAGCTCGCCGTGATCGGCGGAACGGTACGGCTCCTTCAGATGAGCCGCGCAGTCCTGGCCGATCGTGACGAGCTGATCAGCCAGGCTCGCCCCCTGCTCACGGCGCACGCGCTCGAGTCGCTCACGGAGGGCCACGGTGACGGCGGCGGTCACGCTTTCGCCGGTCAGCCCCGCGAGTTCGCGCGCGATGCGGTGTGCTTCCTCGTTCTTGATGTTCATGCTCATGGGGCGCACCGTTCTACCGTACGATGCGTTCATTCTACCATCTGCTGGAGCCTGCATGCCTATCCCGGGTCTGTGCTCACGTCGCCATCCGCGGCATCGGATTCGCACGTCTCCTCCTTCTCGCCGTCCTCGACGACGGCCGCGAGCAGCCGACGCCAGAGTTCGTTCCACGCCTCGGTGCGCGGGCCCTCCTCCCAGACCGCGTCGATCGGCATCGACCGGTTGGCGCGTGGGCCACGCGGCCCGTGTCGTCGTGGTCGCTCGTGGTGCCCGCTCATCGCAGTGGCTCCTCGATGTCCCCGAGCCAGGTGCGGCGGCGCCGATCCTCAGGTGTGCGCCAGATGCCGCCAAGCAGTCCTCGCCACTCGCGGTCGATGCGCTCGCGCGTCGTCAGCAGTACCGGGAGCTCGACATCCCAGCGCTCCTCCGCCTCCGCGACCGCTTCTGCAAAGCGCCGCTCCCCGTCGTCCGTCTCCGACACCACCAGCAGGGTGAGGTCGGCGCCGTAGGTGTCCTCGGCGAGGCCGCTGTCGAAGTACGCGGCGATCCCCGCGAGCTTGCGGCCGTAGTCGCGGCGCCGCATGGTGCCGCGGTCGTACTCGAGCAAGAAGGGCGCTTCCTCGCCGTCGAGGTAGTAGGTCCCCGCCCCGTCGGGACGGATCCAGTACCGGCCCCCGCGGTGCTCGAAACGTTGCGCCGCGTCGGACTCGCTTCGCCATTGCGGCAGCCGGTGTCCCGACCGCGCTGCATCCCGAGCCAGGCGGGCGAAGACCGCGTTCGTGCCCGTGGTGTGCTCGAAGTTCCGGCGCAGGTTACGCAGGCGGTTGCCGCCGCGACCCTTCGCGCTGGTCTCAACGGCCAGCCCCGCCTGCTCGGCGTAGCGCAGCGGCGGGACCCCCTCGGCGGCCGCGAGCACGCACAGGCCCGCGTGGGTGACGAAGTAGTGTCGCTCGATCCTCGGTCCCTTCCTCGGGGTCATCGCTGTTCCCGCTCGATCGCCCCGGTCAGACCACGCCGGTGGAGGTCGGCGAGCAGCTGAGCGGCGCGCTCCCGCTCCCCGCCGAGGGTGGTCGCCAACTGGTGCTCGGTGACGTACGGATGACGGGCGAGGTGGCCCAGCGCTAGGCGCTGTGCCGGCTCGAGGGTGAGCAGTTGCGCCGTGGCACGCTCGCGGGCGCTGCCCTGCCCCAAGGCGATCAACTCCGCGGCCCACTCGCGGAGCGAGGGCGCCTGGACTTCGACGCCGCGGTCGATGAGGTCGAGGCGTGGCGACCCGGGCACGGCGAACGGTCTCCGGCAACTGCTCCATCCCAGCACCTCGAAGAGGTCCGTCGGGTACGGATCGGCCAGCCAGCGCCAGCGGGAGAGGGAGTCTTCGCCGTGGGCGGCTCGTGGATCGATGACGCCCACCATCAACGGGTCGCAGTCCACGTCGCCATCTGGATCGTCGGCCTCGAACGCGAGGTCCTCCCGGCGGCCGGCTTCGGCGTAGATCTCGGCGTCCCACGCCTGTTCCTGCTCAGTCGACGGGCAGACCATGAGCAGCCTCGGCCAGCCGGAGGTGCGCGCGTGGGCGTCGTACCAGGCTCGGACGAGGCCGCGACGCTGACGCGCGGATTCGCCGGCGCGGTTCCAGACGAGGAAGAAGTCCGTCTCTGCTGAGCCGACCGCAAGACGGCCGTAGGCCTCCACTCCGGGCGGCCACCAGCGGTCGATCGTGCGTCGCGGCCTGGAGCGGAGGTCGAGCACTTCGACCTTGACCTGGTCGCGGCACTCCGCGGCCATGCGCACGAGCGCGTAGTTCACGGCGTCCGTCACCTCGAAGGTGGCGATGCGGTCGAGCAGGTCGCGGCGTCCGACCGGCCAGTGCCGGCGCACCTCCGCCTCGTCCAGGCTGAACGCCTGTGCGAAGGCGGGAACCGCGGCGTCCCGGAGGACATCAGCCTCGAATTCGTATTCGTACTTGGGGGACCGAAGCAGCAAACGCTCGGTCCAACCGTGCCGGTGTAGGCCATCGAGTGCCCGCCGCACGGCATCCTCGGGCTCTCCATTGAGCACCGTCAGGTCGCTCGCGGGCACGAGCGGCAGGCGCGCGATCCAGAGCAGCACCGCCGCTTCGAGCTCTCGGGGAGTGCGCGGTCGAGTCACGGGCATCCTTCCTTCGGGACACGTGGGGCTTTCGGTCATGAGCATCTACGACGGTGGTCTAGGAACCGGTCCGGGTTTGGTCAGCCGATCCAGACTTCGTCTAGAGGATCCAGCAGTCCTCGCACGGGGTTCGCATGGCGACTGACGCTCGACCAACTTCTCTGTGCTCACGCCAGACACCATGCCCTACCCCGCTCCACAACCACGCGACGAGCGCGCTTATTTCGCACCACCAACACCTATTTCGCTCCACGCCACGCTTATTTCGCACTACCGGCGCGCGATCGCGCCGGGCCGGCGGCTGGATGGCCTCTCCGGACCGCCGGCAGCCATGTGGACAGGAGCACGCACACGCACGGCATCGTCGGGCGCTGCGGTAAGCGTCCCGGCGTCGGTCGTCGGGACGAGCGGGAATCGCGGGGGTGGGTAGTCGTGTCACGGGCATCCTTTCTCCATGCGGTGAGCATGCACGACCGGTGACCCAGAGCCTGCCACGTGACGATCACGGGACAGTCATCCGAGGGTCATGTGACGGTCACGGAGGTCATGCGTAGGTCCTCGTTTGGTCACGAGACCCCCGAGTCTTTTCAATCCTCTCCGCCTGCTTCGATGCTTTCTCGTGCGCAGTCACCGGTCGGCGTGGTTGAGTCATTGCTCCTCATTTATGCAGGCAGCATGCGAGCGGACCTTCCCGCGGAGCTCCCACAGGCGGCGCACAGGGCTCCCAGAGCTCCCAAGTACGGGGTCTGAAGGGCCGGAAGCGAGGACATCAAAGAATCGCGGTGTGGGTCGCCGCCCCAGGTTCGGCGGGGACCTCCGTGTGACCTACACGAGGCGTGGCTTATATAGACTCTGCGCGCTCCAACGCTGGACGCGCACACACCGTCGTCGTCCCCCGAACGATCGCGCCACGCACGCGCCGCTCGTTCGCAGCGCTCGCGACCAGAGACTCCCCTACTCGCGCCGCTCGAGTGACATGCTCGAACGCACCCGATCACCATGAGTTCCGCATGCCTCACGGTTTCCGGAGTCGGCGCGGTGGAGGTTGCCGCGCGGTCGGACATCAGTGCTACTGCGGATCGACATCGCTTGTAGCGATGTCCTCGACAGCAGTGTCCTGTCGCGATCGGCCTTCCACCCTGCCGCTCGAGCGTCGCCCAGTTGGAAGAGCACACGCGTGCGCCAACTGGCGCCGATCGCCATCCCGATCGTGGGTGTCCGTGCTGCGGGGGAAAGACGGCTGGTGACGGCCGGATTCACGTGCGTCACCGCAACACGCAACAAATGATGGCGGCTCGTCGATCTCGATCCGCGCGGCGGACGGTCGCTACGCCGAAGGCTGACCGCGGATGCGGGCGGCCCATCAGTGTCGTCGCCCCGACTCAGCGGCGCCAAAGCTCGCGCTCCTCTGAGGCCTAAACGTCTGGACCCTGTGGGTCCTCCATCTGTTCCTGCTCTACCTCGACGCCAAGAGCCGCGGCAAGTTTGCCGACCGCCTCTGCAATTGTCTCGGATCCCCGGCGCATTTCGGATCGGATCGTCGACTCGAGTTCTTCGACTCCTTGAGTTCCCTTCTCAGGTCGGCTCAGGGCAAACAGCGATAGTGCCCATTCCAATCCATCAATCTGTCCCTGGCGCACGAAGCGCCCGATCGTGTCCAGAACGTCGGTTGTTCCTGCGAGACGGCTGGCCAGCGCATCCACGACCGCCGGGCCAACCATCGCGAAGAAGGACGGGGCCCCACCGGCGAGCTTCCGGACAGCCGCACGAGCGACCTCGTCCTGACCTTGCGCCGAGAGACGACCGATCAACTTAGCTAGGTCCTCCTGCCCGAGCTTCGTGGCCGCACCATCGCTCACCTCCGTGATGTGATCTGCGATGGGCCCAGCAACCGAGGCATCGAGTTCCCAACCGCCTTCCCGGGACGCGAGCAGTAGTGCGAGGCGGGTGTACGGTCCACGGGCCTGTAGATCGCCCAACCAGTCCCCCGCCGATCGGCGAGCTAGAGCAACCGCCAACCATTGATCAAGCCCAGCATTGACAGGTAGCTGCTGATAGAGGGCGATGTGTGAGGGCTCGACATCTCCCTCCGTGACCACGGCGGTGATCTCCTCGGCGAGTTCGACGAGGAGTGGCCTCAATACTTCCTTTGGTAGTCCACTGAATATGGGCCAGTGGCTCACAAGATCCACAGCCGATGGTCGCAAGCCCGCTTCAAGCACGTGCCGCAGAAGCACCGCAGCGAGCTGCCGAAGCACCCCCTTCTCCCAGAGCTGGTAGATGAAGGGGAAGTCGTTGTGATCGGAAAGCAGTCCCGCGAGCGCCTCGACCTTGTCGTGGTGCGCATCCGGCGTCGCCTCGACTGCGGTGAGTATCCCGTGACCAGCCTCCGCGCTGCCCGGACGGGCTGCCACGTCGTTGTCAGGATGGGCCAGGAGATGGAGTATCGCCCACCGCGCCCAGGTTCCAGGCTCGGACTGGAGCTGGCTGAGGTAGTGAAGCGCGTAGCCTTCCTCTACCAACGGACCGAATAGCGCCTGGGTGTCTCCCGCGTCGGCCGCCGAGACTGTGTCCAAGCACTCGAAGAGGGTGGTGGACTCCGCATCGGTGACGCTCTCGACATCGCGCATCCGCTTCCCTAGGACGCCGAGCACCTGCTTCCAGGCGATCTTCGGGAAGCAGGCACTCATCCGGCCTAGGACATGCTGGACATCGTTCAGCCTCCCCTCGGTGATCGCCGCGTTGAGGATCTCCGTGAGCTCTGCCCCAGCCACGTCGGGGAAGTGCACCAGAGGCAACAACGCATCATCCGTGAGCATCGAATCGAGTTCACGCGCCGTCTCCACAGCAAGCGCCGCAGGAACGCGGAGCGCGATCTTGAGGGTCGCCAGCTGATCTGGTTCGTGCTCCTCAGTGGCTGCGTGAAGCACCTCGGAACAAAGAGTCGCGATGCCCGCTGCGTCACCCTCGGTGAAATCGTGAACCGAGATGGCTTCGGTCACGAACCGTGTCGTTGCGAGATCTTGGGCGGCGCGAATCGCGTCACCAAGCAAGACCGGCTGCTGGAGCGGTGGCGAGCTTCGACGAAAGGCCGCGGCGAACCGCGTACGGAGTGCGTGCTGCATAGCAGGCTGCTCATCGGGATGCTGGCGCAAGAATCGATACAGAGCAGCGCCTGTGTTGAGGGCCTCCTCCACAGCGAGTGGGGACATGTCGAACGCGTCGAGCGCGTCCCAGAATCCTGGCGTCTCCACCAGGGGTTCGAGATCAGGCGTGCGATTCGTCGTCAACGCCGCGTGGATTGGGTCGCCGAGCAGAAGCTGGCGGGCAGTGGCGATGTCCGAACCAAACCAGAGCGACGCGAGTGTTTCGACGAGCACCTGCTCGGTGACGCCGGCAATCATCGCGAATCGGCCTGTCTCGATCTCTCCGCTCCGAAGTTGCTGCCCAAAAGTTTCACCGCTCAGCTCGCGCTGCCGTCGGAGCAGTGCGTACAGCGCGAGGATTTCGAGCCGGTGGGTGTGATCCCAGCGACGGTGGAGCGTGCCGACCGAGTTCACGAAGATCTCAAGATCGCGCGGGGTGGGTGATCCGGAGCTGTCGAGACCGACCATCGAGTACACCCGAGTGATCGCGTCCCAATCGGCCGCATGCGTCGGCAGCACCACCTCGAGCAGCCCCTTCAGATAGGCGCGCCACTCCCCGAGTGCTGGCGGCGGCACCTCGAACCTCAACTGAACACTCTTATCGAGGAACGACTCGGCTATCTCGTGGCCCTTCTTCGGATCACGGGCATTCCACAACCGGTGGATCGCGTATCGGTCGTACGGGAGCAGGACCCACACTCGCGGCGCCCACTCGGCATCCGTCGTGTTCTGCAGGAACGTTTGCAAGGTCGACCACACCTCGAGACTCTCCTCGGGGTGGAGCCGATCGAGGTTATCCACGACCAGGACGAGCTTCCGACCGGAGTCCTTGCCCACCGTGTCCTTGAGGAGGTCGCGAAAGTGATGTTCAAATTCAAGAGATGTCGGGTTCATCGTTTCCGTGGTCGTGGAGTTCTGCTCCACGATGGAGTCGATCGACAGAAACGCAGGGTCATCACGGGAGATCAGACCGACGACCGGTGCACCGATGAACAGTGAGCCAACCACCATCAGCCATAGCGTGGTGGACCAGTCGAAGTTGTCGGAGCCGATCCCAGCGAGGGCGGCACCGATCAGCGTGGCACCAACCGGGACAAGCACCGCGAGGAACATCGCGAACTTGCCCCACGAGGTGAGCCGTACGCTCGGCGTTGTTGTTGTGGTGCTCTGACGCCCGGACAGGGTCGACGCTCGCTTCTTCCATTCCTTCTGGTCTCCCCAGCCGACCGTCGGGGACGTGAGGTCCGCGATGATCCGCTCGAGGAAGGAGCGTCGGAGCGGGTCACCCTCGTGTGCCCATGCGTCGAAGCGCACGAAGTGCGTCCAGGGATCGTCCTTGAATTGCTGCTCAAGGAGGTTCACCACGGTGGACTTCCCCGCGCCCCACGCCCCTTCCAGGCCGATGGAGCGACCGCCCGGGGCACCACGGATGACGTCGGCGATCGTCCGAGCTGTTCGCGTGTGTGCGCCGGTGCTGAACGCATCGGTATCTGCGGGAATGCTGGGTGTTAGACCAGTTACGCAGCCATCCGGTTGCTCGATTTGTTCTTGCATGGCACGCCCTTGCCTCCCGATATGACGAAACCATATACCCGCCTCACGGGAAGTCAAGACCACGGATATATGTTGACAAAATGACAATGTACGTCGATGATGTGTTCATGCAGATAGGCACGGTCGCTACCGTCACGCAGGGACTCGTAACGGCCGGACGAGGTGCTGGGGCGCTTCCGGGCGACTGGCGCCTGCGGCTCGTCGAGAGCGGCGACATCGTCGACGGCAGACTGGACCTCGAAGAGGGGCGCTACATCGAAGTCGAGCAGAGGGAGCGGACGGAGCGGCATCTGTTGCGGCCGTTCGACATCCTGGTGACGGCCCGCTCACAGACGGTCAAGGCGGCACTTGTGCCGCCCGAGGTTACCCGGACCGTTGCGGGATCCACGCTGCTCGTCGTGCGGACCGACGACCCAGGGTCAGGGCTCGCGCACTTCCTCTGGTACTACCTTTGCTCCGCAAATGGGCGGATGCAGATGGAGTCGCGGCTCACCGGTTCAACGTTGCCGGCCCTGTCGGCGCGCGCCCTGGGAGAGGTGCCGGTCGAGGTTCCGCCGCTAGCGGAACTGCGCCAGCTTGCAGAGCTCATCGAGGCCTCCGAGGAGGCGTATCGCGCTGCGCTCGACGCGGCCGAGATCAGACACAACCTCGCGCGCGAGGCGATCGTGGGCACGATCGCTTCGGGTGCAGACACCCGGACGGCGTAAGGGGCTGGTATGACACTCACCGACGAACAGTTGCGGTCGAAGCTCTGGGGGGCAGCGGACATCCTCCGCGGCCAGATCGACTCGAGCGACTACAAGAATTACATCTTCTCCATGCTCTTCCTGAAGCGGCTCTCCGATCGCTTCGAGGAGGAAGTGGAGCGCTCGATGGCTGCCGGCATGTCGCGAGAGATCGCGGAGACGGACCACGACGAGCACGAGTTCTTCGTGCCGGCGGACGCGCGATGGGACGAGATCGTCAGCGAGACGGACAACTTGGGCGAGGCCCTCAACCGCGCGAGCGCGGAGATCGAGGCGGCAAACACCCCCTTGCTCGACGGGATCCTACGGAACACCAACTGGAACGATGAGTCCAAACTCGGTGGCCCCAACAGCATCAACCGGATCATTCGGAGCCTGCTGAAGCATTTCTCGGAACTCGACCTGCGCGACGCAAATCTCCGGAACGAGGACGGCGACGGTCCGCAGAACGTGCTCGGCGACGCCTACGAGTACCTCATCGAGGAGTTCGCCGACGACGCCGGGAAGAAGGGCGGCGAGTTCTATACGCCCCGCAAGGTCGTCGATCTGATCGTGCAGTTGCTCGCGCCGCACGAGGGCATGCGGGTCTGCGACCCCACCGCCGGCTCAGCTGGCATGCTCATCTACACCGCCAACTACGTGCGCAAGCACGGGGGCAATCCCCGGAACCTGGTGTTGCACGGACAGGAGCGAAACCTGGGGACGCTGGCTATCGGCAAGCTGAACCTGCTACTGCACGGGCTGCGGTCCGCGCGGATGGAGGGCGGCGACGTGATCCGCGATCCGCGGCTCGTCGACGAGCACGACCGGCTGTACTCCTACCATCGGGTGATCGCGAATCCGCCGTTCAGCCTGAAGGACTGGGGGCACGAGTACGCTCCCACCGACTCGCACCACCGGTTCGACCGCTATGGCGCGATCCCTCCGAGGACGAAGGGCGACCTTGCCTTCCTGCAGCACATGCTGGCGGTCACGGAGCACGACGGCATGGTGGGCGTGGTGATGCCGCATGGCATCCTCTTCCGTGGCGGCGCGGAAGGCACGATCCGCAAAGGCATCGTCGAGGCCGACCTGTTCGAAGCGGTCATCGGCCTGACGCCCAACCTCTTCAACGGCGCCAGCATCCCCGTCGCGATCTGCATCCTGAACAAGCAGAAGCGTCCTGAGCGCGCCGGCAAGGTGCTGTTCATCGACGCCGCGCAGCCGGGCTACTTCACCGCAGGCAAGGCCCGCAACTACCTCGAGGACGTACACCTTGCCGCGATCGTCGAGGCGTTCCAGCGCTTCGAGGATGTCGAGCGGTTCGCCCACGTCGCGGACCTGGATGAGATCGCCGGCAACGACTTCAACCTCAACATCTCGCGCTACGTCGACACGACCGAACTCGTGGAGGTGCCGAGCGTCGAGGATGCGCTCGCCCGCCTGCGTGAGGCCGAACAGCGCCGCGACGAGGCGGCGTCGCGTATGGACGCGCTGCTGGTGGAGCTCGGTTATGCCCGCTAGCACACCCAAAGGGTGGCGACGCGTGGCGCTGGGAGGCATCGCCCGCGAGCGGAGCGAACGAGCCGGTGATTCCGGAGCGGAAGTCTATGCGGTCACTAAGCACAGCGGCTTCGTCCGCTCGGCAGACTACTTCGATCGCCAGGTGTTCTCCAGGAACGTGAGTGAGTACCGACTCGTCCGTCGTGGTGATTTCGGCTACGCCACGATTCATCTGGATGAGGGCTCCATCGGGTTGTTCGATGCCGCCGACGCTGGCCTCATCAGCCCGATCTACACCGTCTTCGAGACTGACCCGGAACAGGTCGATCCCAAGTTCCTCATCGCGTGCTTGAAGCAACCTTCGATGGTTCAAACGTATGGCCGGCTCGGTAACGGCAGCATCCACAGACGGAAGTCGATCAGGTTCGAGACCCTCGCCAAGGTCGATCTCCTCCTCCCACCCCTCCCCGAGCAGCGCACCATCGCCGCCGTCCTCGACGCTGTCGACGAAACGATCGAGCGCACCGAGGCCGTGATCGCAGCGACCGAGGCCCTCCGGGGCGCCCTCCTGCATGAGTTGCTGACGCGAGGCGTCCCCGGGATGCACTCGAAGTGGCGGGACGTGCCAGGCCTCGGGACCGTGCCGGCGTGTTGGGATGTGACCACGCTGGGTGAGGTTGTCGATATCCGTTCAGGACAGGCCGACCCCCGAGATCCGGCGCTTCAACACCTCCTCTTTATCGCTCCAGACGACATCGAGTCGGGGACGGGGAGACTGCTCACGAAGCGCACCGTCGCCGATGTTCAGGCAATTAGCGGGAAGTACGAGTTCGACGAAGGAGACGTCATCTACTCAAAGATCCGGCCCTACCTCATGAAGGTGTACTTGCCACAGGAGAGGGGCCTCTGCAGCGCCGATATGTATCCGATCCGCCCCAACGCGGGGTTGAGCCGCACTTACCTGGCCCTTGTCCTGCTCTCGCCGAGCTTCACGGATTACGCACGCACGTGCTCCGATCGAACGGGGATTCCCAAGATCAATCGTCCCGCACTCCTGCGATTCCGACTCCCCTTGCCATTGAAAGAGGAGCAGGAACGTATCGCCGTCGTTGAAGCCGGTCTTCAGCGGAAGCGGGACGCCGAACAACAGCAGTTGGCGGAACTCCGGGCGCTCAAGGCGGGGCTTTCCGATGCTCTCCTCACTGGACGCTTGCGTGTCCCGTCCACGCACACAGAGCGTGCCGAGATCGCCTCATGACGACCAGCGACAAGTTCAACGAAGAGCAGCACGCCGAGATCCCCGCCCGCGAACTCCTCGAGCGGCTCGGGTACACCTACGTCCCTCGCGAGGTGCTGGCGCCGGAGCGCGACCGGGAGCGTGAGGTGCTGCTCAAGGCGCGGCTCACCTCGGCGTTGCTGCGGCTCAACGAATGGATGACCGAGGAGGACGCCCAGCGGGTCATCTTCAACCTCGAACACATCGACGCCCTCGGCATGACGCGGAACCAGAAGGTGCACGAGTACCTGGTCGGCGGGATGCCGCTCACGGTCGACCGTGGCGGCCGGCAGGAGACGCCGACCGTCCGCTTTTTCGACTTCGAGCACCCGGAGCCGGGGGTGGGACTCAACGAGTACGTCGTCACCACCCAGTTCCGCGTCCGCCGCGGCAACGAGCGTGGCAGTGACGAGGACGATTCCAGGGTGGTGAAGCCGGACCTCATGCTCTTCGTGAACGGGATCCCGCTCGTCGTGATGGAAGCGAAGTCGCCCTCGCTCTCGGACGAGTGGAGGCACCGCGCGGTCCGCCAGTTGCACCGCTACCAGGAGGCGGGGCCGCAGTGGCACGGGGCGGGGGCGCCGGAACTGTTCGCGACGAATCTCCTCTGCGTCGCTCACAGCGGCTCGGCAGCCGCGTTCGGATCCCTCGGCGCGCCCGAGAACGTCTACGCACCGTGGGAGTCGATCGAGCCGTTCACAGAGACGGACTTCGCGCGTCGCCTCGGCGTCCCGCCCGAGGGGCAGGCGCGGCTGATCGCCGGGCTGCTCTATCCGCCCACGCTGTTGGACGTGCTGCGCGACTTCGTCGTCTACGAACTCGACGGCGGACGCCTCATCAAGAAGTTGCCGCGCTACCAGCAGTACCGCGCCGTCCGAGCGGCCGTGGACCGGATCCTGACGGGGCGAAAGCCCTCGGAACGTGGGGGCGTCGTCTGGCATACGCAGGGGTCGGGGAAGTCGCTCACGATGCTCTTCCTGGCAACCAAACTGCGCCGCCAGCGCTCGCTGCGGAACCCGACGATCGTGGTGATCACCGACAGGACACAACTCGACAAGCAGATCACGGGCACCTTCAAGCGCGGTGGCTTCCCAGACCCCGTTCGAGCTCGAGACTCGGCACATCTCCGCGCTCGCCTGATTGCTGCCAACGGCGACACCGTGATGACCACCATCCAGAAGTTCGACGAGGCGCTTCCGGACGCGCAGAACGCGATCCCGCTGAACGAGGCCGAGAACATCGTAGTGATGGTGGATGAGGCCCACCGTACTCAGTACGGCCGGCTCGCCGCGAAGATGCGTCGAGCGCTGAAGAACGCGACGTTCGTCGGCTTCACCGGCACGCCGATCGACCAGGGGTTCCGCCGGTCCACCATGGGCGAGTTCGGCGCCCTCATCGACTCCTACACGATCCGGGAGTCCGTGACGGATGGCGCGACCGTCCAGATCTACTACGAGGCCCGGCTCGCCGACCTCCACATCCAGGGCGCCGCCACCCTCGACCGGCTGTTCGACGCGCTCTTCGGTGACGAGCCCGAGGAAACGCGGAAGGAGATCAGCCGTCGCTTCGCGAACAAGGATCGCATCGCCGAAGCGGACAAGCGCATCCAGCGGATCGCCCTCGATATCGCCGAACACTTCAAGACGAAGGTGAGGCCGAACGGATTCAAGGCGCAGGTCGTCGCGTCCAGTCGTGAGGCGGCGGTCCGGTACGCCCGGTACCTCAACGAGTTCCAGGTCCGCGCGTATCCGATCATCAGCACGTCCCTCGACGACCTCGACAAGGCCGGCTTCAGCGAAGCGCATGACCTTCCCGAGGACCAGATCACGAGTGCCTTCGTCGATCCCGAGGGCGAACCCGAGATCCTGGTGGTCGTGGACAAGCTCATCACCGGCTTCGACGCTCCCGTGGAGCAGGTGCTGTACCTCGACAAAGCAATCCGCGACCACACGCTGCTGCAGGCGATCGCGCGGGTGAACCGTCGCTACTCGCATGAGAAGGACGGGGTCATAACCGAGAAGGAGTACGGACTCGTCGTTGACTATCACGGCGTCTCGCAGGAACTCGAGAGCGCGCTCGAGATCTTCGACAGCGCCGACCTTGCGGACGTGATGAAGGAACTCCCCGAGGATCCCGGCCCGGTCATTCAGGCCGCAGCGGACCTTGCCGAGGCACACTTCCGCAGCGTCGACCTCAACGACGTGTGGGCGTGCGTCCACCTCTTCGCTGCCGACGCCGACACAGACGGAGACTTCAAGGCCGACGCCTTCGAGCGGTTCGACAACGACTACCGGCAGTTCGCGAAGCTGATGGACCAGTTTCTGCCGGATGAGGCGGCCGTCCCCTACATCGAGCGCCTGACGCGCCTGACCGTGATCCGGGCCTACACCCGCGCCCAGTATCTCCGCGAGCGCGCGGACATCGACTGGACAGCCATCGGCGCGAAGGTGAAGCACCTCCTGGACACCAATATCGACGCGGATGTGCGCGAACTGATGGCGCCGGTCTCGATCCTCGACCGGGACTTCGAGCAGAAGATCGCCGGGCTGCCGCATGACGAGGCACGAGCGTCGGTGATGGAGCACGCGATCCGGGCGCAGATCAAGGAGCGAGTCGCCGAGAACCCGGTGTTCTACGAACGCCTCTCGGAGATCCTCGAACGGATCATCGCGGAACTGCGCCAGCGCCTCATCAACTCCGCCGAGGCATGCCAGCGACTGTCCACGGTCCGTCTGCAGATGCGCCAGGAAGGCGCGATCGCGAGCGAGCAGGGCCTCACGCCCGTTTCGTTCGCCGTCTACGAACTACTCGCGGACCGACCGGCCTCAGGGACCGCGTCGACGGAACGCGGCGTCAGGGATGAGGACGCCCACTATCGGACCGAGTTCGACGAGCGCCTCAAGGATGTTGCGCGAGCAGTTGATGAGATCGTCCAGGAGCACCGCGCGATCATCGACTGGCACGTCAACCTGGATGTCCAGCGCGAGATGCGCCGCGACATCAAACGACTGCTTCGCGTGTCAGGCCGCTTCGAGGAAGCTGATCTCGACGACCTCGTCCGCCAGGTGGTCGAGGTCGCACGCCGCCGCCTCGCATGACTGAGGGCGGCGAGATCACGTTCGGCGATAGCCGTATCCGTTACTCGGTCGTCCGCAGTCCTCGACGCCACAAGACGATCGAAGTCACCGTGGAACGCCCCGGCATCGTTGTCGTCGCGGCCCCGACGGACACCGCGATCGATCGCATCGAGGCTACCGTCCGCCGGCGCGCCGGATGGATCATCCGGAACGATGGTGCCAGGAGAGGATCCCCGCCATCACCTCGGCGCTTCGTCAGCGGCGAGTCGCTCCCGTACTTCGGCCGGTCTGTCCGAATGTTCGTTCAGTCATCAGAGGACCACGAGGTCCGCATCCGCTTTCACCATTGGCAGTTCGACCTGGACGTACCACGATCGCTCCAAGGTGAGGCGCGCCGAAAGCAGATCGCCGAAGCGTTTGAGCTCTGGTACCGGCATCGGGCCGAGGAACGCCTGCCGGCTCGCGTAGATCGCATCGCCCGATTGCTCGGAGTGGCGCCCTCCGCGATCCTCGTGCGGAACCAGCGTCAGCGCTGGGCGAGTTGCTCGCCGACCGGCACGCTGCGCTTTAACTGGCGCGCTCTCATGGCTCCGCCCGCCCTCCTCGACTACGTCGTCGCGCACGAACTCGCGCACCTCCGCGTCCGAGCGCACACGCCCGACTACTGGGCGATCGTCGCGCAGGCGATTCCCGACTACCGCATTCGCCGCGAACGACTCAAGGAGATCGGGCCGCTCCTGGATATCTGACAGGCGGGATCCAGGTGGCGAGTACCAGGACGAAGACCGTGAATGCCGGCAGTGACGTCACACGCTGCTCATTGCCGACGCTCGTTGCCGCTGCAAGGCGATGCCTAGCTGTGTGGGACTGAATTCGCGGACGTGGCCATAGTCTCAGAGTTCGCTTCCGACTACTGTCCGGCCATGATCGGTAGTGCCTCCCTTGAGTACCCTGTCGCGGTCGCGGTCGCGGCGATAGGCGGCTGACCTCGGCGGTACCTTGGAGCGAGGTGCGAGACATCAAGTTCCCGGCAACAAATCGACCGCGAGGGGCGTATCCAGGTTCAGCGCGCGAGGATGTGGCTGGTCGCGGAGGTGCGATGGCTGGACCCACTCTCTACAGTTACTGCATCCCGTTCGACGACGGTGCTGCCCCGAACCCCTACTGGGGCGTCTGCACGCTAGCCATCTGTAAGCCCGTCATCCGGCGCGTCACGGAGGTCGGGGATTGGGTTGTCGGGACGGGCTCGAAGTCCACGCCGATCGGTGACGTCAGCGCGAAGGTCGTGTACGCGATGCGTGTCGACGAGAAGATGACCATGTCGGAATACGACACGTACACGAAGGCTCATCTGCGAGGGAAAATCCCAGACTGGTCGCATCGCGAACGCCGCCGTCGCCTTGGCGACTCCATCTACGACTTCTCACAAGACCCGCCGGTGCAACGCCCCGGCGTCCACCTCCCCGCGAACCAGAAGACCGATCTGGGTGGCCTCCACGTCTTGCTGTCGAGGCACTGGTATTACTTCGGCGACCAACCCGTGCCGTTGCCGTCCGCGCTCGTTCCGATCGTGAAGCAGGGGCAGGGACACAAGTCGCGGGCGAACGCCCCCTATGTCGCCTCGTTTGTCGAGTGGATCGATAACCTCGGCGTCCCGGCGAACACTCTTTCGGGCGCGCCGCAACTCGACCTGTTCGGATTGGGAGCAGCCTGCGCTGAGCCGAGACGCCATTCGGACGAAGCCGATGAATCATTCGCCTGTGGAGCGAAGCACCCCAAGGCGAGAGCCGTCACTCCGGCGGTCTAGTTCAGCTTGACTCTTACTCTGGGAGGCCGCGAAGGACGAGCAGGGATCGTGAGGTAGGGCACAAAGCGTGCCAGTGGGCACCTGGAGTCAGGCACGATGGAAAATCCAGCGGACGAGGCCAGCTCCGGGGGCGACGGTGGAGCTTCCCTTGCCGCTCTCGGCGGCTCGCTCATCTCAGAGTCGAACGCGCTGCAGGCTCTCGCCGCTGCTCAGGCCAACGCCGAAGCGATCGCCCGTACCGCCAACGTCGCGATCGGTCGAGAGGCGGCACTGGGATCCGCGCTTGCTGCGGCGCGTGCCGCCAAGATGCAGGGTTTTGATCTCAAACTCCCAAGCCTGCGGATTACCGAACACCTGCAACAGACACTCACGACTATGCAGTCCACAGCCTTCACGACGGACCGCCTTCGCTTGGATCTCCCACGACTCCAGATCCAATGGGGAGAATTCCTTCGGTCATGGCAGGGAGTCAATGAATCGATCACCCGGTCGATCGCGCGTGCGGCCAGAGGCATTGACTGGGACTCGGTCATCCGTGGTGTCATCGACGTCCAGGAGATCCATGCGCGGCACGAGCTGATCGCCGCCTTTCGGAGGGCGAGACTTCTGCCGGCCCCATCGATGCCCCGTGAACTGGTTGAGCAGGTCCGGGAGGCGTATCGCAACGGTGCCGGTCCGTCCGCCCTTAGCAACATCGTCTCCGGCCGGTACGGTCGAACGAATTGGGAGCTCCTGTCGCGTATTGGTGGGGGATGGCATGAGGTGTCGTACCTAGAGGCGCGCACCGAATTGCTCAGGGAGGCGCACACCGCGATGCGGGCCAAGCTGTACCTGCTCGTTGCGCCAGCACTCGTGCCACAGATCGAGGGCGTCAGTGTCGACTTCCTGAGGAGTGTGACTGGTTCGGGCAAGGTGTCTCACAGTGCGTTGTCGTCGACGCTCGCGCAGACTGTTCCTGCCAATGCGGCGATGCAGGTTGGGATCGCCGCAGTCGAGGGGTTCCTGACTTTTGTGGAAGAAGAGTTGTTCGCCTTCGTCGACTTCGAGAAGACTGCCAGGCGTGACGGGCGTCACCTTAACCGACATGTTCTGCTCCATGGCAGAGACCTACGCCAGGCCACACGAATGAACGGCCTTCGGGCATTCATCCTGCTGGATGTCCTAGGTGCCATCGCCCAAGAGGTAGAGCGTCAAACGCGCTCGCGCTAACTCATGGGACGCCATCTCGCAGCGGCTCATCCCATGAGCCAACTCAACGACGAACAGCGTGTGCCTCGATGACTCCCCCTCGGACTGTGCCGGCTTCGGTCACGATCTCAAGTTGTCTCAGGTCGTCCGGGCTGACATAGCTGAAGCTCTGCGGAGGGGCGAACCCGGGCAGTCGTTCTCTGAGTTCATCGAGGGTTCGCGGTCGGATGACGCGCCGCGCGTCCTGCACCGAGATGGCAACGGATCGCGCCGCTCCCTCGAAATACGATTCGAACTCCGGGCGCTGCAATCCGGACCTGCGACCGTGTCTCCTCCAGAGTTCGGATACCGGGGCAACCTCGACCCGTGAGACCGTGCATACGCCGATCAGCTCTCGAACCGGCGATGACGCATAGAGCAGGACCAAGTCGCCCTCGATCACCTTCGGCCGCACGCGCCTCAACTCAACAGACTTCGCGCCCGAGAGGATCAACTCCGCGAACCTCGGGCGGATGGAGAGGAACATCGCCGGGCGCTCATGCATGTGCAGATGCCTCTCGGTAGAGACGTGCGAAGAGCATCTCGTCGATCTGCCGCGGCGACGGTGGCGCGACGAACCTGCCACCCTCGCTCTGAGCGATCGAGTGAATCTCAGTCAGGCGGATGGGCTTCTCAAGCAGCTCGGTGTCAGTGAATCGGAGCGCCATGACGCGACCGCTGGTGCCCGCGGCCCGCAGAACCTGATGAACGTCGAAGACACCGAGACGGGCGAAACGCTGATGGATGGTCCGGGGCCGTCCCACCACGATCTCCGCGAGTTGCGAGACAGCTCGGATGGAACCTTCAGCTTGGCCGGTGGTCTGGCCTGAGACGTACCAGAGGAGCCGGGCGGGGGCGGCGATTCTGTTCGCGTTGAGTGGGCTCCGGTAGTACACGTGTTCGCGGCTCAACCCGAGCCTAGGTTCGCGACCGAAGAGCGTCTGAGCAGCGAGCGTCGAGTCAAAGAGCTGCTCAGCCCACGGAGGACGAATCGGAATCACAAACGTTGACAGTCCGGCACCGATTACCTTCATCGGCCAGCGGGTCCGTTCGAGGGCAGCTGCGAGCTCTGCTGCGTCGCCGCCCTCCACGCCTCTTAACTCGGGGACGTCCTCCGCTGCGAACACTCCTCGCTGGACCTCCGAGACCCAACCCTCACTCGTGAACTGGTAGCCCTCAAGTTCAAGCGCGTAACGCACCGGACCGGACACGTGCTGGTCTCGGATGACGACTCGCCCTGCTCGCGCGGAGCGAGCTGCCTCCTCGCGTTGCAGATAGGCAAGCTGGCGCGCGGTCGCATAGCTCAGGCGATCACTCCCACCCACTCGCATCACTTGGACATCGAGCGTGTCTTCGTGGCGCCTCCGTACGAGACCTCCCACCAACGTCCCGGTGGCATCCGCCACCACCAACGCCTCATACAGCGTTGGGGCGGCCAGGGCCTTCCGAAGTTCGCTCTCCAGTTGCGGCTTGCGCTCACCATCGGCGTAGTTCAAGAACCGACGCACGAATTCGGATCCTGTCCCAACCGCCGTCCGGATCGATAGCGACGTTGCATGGAGAGCGGTCGGCTCGTACCGCTCCTGAGCACGTAGTCGGTCGATATGGGCGATGAGTTCCTCGGGACGCATGACCTCGACGCCCGTCATCGCGTGAATCTGCTCCCTCGCCTCGTCAAGGCGTCCGTCTCGAGAAACGAAGTACGAGGCTCCACCGGCCTTCGCTCTGGCGAGATGACGATGGTCAGCGGGATCGGCACGCGGGGCAGATGCCTCGAACGTGGGTACGAGTTCCTCCCAACCGCCATCAACGCCGCTGGGAGTCGAGAGTCTTTGGAATTGGGGAAGTTCAGCTCTCATTCGCTCACGAAGGGCGACGTCCTCGCATTTGTTGATCTCTTGTTCAACCTCATCGGTGATGCAGAGGACGATGTACTCCGTGAGCCACGGATCCTGCAGATGGACGCTCTCGCTCGATTCATCGCGCTTGCTGAGCAGATCGATCACCACGTTGTGGTCCAGCACGACGGCCAGACGGTCCCCCGAGTCGGACTCCGGGGTGAACGTGAAGAGATCCCGATGCCCGTGGTCCCGAAACCAGATCGTCAGCGGCAGACCCGCATCATTCCGACCGGGGCGTTCCTGTCGAGGAACGAAGCCAAGATGGGGCCATGCGGCGTTCGCGGGGTAGTCACGCCGGCACGCGAGCTGCATACCACGGCGGTCTCGGTGCCGGTGCGAGACCTCGTCGATCAGTGCTCGCGCGATACCAGCACCACGCTGAGCCTCCGCAACGCAGAGGTGGATCACCTTGACCCGATCACGTGGCAGGTCGTACAGCACGTACCCAACGACGCTCGACCCTCGAACCGCCGCGAGTAGCGTGCCCTTCTCAGCTCGGTCTGTGAATCCCTGCGTTGGCAGAAAGCCAAGCCATTTCCGGTGCAGGCGCCAGAGGGTAAGAACCGAGTCGAACACGGCCCCACCTGCCTCGACATCGACGATGGCCACGGGGACGCCGTCTTCAACGGAGCGCTCGCCACCGGGGTTTCCCGCCTTCATTCCATTCCACCTCTGCTCAAGCTGAGTCCTTCAGCATTGCCAACTGCAGATCGAAGGTCGTGCGGACAATCGCCGGAAGGTCCTCGGTCTCGGCCTGGGCAGCATCGGCAGCGGCCGGTGCGCGTGCCAGCAGGTCTTCCACGATCTCCGCTGCGCGAGCCCGCGGAACGCCCCAGGAAGAAGCCTCGTTGAGGACGCGGTCCCGTGAGACGCGAGTGATGCGTCGGACATCGTCGATGTACATCGCGAGCTCAGGATCCAGTTCGGGGTAGCTGAGCGTCGACACGAGGTCATAGAGCGGCGCAAGCTGCATCGACCCGTCCGGGAGATGCAGGAGCGAGAAGTTCTTCGCGTGCGCATCCGCATTCCCGATGAGGACGTTCAGCGCGACTGCCCGTAGAAGCGCCTCGAGCGCTCCGGGGCCGACCGCGACCTCGACAACCTGTGCGACGTTGGCGAGTGACGGGCCCCCGAGGGCTTGGTACTTGCGGTCTGGGCCGACGCGCAGAGCCTGACAGAAGTCCTCCTGGTGGATTCGATCGACTCGGCCGTCGGCATGGAGCAGGCGGTCGTATCGATCCACGACCAGCAGTTTGCGATCCTGGAAGACTGCGATCTCGACATTCGCGACTGGAAGGCCGAGGTGTCTAGCCAAGCGCATGCAGAACGCCTCGTTCTCGACCGTGTGTGGATATGCGGCGATCGCGGGCTTCAAGATGTGCGTCGACGGGATCCCGCCAGCCGGGCGCGCCCAGGTGCCGTCTGGCCTGCGCACGAGGAGGAGTTTCTCCTGTACACCGGCAAGCGACAGCCGCACCTGCGCGTCCACGCCCAGCGGTGCCACCCGCAACCGCGATACAAGTCCGACGATCTCTTCATCCGTCAGCGGCGGAGCAGAAATGGCGAGTGGCTCCTCCGGTGCTTCCCCGTCAGGGAGAATGATCAGTGCTCCCGCGCTGTCTCGCCCCAGGGCACTAAGTAACCCAACGGTGTCATCGGCGAGCAGACCGTGATCCGCGGCAATGACGAGGCGGGCGTTGCCCTCGGGAAGGAGCCCATCAAGGAACGGCTTCACAGTCCCCTGCGGGTAGCGGGTTCGCGTGAGCGGCATCGACCAACTCAACAGGGGAACGCCGGGAGCGAACGCTTCGAGCGCTTCCTCGGTATAGGAGAGGCGGGGCCGGCCACGAGCGTCCGTGTCGATCACCGCAACGCGGTGTTCGTACTGCCATACCGCGAGCCTGCTGGTCGTCACCAGTCGGCCTCTTGGAGGACGACGCGAACGCCGAGCTGCTTCAGGACTCGGAGGATGCGCTGCAGTTGCTCCGACTGCAGTGTCCCTCGCTCCAGACGCAGGAGATACGTCCGGTCGATACCGGTGAGGTCGGCGAGCTCTTGCTGCGTGAGGCCGGCTTGCTCGCGATAGTGTCTGATCGCGAGTCCGAAGGACTCCGGCGAGTAGACGCGAAACGATCGGTCGGCCATGATCGGCACCTTGCCGGATGTGAGCATTTCCGCACATCGCGCCCGAAACCGTTGATGTGAAGATATTCGCACATCCCGCTCAAATTGGGTAGATGTGAGAAAATTCACACATCCTGGGCTAGCGATGTCATAGCAACACGTCGGTGATCGACCGCTCGACCGGGGCCGTGGTGGCCGCTCAGGAGCCCGACTCAACGACCAGGGGGACGATGTATGATTTCTCCGGGAGATTTCATACATCACAACCACCCATCAGCCGCTCCAGCCCGGCCATGCCTACCGGACGCGTGACCTCGCTCAATGGAGCTCGACCCCGACGCGCTCCGCCCATCGGCTCGTCGAGGCGGGTGAGCTTCAGCTGCTGGCACACGGCCTGTTCGTGTCTCCGAAACCGAGCCGCTTCGGTCCGGTGCCCCCGCTGACGAGGAACTGATGGGTGCCCCTCATTTCCCAGTGTTGACGAGCCAGCCGAAGGCGAGATCGTCGGTCGCGATCGGTTAAGGCAGCGATGGCAGGTCGAGGGCGCACCACCTTCCCTGTATTACTGGGGCACCGCTGACGGCGTTCCCGTCATACAAACCCGACGCCCTGGCCCCCGTCGTCTGGTGGTCCTTGATGTCGCTCGGTGGGGCTGTATTGCTCGACTCGTGATCGACGGCGTTGACATGGTCGTTTCGCTATCTGCGCTGACTCGAGGCGATGCGGAAGCGCGCGTACGCGCGATGCAGCCGGATTTGGATGGAGCGAGCGACGAGTTCCAACGCGAAGTCGTATCAGCGATGGCGCTTGTCCGTCTGGAAGCGAGGGAAGCGATCCTCATCACCACGAAAGCCGCAGACAAAGCCGTCTTATGGACTGACCTGCCATCGCAGGGCGAATCTGCCACGGGTAACGCAGATCAGGTAGCAGACAGCTAGACGGCGCGACGACCATCAAGCCGCGTCGCTGGCGCGCGGATTCGTCTGGCACATGCGCGATCCGCCGATGCTCTGGGGCGATCGGAGCGATCTAGATGTCCCCTGCACAACATTGCGCGAGTGGATCGGGCGCGCTCGAACGACACGGACCGACCGGCACTCTTCAGAACGCTCGCGGGCGCGACCGCGATCTCAGGCCCGTCTGTCTAACAGGGCGATTATGGCGTTCCCAGATTCAATTTCGACCTCGATCTCGAACGGAATCGCCCCGATTTCGCCGTTTAGGGACAGGCGTCCCGATGTTCGTTCAATGGTGAGGAAATAACCGGGTTATTTTTCTACTTTGAGGTTCCTTTCCTCGACTGATCGAGCACAGTACGCACGAACCAGCATGATTGCTCGACGCAGGTACGTGATGCTCGCGATTCCGCCCTTGATCCTCGCTATTCGACGATCTCGGCGTACAGAGCCAGTGATTCTCTACCACCGTGCAGTCATAGATCGGTCGCCTGAGCGCCGGGCACGGCAGAGCGCGTCCAGTTCCTCGACCTGAATCCGGATCTGACTTCTGTTACGAGTGGCCCTAGATGAGTGGTACGAGTCGATCGGCGAAGGTCGCGACGCCAGCGCGCCGCAACGCTTGGAGCAAGTCTTCGGGTGTTTTGGGGGGGTGAGTCTTCTCCGACGCCAAACGGAGGAACGTGGCGACGAGTTCGTCGGTCTCGTCTTCGAGAAGCTCGCAGAGGTAGGTATTGGGATCGACGACGCGGACGCCTCGCTCGGCGAGAGCTCCGACCGGGAAGTCCACGAGGTTGTTCGTGACCAGCACATCGACACCGGCCGCCACTGCGGCGGCCATATGCGGGCGTCGCCGCGGCCCTGCCAGACGGCATCCCCGTCGAGGCGACCAGTGGTGCGCTGGCGGAGACGAGGTCACGGAGCGGGTCGGCCGCCTGCTGCGCGGCGGCGGGCGAG
>CAYPYF010000010.1:0-3859 GCA_964414675.1 uncultured Dehalococcoidaceae bacterium
CCCCGTGTGGGGAGAGGGGGCCGGATTCCGGAGTGGGGGATTGGGAGGTGTACCCTCCCCGCCGATGGAGCCCGCCCCTCGAACGACGGAGGCCACGATGGCATCCCAACCGACTGGACCGCTCGCCGGGGTGCGCGTCGTCGACCTGTCGAGGCTGGCGCCCGGGCCGTACGCCTCGATGCTCATGGGCGACCTCGGTGCGGATGTGACGCTGGTCGAGGCGCCGGCCGGGGCGATCGAGGGTGCGTCGCGGGCGCAGGATGAGGCCGCCGACCGGCGTCGCGCGTTCAACCCGCTGGGCCGGAACAAGCGCTCGATCGTCGTGAACCTCAAGACCGAGGCCGGCCGCGACCTCGTCCATGACCTCGCGCGGGAGGCGGACGTCTTCCTCGAGGGGTTCCGGCCCGGCGTCACGGACCGCCTTGGCGTGGGGTACGAGGCGATCGCGGCGACGAACCCACGCATCGTGTACGCCTCGCTCTCCGGGTACGGCCAGACCGGGCCGTATCGCGACCTCGTCGGGCATGACATCAACTACATCGCCGTCGGCGGGGCGCTGTCGGCCATCGGGCGGCCGGGCCAGAAGCTCGCGATCCCGCAGAACACGCTCGCGGACTTCGCGGCCGGCGGCCTCATGACCGCGTACGCAATCGTGAGCGCGCTCTATGCGCGCGACCGCACCGGCGCCGGCCAGTACCTGGACATGTCGATGAGCGACAACGTCCTCTACCTCCTCGCCAGCCAGACCGGTGGCGTCCTCGCGGGTGGCGAGGCGCCCCGGCCCGGTGCGACGAACCTCAACGGCCGCGCCCCGCACTACAACGTCTACGAGTGCGCGGACGGCAAGTGGCTCTCGCTGGGCTCGCTCGAGCCGCAGTTCTGGGCGGCGCTCTGCCGCCTCGTGGGCCGCGAGGACATGCGGGAGCGGCAGGCGGAAGCCTCGGCGTGGCCGTCGTTCGAGGAGCATCTCGACGCGTTCTTCCGGCAGAAGCCCCGCGACGCCTGGTTCGCCGAGCTGCGCGAGATCGAGCTGTGCATCGCGCCGGTGCTCGACCTCGCGGAGGCGCTCGCGGACGAGCACCAGCTGGCGCGCGGGATGACCGTCGCGGTCGAGGATGCCTCGGTGGGCGCGGTGCGCCAGGTGGGTATCGGCCCGAAGTTCAGCGCGACGCCGGGCGCGGTCCGCTCCACCGCGCCGCGTCCGGGCGAACACACCGACGAGGTCCTCCGCACCCTCGGCCGGAGCGCAGACCAGATCGCAGCGCTACGTGCGTCCGGCGTCGTGGGGTAGGGGACGTCTACCCGAAGGTGATGGAGACGCTGGTCACGGCGTCCCAGATCGACTCGGCGAGGAACGGGCCCGGCGCGACCTGGTTCGTGCCGCTCGCGAGCAGCGACATCACGATCAGCCAGGCGGCGAACCCCGCGAGGTTCGCGACCAGCACATCGGAGCCGCCTCGGCCGACCGTGCGCTCGATCGCGACCTGCGTCGTGCCGGCCCACGCCACCAGCGCGAGCACCCCGATGCCGAAGGCGATCGGCGTGATGACCATCAGCAGGCCGATGACGAGCACGCCGGACGCGAACCCCGCCGTGCGGATCAACTGCTCGACCTGCAGGGTGAGGCCCGCCACGCGCCTCAGCGCTGTGTAGACCACGAGCAGCCACACGAGCCACGCGACGAACCCGAAGATCGTCCCCAGCAGCACGGTCTTGATGAACACGGTGCCCGTCTCGCCGAGGTCCGACAGCAGCCACCAGAGCCACCCTCCGAGGCCGAGCGCGAGCAGCCCGCCGACGGTCACGGCTACCGCCGGCACGGTCGCGCTCGAGTCGAAGCGGAGTTCGTCGTAGACGGCGTCGTCGAGCGTGGCGAGGCGGCGCAAACGTGCGAGGGTGGCGGTCACGGTGGGTGGCATTCGGCCTCCTGAGCGGGCAGAGGTGGCCGGGGAGTGCGCCCAGTCTAGATGATGCGGGTCTAGATGAATGCGGGTCTAGGCGAGTGGACGCTTGCTGGGCATCCCGGCCCGCCGCGGGTAGCGGTCGTCGAGGGCGCCCGAGCGTCGCACCAGCAGTACGGTCTGTGGCGGCGTCTCCGCGCCGACCGGCAGTGCGAGTGGCTCGAGGGCGACCCCGCCGAGCGCCTCGATCGCCGCCCCGGCCTCGGCCAGCTCGTCGAGGGCACGGCTGCCTTTCGGCGCGGCGAGGATGCCGCCGTCGCGCAGCAGGGGGAGCGCGTACTCGACGAGCACCGGCATCGCTGCGAGCGCCCGGGCCACGACCACGTCGAACGACGCCCGGAGCGCGGGGTTGCGGCCGGCGTCCTCGATGCGTTGCGCGACCACCTCGACCCCATCGAGTCCGAGTTCGTCCACGGCGAGCCGGAGGAAGTCCGCACGCTTCTGGTTCGACTCCACCAGCACGAGGTCCAGCGCCGGCTCCGCGATGCGCATCGGGATGCCGGGGAAGCCGCCGCCGGGGCCGAGGTCGGCGATCCGGGCCGGCTCACCCGGCCGGAGGACGCCCGCGTCTCGCAGCGCGCGGAGGAGCGCGAGCGACTCCCCGAAGTGCCGCCGCTGCGCCTCGGCCGGGTCACTGATTGAGGTGATGCCGGCTCGCTCGTTCCACTCGAAGATCAGGTCCAGGTAGCGCTCGAAGGTCGCCAGGGCCGCGTCGTCGAGCGAGAGGCTGAGGCGGTCGAGATCCCCGGTCAGGGGTGCGAGCGGCGAGTCGGTCACGGGCTGACTTTCGAACGGTCACACGGGCGCGGGCAGGTCGGATCAGGGCCGCGAGGAGGCAGCGCCTGCGCGGCGTTGACACCTCGCGCGGTGCTCAACGTAGACTGAATCCGGCGCATTCCCCGAGTCGACGGCGCCAACACCTGTCACAAGGATAGGTTCGACAGAGCCGAGGCAGGAGGCCCCCGGTGGCGGAGCCTGTTACCGCGAGCGAGGCGCTCGCACACTTCGAAGGGTTCATGGCATCCGAGCCGGACAAGCTCCGCGAGGGGTTGCCGATCATCCAGTTGTTCCTGGAGGAGTACGGACTCGACCGCTCGATGGAGGACCTCTCCGAGGACGACATCGCCGCGTACATTGCCGATCACCCGCCGGAGGCGCCGGGCGAGCTTGAGCCGCTGCGCGCCTTCCTGGCGTACTGCTCTCGGCTTGCCTTCACGCCCGAGAACCTCGTGCCGCACCTCCACCTCGGCCCCACGGCCGGCGGTGCACGTGGTGGGCAGGGCGCCGCGGCCGAGCTCGGCGGCAAGGCGTTCTACGTCACGCTGGACGGCCTTCGACGCCTCGAAGCGCAGGTCGAGGACGAGCGTGCGAAGCGCCCGGACATCGCCCAGAAGTTGCGCGACGCGATGGCCGACAAGGACTTCCGCGAGAACGCGCCGCTGGACGCTGCCCGCGACGAGCAGGCGCACCTCGAGATGCGGATCCGCGACCTGGAGAGCAAGCTCCGGAACGCCGTGATCATCGACGAAGAGGCGAAGGCCGGCCGTGCGAACGTGGGTTCCGTGATCAAGCTCAAGAACCTGAAGACGGGGAGCGAGCAGGAGTTCACCCTCGTCGCTCAGAACGAAGTGGACCCGAAGTCGGGCAAGATCTCGATCGACTCACCTGTCGGTGTCGCCGTGATCAACCACGGTCCCGGCGAAGAGGTGACCGTCAACGCGCCGTCCGGGTCGATCAAGTTCCATATCCTGGACGTCAAGGGCTAGGGACGAGGCTTCCCGGTGCCCGAGGTCGCACAGCACCGCTCCGGTGAGCCTGCTCAGTCCGCGCCCGTCATCGACGCGCGCGGGCTGAGGCGCACCTACGGCGATCTCACCGCGCTGGACGGCGTCTCGTTC
>CAYPYF010000010.1:3869-16759 GCA_964414675.1 uncultured Dehalococcoidaceae bacterium
CCAGCCCGGCGAGATCTTCGGGATCCTCGGGCCGAACGGCGCCGGCAAGACGACCCTGGTCGAGATCCTCGAAGGGCTGAACCGCCCCACAGCGGGCGACGCCACGGTCCTCGGGTTCGACATCCGCACGCAGATCACCCGGGTGAAGGAACGTATCGGCGTCCAGCTGCAGGCCGCGTCCTACCACCAGTACCTGACGCTCCGCGAGATCCTCGACCTCTTCGGATCGTTCTATCAGCGTGCTGCCGATCCGACAGAGCTGCTGGAGCGCGTCCACCTCGCCGATCGGGCGGACGCCCGCATCGGGCAGTTGTCCGGCGGGATGAAGCAGCGCTTCTCGATCGTCGCCGCTCTGGTGAACCAGCCCGACCTCGTGTTCTTCGACGAGCCGACGGCCGGCCTCGATCCCGACGCGCGCCGCGACCTCTGGCAGATCGTCCGCGACGTGCGCGAGGCGGGCGCAACGGTCGTGCTGACCACGCACTACATGGAGGAAGCCGAGGCGCTCTGCGACCGCGTCATGCTCATGGAGGGCGGCCGCATCGCCGCGCTCGACACGCCGACCGGCCTCGTCCGCACGCTCCACGCGCCGTACGGCGTCCGCGTCACCACGCGGGCCGCGCTGGACGTGGTCGCCGTCTCGGCCATCCCCGGCACCTCCGAGGTGCGACAGGGGGCGGAGGGCGACCTGCACGTGTACACGCTGCGGACGGAGGACGCGCCGCGGACGGTGACGGCGCTCAACGCCCTCGCCGAGCGGGCGGGCACCGAGGTGGTCGACCTCGCCGTACTCCCGGCCACGCTGGAGGACGTGTTCCTCTCCGTGACGGGGCGAGGGCTCAACAGCTGATGCCAAAGCTCTTCGCCGCCAGCCTCAAGATGATCCTCCGGGACAAGCAGTCGCTCTTCTGGGCGCTGATCTTCCCCGTGATGTTCCTCGGCGTGTTCCGTCTCTTCTCGTTCGACTCCTTCGGCACCACCGAGCTCCTGGTGTCACGCGACGATGCGGGGAGCGCCGGCCAGCAGGCGCTGGTCTCCGCGCTCCAGGACGTCGAGTTCCTGTCCGTCGACCTCGCGCCGGAACCCCTCGACGAGGCGCGGGCCGCCGCGATGATCGAGGACGACGAAGTCAACGCGGTGCTGCTCGTCACCGAGGACGGGGAGGGCATCCGGGCCCAGTTGCTGCACGCGATCAGCGACCCGATCGGCAGCGCCGCGACCGAGGCCGGCATCTCCTCGGTCGTGATCAGCGTGAACCTGGACCTGATGGGTGGTGACCCACCGATCGAGTTCCTCGCAGCGCGGGTCGACGCCGAGGAGGGCATGTCCTTCTTCGAGTTCCTCGGGCCGGGGATCATCGGGATGGGCTTGATGAACTTCGCAACCATCAGTCTCGCCGGGTCGCTCTCGCGCTACCGCGAGGAGGGTGTCCTCCGTCGCATCCGCGCGACTCCGTTGCCGCCGTGGAGGTTCTTCGCGTCCGTCGTGCTGGCGCACATGACGGTCGCCGCCGTCCAGGTGGTCGTGATCGCCCTCGTCGCGGAACTGCTGGGCGCAAACGTCCTCCGGGGCGGGATCGCGTTCCTCGCGCTCGCCGTCCTCGGGACGGTGATCTTCCTGAACCTCGGCGTGATCGTGGCCGGGCTGGTGAAGGGTCGCGGAGCCGTGGAGGGCGCCGCGAACGCGATCACGCTGCCGATGATGTTCCTCTCCGGGACGTTCTTCCCGACGAGCCAGCTCCCGGACGTCGTCCGGATCGCCGTGCAGGCGCTCCCCCTGACGCACCTGCTGACCGCCATGCGCGCGCTGGTGGAGGGCGAAGGTGTCGTCTCGCAGTGGCCGCATCTGCTCGTGCTGCTGGGGTGGATCCTCGGGACGTTCCTGCTCGCCCGCCTGACCTTCTCGCTGGACGACCGCTAGGCGCGGCCTCCTCGAGCGTCAGCCCAGCAGCAGCGTGTCGGCGACCATCGCGAGGAACAGCGCGGCGAGGTAGAGCGTCGAGTAGCGGAACATCGGCGCGGTGCCGTCCATGCCCTGGCCGCGGTACATCGCGACGGCCGCTGCCATGAACGCCATCCCGCCGAGCGCAGCCACTGCAAAGTAGATCCACGCGAGCGTCGCGACCGCGCCGAAGATGAGCGTCACCATGACCGTCGCGACGGCATACAGGACCGTCTGCCGCCTGGTCTCACGCTCGCCGAGGACCACCGGCATCATCGGGATGCCGACGGAGCGATAGTCACGCTCGAGGCGGATGGCGAGCGCCCAGAAGTGTGGTGGCTGCCAGAAGAACACGATCGCGAAGAGCAGGACGCCCTCGATTGTCACGGAGTTCGTGATGGCAGCCCAGCCGATCAGTGGCGGGAGGGCGCCCGCGAACCCACCGATCACCGTGTTGTGCACCGTGCGGCGCTTCAGGTACATGGTGTACGGGCCGACGTAGAAGACGAACGCCCCGATCGCGAGCAGCGCGGATGCCTCGTTCACCGTGAGCCAGAGCCACGGCCCGGAGGCGATGCCGAGCGTGGCGCCGAAGATGAGGGCATGGCGCGCCGGCACGCGTCCCGACGGGATCGGGCGCTTCCTCGTGCGGAGCATCACCGCATCGATGTCGCGGTCGATGTACATGGTCACGGCGCCCGCGCCGCCCGCGGCCATCATCCCCCCGAGGAGCGTTGCGAGGACGGGGCCGAAGCCCGGCCAGCCCTCGTCGGCGAGCACCATCGCCGGGAGCGTGGTGACCAGCAGCAGCAGCATGATCGAGGGCTTCGTGAGCACGAAGTAGTCACGGAGCGTCTGCCCGACCGACGACGGGGCGGCGGCGTCCGGCGCATGCTGCGCGTCCTGCGGGGTCTCCATGGTGGTCATTGTCGTATGCACCGAGTCGAGTGGTAGCTCGTCGCTACGGTTGGGCGGAGCGGGCGGCGGGAGTCCGTCCCTCGGACTCCGCGAGGCGTTCCTCGAGGCGCTCGATCTCGCGCTGGAGCGAGCGCAGGCGCGTCTGCAGCGTGAGCAGGTAGATGAACAGGGCCGCCCAGAAGACGGCAAACCCGGCGAACAGGTACTCGATGTTCTCCATCAGGCGATCTCCCGGTGGTCGATCTCAGCCTGGAGCGCGCTGACCCGCTGGGCGGCGCGCTCCGTGTCGGTCTGCAGTGATATCAGCCAGGTAGCGAGTGCGAGGATGGCGATGAACCCGATCAGGAGCACCAGCAGCATCTCGCCCGGCAGCGCCGGGTCTGGTCGGAAGATGATCGGCTGCGGGTGCAGCGTCCGCCACCAGCGCACGGACATCTGGATGATCGGGATATCCGCGATGCCGATGATCGCGAAGATCGCGGCGAAGCGCGCTGCCTGCTCGTCGAGCGGCCCTGCGACGGACCTCGCGAGCAGGTACGCCGAGTAGATCAGGAACAGCACCAGCGTGCTGGTCAGGCGAGCATCCCACGTCCAGTAGACGCCCCAGGTGGGCTTGCCCCAGATCGCCCCGGTCGCGAGCGCCATCCCGCACAGGAACACCCCGACCACCGCCGAGCCGCGCGCGAGGGCGTCCCAGCGGATGTCGCGCTTCCAGAGGAAGACGGCGGAGGCGAACGCCGTCACGCCAAAGGCGCCGTACATGATCACGGCGGACGGGACGTGCAGGTACATCAGTCGCTGCACCTCGCCCTCCACGATCTCGCGGGGGGCGGCAACGAGCGCGCCGACGATCATCGCCATCATCGCGACGCCGGCGACGGGCGGCAGGACGGCCCACCGCCAGCCATAGACCCGCTGGAGGAGGGCGCTCATCGCTCCACCGCCGTCGGGAACAGCAACACCGCCGCCAGGGTGCTCCAGGCGGCGAAGACGGCGAGGAGGAGGATCCAGGGGCCGGTCCCAGCCTCGAGGCCGAGTGTCGCGCCGGTCGCGCGGACCGCGCCGATCAACAGCGGGACGAGGAGCGGGAGGGCGAGGACGGGCATGAGGACCGAGCGACCGCGCACGTGACCACCCATCGTGGCGAGGAGCGTCGTCAGCGAGACATAACCCAGGGTCCCGATGAACACGATGCCGAGGAGTTCCGGCGTGACCAGCCCCACATCGAACAGGATAGTCGCGAGGATCAGTTGGGAACACTCGATGATCACGAGCGCGATCAGGTTCGCCACGAACTTTCCGAGGAAGATCGTGGTGGGGTCGACCGGCGACATGAGCAGTACGTCGAACGTGCCATCGTCCATCTCGTCCTGGAACGACTGTCCCGCCGCGAAGACGCCGGCGAACAGGAACGTGGTCCACAGCACCCCGGGCAGCAGTGGTCGCACGTCGCCGGTCGCGAGGTCGAACGCGAACGAGTAGGTGAGCACGGCGATCGTCGAGAACGCCGCCGCCGACAGCCACCCCGACCGGTTGCGCCAGGCGAGGCGCAGGTCCTTCGATACGACCGCTGCGAAGATGCTCATGCGGGCGCACCCGCCTCGGCGATCGTGGTTGCCACGCTCGATGTGTCCTCGATCACGCGCCCGCGTTCCAGCCGCACGATGCCCGTGGCCCACGCGTCGACGTGGTCGATGCGGTGGGTGGCCGCAAGCACGGTGAGCCCCGGCGCGGCGAGCGCCATCTCATCGAGGAGTGCGACGCCCTCCGGGTCGAGTCCCGTCTCCGGCTCGTCCGCGATGAGGACGGCGGGGGAGTGGACCAGGGCCCGCGCGAGCGCGAGCCGCTGGTGGTAGCCGCGCGAGAGGATCGCCGTGCGCTCATGTCGGCGCTGCCAGAGGCCGACGCGGCGGAGGAGCTCCTCGACGCGTCGGTCCACCTCGGCGACACCGTAGATGCGCGCGAAGAACTGCAGGTTCTCCAGCGGGCTGAAGTCCTCGTAGAGCATCGGACTGTGCCCCAGCACGCCGATCGACCGCGCGACCTCCGGCGAGGGCGCCCGGTGGGCATGGATGCTGAACGCGCCCGACGAGGGGAGGAGCAGGGTGGACAGCATCGAGAGGAGTGTGGTCTTCCCTGCGCCGTTTGCGCCCAGCAGGGCCGTCTTCGAGCCGGCGGGGAGGGCGAGGTGCACGTTCCGCACCACGGTGACCCCGCCGTACCGGCGGGTGAGCGCCCGCGCGTCGATCGCGATCTCGGTCACGCTGGGCGTTCCCTCGTGCGCCCAACCGCGAAGACGGCCGCGCCACCGATGACGGCGAGGGCGATCGCGCCGGCAATGAGGCTGCCCGGGCTCTCCGCGATCGGGTTGTGGTTGCGGACCAGTGCCAGGCCCTCCAGTCGCACGACGAGGCTGTCGCCGGGGCCGGCATCCTCGAGCACGAACGTGCGCAGCGGGACATCGTCCCCGTCGGCGACCTCGAACACGTCGCCCTCGCCCTCCGTACCGGCGCTCAGGACCTCGGCGGAGCGGATGTAAGACGCCGGTACGCGGAGGACGAGCCGGTCGGCGGGCAGGGGCGTGGTGATCCGGACGACGTACTCGTCGTCCGTCACGTCGTAGGTCACGAGGTAGCGCGTGACGATCGAGGTCCCTCCGAGCGCGCGGATCGGCGTCGTCGTGGTCAGGATGCCCTCGTCGAGGACGAACGCGCCGTCCACGTTCTCGCCCAGCGCGTCGGTCGTGCGTTCCGGGGTGGGGATGCGCAGCGTGACGCCGGACGCTCCGAGGTAGACGCGGTCGCTCGGGTTCAGCACCAGGTCTTCGCGGATCAGCCCGATCTCGCCCGTGGCCCGGTCGAGCGCGACCGCGGTGACGACCGTCTCGTCGATGGAGAGGTCGGGCGTCTCGGTCGTCGTCTCGTAGATCGGCGGCAGTTCGACGACGATGTCCGGTCCGTCCTCGGTCACGGCGACCGGCGCGCCGAGGTAGGACACGCCCTGGTACAGGGCGCGCGCGATGTAACGCCGGTCGGGATCGAGCGGCACCTCGACGGAGAACCGGGCACCCTCGAGGGTTGCGGGGACCGTGCCGCCGATCTCCGAGCCGACCAGCACGATGAGGTCCACCGTCAGGTCGTCCCCCAGCGTGGCGCCCTCCGTGCCGAGGACCACCTCGCCCGTGATCCGGCCCTGCGGCTCGCCCTCGGTCTGCGCGTGCGCCGCCCCGGACCCGAGTGCGGGCAGGACCGCCGCGAGGATCGTGGTGAGGACGAGGAGCGCGAGGCGGCGAGGCGGCCTCATGCGCCCAGCTCTCGGAGCGCCTCGGTCACGGCGCGGAGCCGCTGCCCGAGCGCGCGTCGAGCCTCGGTACGGTCGTCGGCGGAGATGCGTCCGGTGAGGGCGTCCTCGTCGACCTCGCGGAGTTCGTCGAGGATGGCCTGGCGTTCGGCGAGGAGGTCGGTGAGTTCGACGGGTGGCGGATCAGCGTCGCCGCGCCGCGGCCATGCGACGAAGAGCGCGGCGAGGGCCGCGACGGCTGCGAGTACGAGCCACTCCATTAGCGCTCACGATCGTCGTCGTCCGCGATCTGGGCGTCCAGCCACGCATCGTCACCGTCCGATGGGCTTGCCCCTGCGGTCGCCGGCGCGTGCGATGTCGATCGCCGCCGAAGTCCGACGAGGAACCACCCCCCGATGCCCGCGATCGCCAGTGCGGAAGCGCCAATCCAGCCGTACAGCCAGAGGTTGAAGCCCGCAGGTTCCAGCTCGGCCCGGACCTTCGGCCCGTAGCGCGTCTCGAAGTACAGGATGATGTCGTCCGGGCTCGATCCGGCGGCCAGACGCTCCCGGATGATGCGCTTCATGTCCTGGCAGATTGCGGTGCTGCACACGTCGAGCCGCTCGTTCGTACAGATCGGGCAGAGCAGCTGACGCTCGACCGCGAGCGCCTGCGCCTCGGTGGGCGGAACCTGCGCGACGGCGCGCGACGCCTCGATGAACCCGAACGCGACGAGGGCGATCGCCCCCGCGAGGATGAGACGCGTGAGTCGTCGCGCGCCAGTGCTCATATGTGCTCGGCTCATGATGGCTGGGCTCATGCGGGCTGTGTGCCGGTCGTGGACTCGGTCGCGGCCACCTCGACGCGTCGCGAGGAGCGGAACGGCGCGAACGCGAGCAGCCCGCCGGCGGTGAAGATGCCCATGCCGATCCAGAGCCACTGCTGGAGGGGGTTCACGAACACCTGGATCTCGGTGAGTCGCTCCTGGTCCCAGCCCTGCACGAAGAGGTAGAGGTCACGACGCAGGTTCCCGTCCACCTCGACGATCGAGGTCGGCTGGTCGGGGAAGTTCGTGAAGATGCGGCGGCCCGGTTCGAGTACGGAGACCACCCGGTCGCCGTCGAGGACGCTGACCTGCGCGATCACCTCGACGTCGATGCCGTCGACCCCCGGGCGGCGTACGACCAAGTCCTCGAACCGCATCGTGTAGCCGCCGGCCTCGAACGTCTCACCCGGAGAGACGACCACGCGGGTCTGGTCCTGGTAGACGTTCGTCGCGATGACCGCGATGGCCATCACGGCGACGCCGATGTGGACCAGGTACCCGCCATAGCGGCTGGGATCGCGGTTGAAGAGCGCACCGAACGAGGCCGGCCACGAGGCGCCTCGGGCGGTGCGGATCGCCCTCGTGCCGAGCGCGTACTCGCGCGCGCTCGCGACGATCACGAGGATCGCGGCGGCCAGCGTCGCGACGGCGAAGAGGTCGCGTACCCCGAGCGCGACGAGGGCCAGCACCAGCACAGCGGTCGCCACGAGCGGCACGGTGAACCGCCGCCGGAGGAGCCCCGGGGCGGCCTTCCTCCACGGCAGGATCGTGCCGGCGCCGATGAGCAGCAGCATCACGATCAGCAGCGGGCCGGCGACGTCGTTGTAGAACGGCGGCCCGACGGTGATGCGCACGTCCCGGAACAGCTCCGAGAAGACCGGGAACAGCGTCCCGCCGAGGACGACGAGCGCGATGGCGATCATGACGTAGGTGTTGAGGATCAGCCCGGTCTCCCGTGAGACCAGCGACTCGAACTCGTACGTGGAGTGCATGCGCGGGAGCCGCCACACCATCAGCACCACGGAGGTGACGATCACCAGCCCGAGCAGCACGAGGAAGAACGGCCCCACCTCGGACTGCGCGAACGAGTGGACGGACGCGACGAGGCCAGAACGCACGTTGAACGTCCCGAACACCGCCAGGCAGAACGCCGCGAGCACCAGGATCAGGTTCCAGGCCTTCAGCATGCCTCGACGCTCCTGGACGACGAGCGCGTGGAGGAACGCCGTGAGCGGCAGGAGCGGGAGGATCGCGGAGTTCTCCACGGGGTCCCAGCCCCAGTACCCGCCCCACCCGAGGACGGTGTACGCCCACCACCCGCCGAGGACATTGCCGATGGCGAGGACGAGGAAGGAGCCCAGCGCCCAGCCTCGCGCGTGGCGGATCCAGGCGTTGTCGATCTTTCCGGCCATCAGGGCCGCCGCGCCGACGATGAACGGGATCGCGGTGGAGACGAGGCCGGTGAGGAGGAACGGGGGGTGGATGAGCATCCCCGGGTCGACGAGGAGCGGGTTCAGGCCCTGGCCGTCCGCCGGCGTGACGATGCTGAGCCGAAACGGTGACGCGAAGAACACGGCAGCCACGAGGAACGAGGCGATGACCATCCCGCTGGTCGCGACGGCGTGCGGCGCACCCCAGGGGATGCGCGGGACGGTAATGCGCACGAACGCGGCCATCCAGACGGACATCATCCACGTCCAGAAGAGCAAGGACCCCGGCTGGCCGCTCCACAGCGACGCCCACTTCATGTGCGTCTGCATGTTGCTGGAGGAGACGCTGGCGACGTGCGCGATCGCGAAGTCGTCCGTGAGCAGCGCGTACGCGAGGAGCGTGATCGCGAGCGTGTTCAGCGCCGCGACGGCGTAGATGGCGCGCCGCCCGATCGCGAGGGCGTCCCGACGCCCCGCGCGGTGTCCGTAGACCGACGCGACGACTGCGACGAGGGCGCACGCCAGCGACACCGCGAGCGCGGAGGCCCCCAGCGTCGCGACGAGGTTCATCGGAGCGCGCTACTCGTCGGAGCCGGCGGGCTTCGTCGGCTCCACGAAGTGCGAGGAGATCGAGTCGGAGGGAGGCATGTCGGAGAAGAACTCATCCTCGTGCTTGATGATCAGTGAGTCGGCTGTCACGCCCCCCGCGACGCCACGTCCCTCCACGACGACCAGCGCATACGGACCGAAGAGGTTCGGGACCACGCCTTCCTCGAACGTGATCGCGAGGCGGTCGTCGTTGTCGCCGACGATGTCGAAGGCGACCGGCCGCCCGGCGACTTCCACGACGGTGTCCCCGTCCACCCGCCCGGCGACGCGGACGCGCGTGCCCTCCAGCGTGGGGTCCGCGAGGTACTCGTGCGGTTCGAGGTAGTACGAGAGGGAGGAGCCGGCTGCCTGGGCGGCGAGGATGGTGATCGCGCCCGTCGCAACCACCAGCAGGAGCACCAGGCGCGCTCGACGGTTGGCCATCAGCTGGCTCATGCGTGTGCTCCGTTGGTGCCTGGCGCGGCCGTGTGGTGGATCACGACGCCTCGTCTGCGATGCGATCCAACTCCGCGCGGAGTGTCTCTTCGTCCAGCGATCCGGTGTACCGGGAGCGGATCTGGAGGCCCGGTTCCAGGAAGAAGGCGACCGGGAGGCCCTGCACTCCGTAGTCTACATAGACGGACCGGTCGGCGTCTCGCGCCAGCGGGAACGACAGCCCGAGCTCCTCGATGAACGCCCGCGCATCCACCTCGATGTCCCAGATGTTGATGCCGAGGAAGGCGTAGCCGCGGTCGCGGTACTCGGGCCAGAGCGCCTCCACCAGCGGAGCCTCGTCGAGGCACGGCGCGCACCACGATGCCCAGAAGTACAGGAAGACCGGCTGATCCTGATATTCGGAGAGCGCGAAGGTCGCGCCGTCGAACCGCGTGAGGGTGAAGTCGGGCGCGAGCGCGCCTCCGACGTCCTCGCGTCCATCCTCGGCGCCGCCGACGCCCTGCCACATCGCGACCGCGAGGACGAGCAGGAGCAGCCCGAGGAGCCCGCCGATGCCAGCTGCAACCAGACGGGGGGCGCGTGTGGTGACCATCGCTGATCGAGGCTATCCGCGCGGCGCCACTGAGTTCAACGAGGGTCGATCGCCTGCGCTGATCCTCGCCCGCTGACCCTGTTCCCTTGACCCTGTATCGGACCGATGGTTAATTCAGCGTGGTCAGCCGCGGCTGGCCGTGTGATCGCGTGCCATGTGCGCGCGGCAGCAGGCGTCCAATGCACGGGAGGCGCGCGTGGGCAGGTCAGGTCCGGGGCGAGTGATCGCCCTTGTGGTGTCGTTCGGCATCACCCTCGCAGTCACCGGCATCCTCTACTACTGGTTCCGCGACGCGGCGCTCCTGGGCGACGCCGCGCAGAGCACCATGGAGCCGGCGTCGGACAACACGCGTGTCGTGCAGGACGTGTACATCCTGGTCTTCTGGCTGGCCGGCGCCGTGTTCGTCGGCGTGCTGGCGATCACCCTCGCGTTCGCCCTCATGTTCAAGGAGCAGGAAGGCGCCGAGGCCATCCAGACGCACGGCAACTCGCGCCTGGAGATCCTCTGGACGTTCATCCCCGTCATCATCGTCGGCATCATGGCCGTCCCGACCTTCGACGCCATCGTCCAGACGGAAGGCGACGCGCCCGATGGCGCGATGCAGGTCACCGCGACCGGCCACCAGTGGTGGTTCGAGTTCGAGTACGCCGAGGAGGGCATCACCACGGCTTCGGACCTGCACCTGCAGGTCGACCGCCCCGTCGCCGTCCAACTGCTGTCTGACGACGTCATCCACTCCTTCTGGATCCCGCGCCTGACCGGCAAGAAGGACATGGTCCCGGGCCACGCCAATGCGCTGTGGTTCACCCCCACGGAGACCGGCACGTTCCTCGGACAGTGCGCTGAGTTCTGCGGCCTGTCGCACGCCAAGATGCGGTTCCGGGTCATCGTCCATTCGCCGGAGGACTACGCCGCCTGGGTCGCCAGCGCGCAGGCGGACGCCGCCGCGCCGCAGGAGGAGCTCGCCCAGCGCGGCCTCGAGGTCTTCTCGAACCCCGCTTCGCAGTGCTCCGCGTGTCACACCGTCCAGGGCGTCTCGGGCGGGATGGTCGGCCCCAACCTCACGCAGGTGGGCGGGCGTACCACCCTCGCCGGGGGCTGGCTCGACAACACCCCGGAAGAGATGGCGCGATGGATCCGGGAGCCGGCGCTCGTGAAGCCGGGCTCGTTGATGCCGGACACTGGACTGAGCGAAGAAGACATTCAGGCGGTCGTCGCCTACCTGCAGAGCCTGCGGTAGCGACGGTCGGCGCTTCGAACGGAATGTGTTGACGGTGGGCCCCATGGTGGAACACCTGTCAGGAGGTCTCTAGATGGCCACTGCTGTCGGAACGGTCGGCCAGACCAGCGAGCAGTCGAAGATCTGGTCGTGGATGACCACGGTCGACCACAAGAAGATCGCGGCGCTCTACGGCGTCTCCGGGTTCATCTTCTTCCTGATCGGTGGTATCGAGGCGCTCCTCGTCCGCACGCAACTCGCGGTGCCCGAGGGCAACGTCCTCGACGCTGACCTCTACAACCAGCTCTTCTCCACGCACGCCCTCACCATGATCTTCCTGGCGATCATGCCCCTCGGCGCGTCCTTCTTTAACTACTTCATCCCGCTGCACATCGGCGCCCGGGACGTCGCGTTCCCGCGCCTGAACGCCCTCGGGTACTGGATGTACCTCACCGGCGCCGTGATGCTGACCTCGTCGTTCTTCTTCGGCGGCGCGCCCAACGGCGGGTGGTTCGGCTACGCGCCCCTGAGCTCGGAGGCGTTCTCACCGGGCCGGAACATGGACTACTACACGGTGTCCCTGTTGATCCTCGGGACGTCGTCCCTGATCGCGTCGGCGAACTTCATCGTCACGATCATCAACATGCGGGCGCCCGGTATGACGATGATGCGGCTGCCCGTCTACATGTGGATGACGCTCGTCGTGTCGTTCCTGCTGCTGCTCTCGCTGCCCGTGATCACGGTCGGCCTGATCCAGCTCTACTTCGACCGCAACTTCGGCACCAGCTTCTTCTCGCCGAACACCGGCGGTGACCCGATCCTCTGGCAGCACGTCTTCTGGATCTTCGGCCACCCCGAGGTCTACGTGCTGATCCTGCCCTCGATGGGCATCGTGTCCGAGGTGCTACCGGTCATGTGCCGGAAGCCGCTCTTCGGCTACGCCGCCATCGTCTTCGCCGGTGCGGCCATCGGCGTCCTCGGGTTCGGCGTGTGGAGTCACCACATGTTCACCACCGGCCTGGGCACGGTCCCGCAGGTGGTGTTCTCGGCCAGCACGATGGCGATCGGCATCCCCACCGGCATCAAGATCTTCAACTGGCTGGGCACGATGTACGGCGGCAACATCCGCTTCACCACGGCCACCTACTACGCCGTCGGCTTCATCGCGCTCTTCACCATCGGCGGCATCTCCGGCGTCATGCACGCCTCGCCGGCCGTGGACACGCAGCACCAGGACACGTACTTCGTCGTTGCGCACATCCACTATGTGCTGTTCGGCGGCGCGATCATGGGGATCTTCTCCGGCATCTTCTACTGGTTCCCGAAGATCACCGGCCGCTTCCTGGACGAGACGCTGGGCAAGATCTCGTTCTGGATCATGTTCGTCGGCATGAACGCCACGTTCTTCCCGATGCACTTCCTCGGCGTCTCCGGGATGCCTCGGCGCATCTACACGTACGAGGCAGGCCTGGGCTGGGACACCTGGAACATGGTGGCGACCATCGGCTCGTACGTCCTCGCGTTCGGCGTCCTGATCTTCGTGATCAACTTCTTCAAGTCGATGCGCCAGCGTCGCGCCACCCCACGGGTCGTTCGGGGCGGTCTGCGGCTGGCGCATCGACTTGAAGAAGTTGATCACGA
>CAYPYF010000010.1:16769-21188 GCA_964414675.1 uncultured Dehalococcoidaceae bacterium
GCCGCCCGAGCACAACTTCGATGTCATCCCGGAAGTCCGGGACCGCGACCCGCTCTGGTACAACCGCGACCACGGCATCGCCCTGCCGGAGCGGCCGGAGCACCTGCACATCCACATGCCACCGCCCTCGTACTTCCCGCTGGTCATTGCGGGCGGCGTTGCACTGATCGGCCTCGGCCTGCTCGCACACCTCGGCCTGGCCGTGGCGGGCGCGCTGGTGGTGGTCTACGGAGTCTGGGGCTGGGCGCTGGAGCCCACGGAGTAGGCCGACCCGCCCGAGGGGTTCCCCATCGCGGTCACCGAGGAGAACGTGTCCATGGCAGCAGCGTCACACGAGGTCCAGCACCACACCACGACCGGCGTCGACAACCGGAAGATGTTGATGTGGGTGTTCCTGGCGTCAGAGTGCCTCTTCTTCGGCACCCTGATCTCCACCTACCTCATCATGAAGGGCCAGTCGCTCACGGGGCCGCTCCCGGACGACGTCTTCGACATCGTGCTGACCTCGGGGAGCACGTTCATCCTCCTGATGTCGTCGCTCTCGATGGTGCTCGCGGTGTACGCGGTCCAGCACGGCCGGCTCGGGATGATGAAGGCGATGCTCGTCCTCACGATCATCATGGGCCTCATCTTCCTCGGCGGGCAGGTGTACGAGTTCCGCCACTTCAACCACATCGGCCTCGGCCTCGGCCAGAACCAGTTCTCGGCGTCGTTCTACGTGCTGACCGGGTTCCATGGTGTGCACGTGGGCGTCGGCGTGCTGTACCTCATCTCGCTGCTGATCGGCTCCACCCGGCGCAACGGGCTGGGCAATGACCGTGCGCTCTGGGTGGATACGGCGGGCCTCTACTGGCACTTCGTCGACATCGTCTGGATCGTCATCTTCACGCTCGTCTACCTGATCCCGTAGGTCGGCCGGAGGGACCCCGTATGGAACACCAGCAGGTAGCGGACCACCACGAAGAGCATCCGCCCACCACGATCCGCCAGTACATCCTCATCGGTCTCATCCTCGCGGTGATCACCGTCGTGGAGCTGACGCTGACCGAGGCCTTCGACCTCGAGTTCAGGGTGCTGGTCGGGCTCCTCGTCTTCCTGTCCGCCGTGAAGTTCGCCATCGTCGTGGCCCTCTTCATGCACCTGAAGTTCGACCACCCGATGTTCCGGCGCCTGTTCATGTTCGGACTCGTGCTCGCCTCGAGCATCCTGGTCGCCCTGCTCGGGATCTTCTACAACGACGCCACGATCCTCGATCGCGACTTCGTCCCGTTCGTCGCTGAGGCGCACGGCGACGACCACGCCGAGGGCACCCCCGCGGCTGGCGAGGGCGAGCCGGCGGGCGACCCCGCAGCGGGCGTGGTGAAGGGCCTTCCGGTCGGGGAGTTCTTCCAGGCCAACTGTGCCGTGTGTCACGGCGCGAACCGCGAGGGCGGCATCGGGCTGCCGTTGCTGCCGTCCGTGCTCACGCAGTCCGACGAGTTCTACCACGAGACGATCAAGGACGGCCGTGCCGGTACGGCGATGCCGTCCTGGGAGCAGACCGCCGGCCTGACGGACGAGGACATCGACGCCCTCGTGCAGTTCATCAAGCACGTCGAGCCGTAGCCGGTCCCGCGGAGTGATCGAGAAGGCCCGTCCGAGAGGACGGGCCTTCTTCGTGCGCTGAGGGCGGCGAGCGGCGTGGATGGTGGAGGGTGGAGGGTGGAGGGTGGAGGAGCGGGCAATGCGGCGTGCGGCATTGCCCTGCTCGTCGAGGGCTACGCCGTCGAGGGAGTCGCCCGCTCGAGGTCGCGTGCGGCCTCCTCGGCGCGCTGTCGTTGCTCGGACTGTCTCCACCAGATGGCGAAGAGCGTCCCGGCCACGAGGAGGTTGATCATCTCGCCGAACGGCACCCACATCAGGAGGCCGGCCAGCTGCTGATCCTGCAGCGGCGTGCCGGGCAGGAAGAGCTGGACGCGCTCATAGGTCGGGTAGAAGACGTGGTCAGCGAAGGTGATGAACGCCGCCAGGACATGCTTCGGCACCATCGCCCCATAGAAGTACAGGATGCGCATCCCCATCGAGGAGATGCGGGAGCGCCGAGGCTTCGGGTCCACGATGTTCCACCAGAAGATCATCGCGACGCCGAGGAACGTGATGTGCTGGACATCGTGGACGATGTCGTTGCGGAGCGCCCAGTCGTAGAGCCCCGGCCCCATGTGCCACAGCCACTGGCTGCTGGCGAACAGCAGGATCGCGACGATCGGGTGCGTGAGGAATCCCCACACCCCCCTCGTGACCGGCGACCGCAGCACCGGCGCGACCACGCGACGGCGGAAGCTCTTCGGGAGGCCCTTCAGGATCGGCGTCGCGGGCGCGCCGAGGTAGATCAGGGGCGGCACGAACATCATCGCCATGTTGTGCTGGATCATGTGCATGCTGAAGTGATGCTCGCCGAGGCGGTCCAGCGGCGACTCGTAGATGAGCGCGAGCATGAGCAGGCCGCTGTAGAACGAGGCGGTCCGCCACGCGGAGTGGTCCCGGGTGCGGTCCGTCCACCTCGTCAGCCCGCGGGCGTAGAGGAACGCCAGCAGCGCCAGCGGGACGAGGTACTGCGCGTCGAAGTTCCACGCCGTCCACCAGTCCGTGCCCTCGCCGATGACGTCGTGCGAGGGCAGCGCGGGCGGGAGACCGGCTGGGACGGGGATGAACATCGGCGCCTCCGGGACTCCTCAAGTGTCCCGCGTCCCGGCGGATGGCGCACCCCACCGCGGGTTGGCTGTGCGTTGACGCCCGTCCGAGGCGCTCCGTACCATCGTCCTCGGTCGACTTTGTGTATTCGGTACACTTACTCCTCGACCGCACGACCCTGCGAGGGTGCCAACGAGGACGATGGGACCGAGGCTGAGTATGCAGACGCTACGCGTCGCCCTGGCGCAGGTGAACAGCACGATCGGTGACTTCGAGGGCAACCGCGAGAAGATCCTCGCCGCCGCCCGTCGGGCGGACGAGTACGGCGCCGATGTCGTCGCGTTCCCTGAGCTCGTCATCACGGGATACCCCCCCGAGGACCAACTGCTGCGCCCCGCCTTCATCCAGGAGGCGGAGCAGCACCTCCTCGCGCTGGCCGCCGATGCCACGGGCCTGCCGCCGATGGTCGTCGGCTGTCTCGACTTCACGGACCACCTCTACAACGCGGCCGCGGTCATCCACAACGGCGTGGTGCTGAGCCGCTACCACAAGCAGCGGTTGCCCAACTACGGCGTCTTCGACGAGGAGCGGTACTTCTTCCCCGGCGACGAGACGCTGGTCTGCACCATCGGCGGCGTCGAGGTGGGCATCACGATCTGCGAGGACGCCTGGTACCCCGAGCCCGTCCGTGATGCGGCGGTCGCGGGCGCCGAGGTGGTCATCAACATCAACGGATCCCCCTTCCACGCCGGGAAGACCCGCTTCCGCGAGCGCATGATCGCGACGCGTGCCGGCGACAACACCGTGGCGCTCGCCTACGTGAACCAGGTCGGCGGTCAGGACGAGCTGGTCTTCGATGGCAACTCCCTCGTCGTCGATCCGCTCGGCAATGTCGTCGCGCGCGGCAAGTCGATGGAAGAAGACCTGGTCGTCTTCGACGTCCTCGTCGAGGAAGTCATCCGCCTGCAGCTCCACGACAGCCGGCTCCGCCACATGCGTGAGTCCGGGCTGCCTCGGACGCGCCGCGTGCACGTGACCGGCGCCGACGAGCACAAGCAGGACCGCACCCCGCTGCCGCCGCGACACCTCGACCCTCCGTCGGACCTCGCCGAGACGTACCAGGCGCTGGTCGTCGGGACGCGGGACTACGTGCGCAAGACGGGGTTCGAGCACGTCTTCATCGCGGTGTCCGGCGGCATCGACTCGGCCCTTGTCGCGGCGATCGCCGTGGATGCCCTCGGGTCGGAGAACGTCACCGGCGTCTCGATGCCGTCGAGGTACTCATCGGAGGGCTCGGTCGGCGACGCCGTCGAGCTCGCCGAGCGGCTCGGTGTGCGGTTGCTCTCCCTGCCGATCGAGGACGTCCATGCCGGAGCGCTGCAGATCCTCGAGCGTGAGTTCGGCGCGGAGGACGTCGGGCTCGCCGGCGAGAACGTGCAGGCGCGCGCCCGGGGCATGCTCGTCATGGCGCTGTCGAACCACCGCCCGCGCTCGATGGTACTGACCACCGGCAACAAGTCCGAGTACGCCTGCGGGTACGCCACGCTCTACGGCGACATGGTCGGCGGGTACGCCGTCATCAAGGACGTCCCGAAGACCCTCGTGTGGGCGCTCTCGCGCTACCGCAACACGCTGGGCGCGGTCATCCCCCAGAACTCGATCGAGAAGCCGCCGAGCGCGGAGCTCCGGCCAGACCAGCTCGATACCGACTCGCTGCCCCCGTACGAGGTGCTCGACCCGATCGTCCTT
>CAYPYF010000010.1:21198-43659 GCA_964414675.1 uncultured Dehalococcoidaceae bacterium
GTCGATCCACACGGTGCTCTTCGGTATCGGACAGCTCGACCCGATCGTCCTTGGATACGTCGAGGAGGACCTGTCCGTCGAGGCCATCGTGGCCCGGGGGTACCCGGAAGACCTCGTGCGGCGCGTGATCGACATGATCAACCGCAACGAGTACAAGCGTCGCCAGTCCCCGCCGGGCGTGAAGATCACGCCGAGAGCGTTCGGACGCGACCGCCGCCTCCCGCTCGCCTCGCGATACCGCGGGTACTAGCCCGGGGCGCGGGGTCGGGACTGACTGGCGCGCTCCCTATGAGTCGGGGTGCGGCCAGCCCGCGAGGTGGAGGGCGGCTCGCGCGACGTCGATGAGGCCCTGGTCATCCGTGGAGAGCGTCGGCACGTCCTCGGCAGCGCGCTGGATGCTCGCTGCGACCCGGTCGCTGGACGTCAGGTGCTGCGAGAGGCCGCTTCCGATCTCCCGCTGTCGCAGCCGCGCATGTCGCGACTCCCGCCGCGCCTCCAGGCGGATGAACGCGATCTCGGCCCCAGGGATCGCCCGCTCCAGCCAGCTGCGGCGGACCTCCTGCAGGTCGGGTGCGGTCACCGCGAGCACGAGCCGTCGATAGCCGAGCGCGTGGAACGTCGACCACACCGCGCCGAGGTTGCGCACGCTCACCTCGGTCAGGACGGCGGGGGCCGGAGGCGGCGACAGCATGTCGAGGTGGTCGGTATCGATCGTCGCGTGCTCGACGCCCATCGCCGTGAGCTGACGCGAGACCTCGAAGGCGAGCGTGGTCTTGCCGACGCCGGCCGGCCCGGTCAGCGCCAGGACGTAGGTGGTGTCGTCGCGAGTCGGGTCGGTCGGTTTACTGAGGCTCATTGGCCCCGAGCGGTTCATCGTCGTCGTCGAACTCGAGTTCTTCGTCGTCGTCCAGGTGCGCGGCCACGGCCGCGCCCAGCGTGTCGATGGCAGTGAGGTGGATCCATTGCTCGAAGGCCTCACGGATGTCCTGGTAGGCGCTGTCCACGCCCTCCTCGAACTCCGGGCGGGTCATCGAGGCCTCGCGCGCCTTCGCCACCTGCTCCACGATGCGCTCCAGTCGGGGCTGCAGCTTCTGGTAGAGCAGGTCGTACTCGGTGCCGTCGTGGACGCCCTCGGCGTGCGCGCGGTCGCGCATGATCTGCAGCGCGCCCATCACCCACGCGATCGACCCGAGGAGGGTGCCCGCGTCCGGCCTGCGGAGCTCGAGGTGGATGGGCTGTGCGCGGTTGCTGCGGCTCTCAGGACTCGTCATCGGCGCGCGTCCCCTCGTAGGCGACGATCGCCGCCGCCTTCAGCGCGCCGAAGAGCGCCGCTCTCTCGCCGAGGGCCCCCGAGGCGACCTGCGCGCCGGGCAGCACCTCGTTCAGCACGCGCTGCAGCACCGGGATGAGCGCGTCCGTGTGCTCGGGCAGTCCGTGGACGAGCACGACCCCCGGGTCCACGAGGCACGCGAGGTCGGCGAGAAGCGCGGTCGCCTGCTCCAGGTCCTCGCCGGCCAGTGGGCGACCGAGCTCCAGTTCAGGGAACGCGGGGAGGGCGCCCGCGCGGTGGTTCGCCCCACCGATGACCCGCCCGCTGGTCATCACGGCGGCGGCCGGCCCGTCCAGGAGCGAGACGTAGATCGCGTCAAACGTGCCGGAGGCGTTCCCCGCGGCTGCCTCACCCCGCAGGGCGGCCTCCACGCGCCCCAGCGCGACGATCGGCGCGTCGATGTGCTGACGCAGCGACGCGACCACGTTCAGGCCGTCCCACTCCTCGTTGGACAGGCACTCCTCGAGGCGTCCCGCGACCGGGTCCACCGTGCCCGGGCACGCGACGCCGATGCCGAGCGCATAGCGCTTCCCGCCGTCCGCGGCGAAGAGTGAGGAGATGCGTCCCCCGACCTCCCAGGACCACGCGGCCTCGTCGTCCAGCGGCGGCAGCGGGTGCTCCTCCTGCCGGAGGACCTCGCCGTCCAACCGCCCGAGGATGAGACGGAGGGTCGAGGCGGTGAAGTCCACACCGACGATTGCGGACTCGGGTTCGGTCATAGACTTCCCGCTTCGATCTTGCGGAGCGCGTCCGCTACCTGGTCCATGTCTCGCGACGTGAGATCCCCCGCCAGCGGGATCGCCAGGAGCTCACCCGGCAGGCGCGTGGCGATGGGAAACACATCTTCGCCCACCCGCACGTCGCCCGACAGTGGCGCGAGGAGCGCCGCGTCCTGGTGGAGCGGCGCGTCACACGCGATCTCGCACGGGATGCCCTCGGCTCTGAGCGCCGCGACCGTGTCTTCCTGCGATCGCTTCCATACCAGGTGTCGCAGGCGGATGACATAACGCGAGTAGGCGTGGTGCACCCAGCGGTTGTGCGGAAGGGCCACGACGCCGCGGAGGCCCCGCAGGCGGAACGTGAGCTCCCACGCGAGCTGACGTCGATGATGGAGCGCCTCATCGAGGCCTCGTAGCTCCGCGAGGGCGCCTTGCACGTCGTCCTCGTCGGGGACACCCGCGGAAGGGCGGAGGCGCGCAGCGGTCGCCTCGTCGGGCACGATCACCGCGGCGCCGCGCGTGATCGGGTCCCCCGGCCGCCCGACCAGCACCGCGGCGGCGCCCATCCGGCCCGCCTCCGTGCCGCGGAACGACGCACCGAGGGCGCCCGAGATGTCCTCGACGAGCGCGACGCCACGGTCGTTGGCGAGCCGCGCGAGTTCGGCCATGACCGCCGGATGCCCGAAGGTGTGGTGCACGACCGCGAGGGCGGTCCGATCGCCCATCGCCCGTGCCAGGCCGCGCACCGAGAGCGCAGCCGTGTCCGCGTCGACCTCGCCCGGTACGACGGTCCATCCGAGGTCGTGAGCAGCGTCCGCCGCCTGGCGCGCGAGGAGGTCGGGGACGACCACCTCCGTCCGATCGCCTCGAGCGTTCGGGTCGATGATCGAGAGCGCCAGGCGGTACGCCTCGGGCGCGTCAGCGCAGACGATCACCGCGGCGGCCGTGAGGCCGAGGCGGGCCGCGAGTTCCGCCTCGAAGGTGGCGACCGGGTTCGGGTCAGACGACGGTGTCACCTCGGCGGGCACGGGCCACGGCGCGGTGCGGACGGGCGCGCCACCGTCGATGGCAAGGGGCGCGGGCTCGGCGGTCATGCGGGACCTGTCAGGCTGCGAGGGCGACATCGGAAGGAGGCGAGCGTAGGCCGCGGCGACCGTCACCGGCAACGCTCCTACACTCGATCGGCGCCCGGAGGACCGATGATCCTGACCCTTCGTGACCGGCAGATCGATGTCACCAACCGCACGGCGGTGATGGGCATCCTGAACGTCTCGGACGACTCCCCGGTGGCCTTCTCGCGCGTCGGCGTCGCGGATGCCCTCGGGCGCGCGCAGACGCTTGCAGCCGAGGGCGCCGAGATCATCGACATCGGCGCGCACTCCACGGCCACCGGTGCGGCCGACCTCAGTGCCTCCGAGGAGATCGAGCGCGTCGTACCCGTGATCGAGGCCGTGGTGGGTGCAGGGCTCATCGCCTCCGTGGACACGTGGACGCCGGAGGTGGCACGCGCGGCCGCCGAGGCGGGCGTGCACCTGCTCAACGACGTCACCGGGTTCGCCGACGCCGGAATGGCCGAGGTGGCGCGCGAGTTCGGCATCCCGGGCTGCGTGATGCACATGCGCGGCGACCCGAAGCACCACCGCGAGGTGAGCCAGCAGTACGCGGATATCGAGGGCGAAGTGCGCGCCGACCTCGTGCGGCGCGCAGAGGCGCTGAAGGCGCAGGGCGTCCAGGTCTGGCTCGATCCGGGCTTCGGCTTCGGACGTTCCGCCGCCGACAACGCCGCGCTCCTCCGGGGACTCCCCGCCCTCGTGGCGGAGGGGTACCCCGTGCTGGTCTCGGCGTCACGGAAGGGGTTCCTCGCGGAGCTCCTCGGACGGCCGTACGGGCAGGATCAGGACGGGCTGCTGGAGGCCACGGTCGCGTTCAACTCGCTCGCCGCGTACTGGGGTGCGCACGTCGTGCGGGTGCACGATGTGGCGGCGGTCGCCGATGCGGTGAAGGTCGCGAGCGCGGTCCGCTCAGGCCTCGCGGACGTGAGTTGAGGCCCGACTCGCCTAGGGCGCGGTGACGGTCGGCGTCGCAGCAGGCGCCGCCGGGTACTTGAAGTCCTCGCAGGCCTGGCCGTTGTTGTTCCCGTCGATGTGGTTCGGGTCGCCGGGGCGGTTCACGTCCAGCGCTTCCTGGGCGTCCGCGATCGAGGTGAAGTCGCGGCAGTTGTAGCGGTCCGCGCCGTCCGTGAAGAACGGGCTGTCCTCCGGATCGCTTGCGTCGCCGTCGGTCTCGGCTTCCGCGCCCTCCGAGTCGGACGTCGACATCTGGAACGCATTGTCGACCGGGCCGCGGCTCTCGAGGCCTTCGATCCGCGCGACGAGCGCGATGCGCTCCTCCTCGACCGCGGCGAGCTGCATCTCGAGCATCTCGATCGAGGCGTTCGCCGACTCGAGCTCAGCGACGACGGCGTCGAGGACGTCCTCGATGCTGCTCGTGTCGCCACCGGTCGGGAGCGTGGCAACCATCCACCAGATGCTGGCGCCCCAGACGAGGATCGCCACGGCGGCAGCCACGGGCGCCCAGGTGGGGATCAGGAACGGTCGCTGCGGCATGCCTCACCTCAGGACTGCGGGGGTCGGTCTACGGGACAACGCTATGAGGTGGCGCCACCGCGACGAATCAGGGGGAACCCCCATGCGGAGGCGGGGAACCGCTGACGTTGGCGGGGTCGTGTCTCGCCCGTACGATGCCCGTTCATCTCGTCCGCCTCGGAGTTGTGAGATCGCCATGCACGTCCAGCCTGCGCCCCGCACGAACGCCCTTGGACAGCCCATCGGCGTCGCCGTCGACGGGTGGTCGCCGAGGGCGTTCCCGGCCCGCTCGACGATGCAGGGCCGCACCTGCCGCCTCGAGCCGTTCGATGTCGCACGCCACGCGGAAGACCTCATCGAGGCGTTCGCCGCCGACCTCGAGGGCCGCACGTGGACCTACCTCCCGTACGGCCCGTTCGAGTCGCCCGAGGCGCATCGCGCGCAGATCGCCGCGTGGTCGGCGACGAGCGACCCGCAGTTCTACGCGATCATCGACGAGGCGACCGGGAAGGCGATCGGCCAGGCGTCATTCCTGCGGGTCGATCCGGCGAACGGCGTGATCGAGGTCGGCCACCTCGCGTTCTCGCCGGCCCTCCAGCGCACGACGGCCTCCACGGAGGCGATGTACCTGATGATGTGGCGCGCCTTCGAGGAGTACGGGTACCGCCGCTACGAGTGGAAGTGCGACAGCCACAACGTGCCGTCGTGGAGCACGGCGGAGCGACTCGGCTTCACCTTCGAGGGCACGTTCCGACAGGCCATCGTCGTGAAGGGGCGGAACCGGGACACGACCTGGCTCTCGATCACCGACGCCGAGTGGCCGGCCCGTCGCGATGCCCTCGAAGCGTGGTTGTCGCCGGAGAATTTCGACGCCGAGGGCTGGCAGCGGCGCTCACTCGTCGAGTTCCAGCGCGAGACCGGCGCGCGCTGACCTCGATCACTCGTACGCGCGCTACTCGCCGAGCAGCGCCACGAGGTCGTGCTTCGCGTCGAGGATGTTCGCCCAGAGGTCACCGACCTTCTCGACACGCTCGTGCGCGTTGAGGATCGTGAACTCGGAGGGGTAGACCTTCCCCAACTCGGTCCACTTGAGCGGGATCGAGACCGGCGCGCCGGGCTTCGCGCGGGGTGAGTAGGCGCACGCGAGGTTCTTGATACGTGCGTTCTGGTTCGCGTCGAAGAAGACTTTGCCGCGCCGCTTTTCGCTCGCCCACTCCGTCGTGACTTCCTTCGGGTGCGCCCGCACGAGGAACGCCCCCAGCGTGTGGGCGACCTCGCGGATCGTCTCGTACTCGTACTGGCGAAGCACGGGGACGTAGATGTGCAGCCCCGTCGCGCCGGAGGTCTTCACGAACGAGGAGAGCGCTGCAGAGTCGAGTAGCTCCTTCAGCCACGCGGCGACCTCGCACGTGGCCTCGAAGGCCCGTTGGTTCAGCTCGGGCTCCTCGCCCTTCTTCTCGTCGCCGCGGTAGATGTACGGGTCCAGGTCGAAGAGCACGAAGTCCGGGTAGTTGAGCAGTGACTGCTCCACCTGTTCGCGCGATCCGCCGAAGTCCCGCGGATGCGCGTAGCCGTCCGGCTCCGGATCGATACGCGCGAGGCTCGTGTGGATCGCGAGGTCGGCCATCTGCGCGAGCCAGACGAGCGTGGCGACGTTGTTGACGAGCAGGAACTGCTGGTCGCCGCCACCACTCTCCGTGTGCACCTCGACAGACTCGATGTACGGCGGTGGGTCGTCCACGTGCTTCTGGTAGAAGAACTTGCCGTCCACGCCGTTGGGGTAGCGGGTCATGGTCAGCGGGCGGTCGCGCACCTGGTTGATGATGTAGGGCGCCATCCGCGCGTAGTAGGCGATGAGGTCGCGCTTCGTCAGCGCCCGCTGCCCTGCGTGCTCCGGCCACATCACCTTGTCGAGGTTCGACACGTTGATGTCGTGCCCATCGAGGGTGATCGTGCCCTGCTTCTTGAGCCCCTCGAGCTGTTCGAGGACCGATGCTCCATGGTCTTGCATATTGCCCCCGTTCGAGGCGCTCGCCGGCGGCGCGACCAGTGGCACGGATCGCACGGCGCCGGCGGGCTTGTCGTCGCGCAGCCGGAGGTAGACCGGCGCGCGGAGGTTTCCGTCCGAGGTGACTTGTGCATACCCGACCTCCACCACGAGCTCCGGCCGCACGGGCGTAAGGTCTTTCCGCCACTCCGGCGCGAGCGGGACGGCCGGCTCGTCGATGACCATCTCGTCGAGGCGTCTACGGAGCGCCGTGAGCGTCGCATCGTCGAACCCGGAGCCCACGCGCCCCACGGAGACGAGGTTGCCGTCCTCGTCGCGCGTCGCGATCCCGAGCGCGCCGAAGGTCTTGAGGCGGGCGTTCTGTCCTCTGGAGAATCCGATGACGACGAACTCGTCGGTGGTCCGCTGCTTCACCTTGATCCACGACTGCGAGCGGGTGCCTGACGTGTACGCCGACCCTCGCCTCTTCGCGACGAGCCCCTCCAGCCCGAGGTCCACGACCGCCTGGTACGCCTCCAGCCCGTCCATCTCCAGCTGGTCGACCAGGTGGACGTTGCCCTGTGGCATCAGCGTCTGCTCGAGGAGCCGTCGGCGCTCCTCGAGGGGCGCGCCGCGGAGGTCGACCCCGTCGAGGTAGAGCAGGTCGAAGACGAAGTAGACGACCGGGACGTCCTTCTCGGCCTGCTTGATCTCGACCGGGTTGGTCAGGTTCATGCGCTGCTGGAGTCGCTCGAAGGAGGGCACGCCGCGGTCGTCGAACGCCACGATCTCGCCGTCGAGCACCATCGAGTTCGCAGGCTGCCTCGTGAGGGACGTGGCGATGCCGGGATAGCCCGGGGTGACATCGTTCCCTCGTCGCGTCACCAGGCGGACTGTGGGGCTTCCTGGAGGCCCTGAGAGGGTCGCGACGGCGCGGATGCCGTCCAGCTTCGGCTCGAAGACCCACGCAGGGTTCGCGAACGGCTCACGGGTCTGGTGGGCCTGCATCGGATCGACCGACTTCGGGACCGGCGCGCGCTTCGCGCCCTTCACCTGGTGGGCGAGGAGGGCGGGCGCGACGACATCTGCCGGCACCTTTCGCCCGCCCTGCAGGTCAGCGATCGTGAGGCCGGTGATGACCGAGTCGTCGTACGTCTCGGCGAGGTCGACGCCGGTCGTCGCCTCGTCGCGGTGCTTGATCAGCAGCCAGGAGTCCTCCGACTGCTTCGTCTTGACGAAGGCCCAGGAGCCCTTCATCCGGTGTCCCCGCATGGTGACGGAGACCTTGCCGTCCGCGATCGCCTGGCGCATCCGCCGGTTAGCCTCGGCGCGGTCCTCGAAGACCGGCGGGCCGTGTTCGTCCGGGGCATAGGTGCCCCGGTCCCAGACGATGACCTCGCCCGCCCCGTAGGAGCCCTTCGGGATGACGCCCTCGAACACCGCGTAGTCCATCGGGTGCGGCTCGGTCATGACCGCGAGGCGCTTCTCCCCGTTGATGGCGGCCGGCCCCTTCGGGACAGGCCACGAGGGCATCGCGCCGTCTACCTCGAGGCGGATGTCGTAGTGCAGGCGCGTCGCGCGGTGCTTCTGGACCACGAACGTGAGCGGAGCGTGCGGGTCGCCCTCATCGACGGGCGTGATGCCGGCCGGCTCGGGCGTGCGCTCGAAGTCGCGCATCGCCCCGTACCGTTCGAGGGCGGCACCGGGCTCCGGCGCGGGCGTCGCGGCGTCCTCGGGCTCTCCGGAGCCAGTGGGGGGACGCCGGCGCGCAGGCATGGGGACGCCCGGCTATCGGGCGGTGGTCTTCTTCCGGCTGCGCGTGGCCGTGGACGCAGCCGCCCTGGTCGCGCGCTTGGGCTTCGGCTTCTCCTCGGCTTCGGCCTCGTCGTCCTCGTCGGCATCCTCGGACGCCGCGGCCTTCGCGGGGCCTTTGGCCGTCCCGCCGGTCTTCCGCGACTTCGTAGCTTCGATCGAGGCGCGCAGGGCGGCCATGAGGTCGACCGTCTGCGCCGGGGCCTCCTCGGGCGAGGAGACGACGACTTCGCCGCCCTCCAGCTTCGTCGTGATCATGTTCATCAGGACGTCGCGGTACTCATCCTCGAACGCGGCGGGGTCGAATGGCTCGTGGAGCATGTCGATGAGCGCGAACGCCATCTTCATCTCGTCCTTGGAGACCTTCACGTCGGAGACGTCGATGCCCTCGAACGGCCGGACCTCGTCGGGGTAGAGGAGCATCTCGACCGTGAGGTGGCCCTCGTGGGGCCGGATCGCGACGAGTTGCTCCTTCTGCCGCATCGCCAGCTTGCCGATCGCGATCAGCCCCTTCTCCTCCATCGCGCGGAGGAGCAGCGTGTACGGCTTGGTGCCCGCCTCGTCCGGGTCGAGGTAGTAGGGCTTCTCGAAGAACACCGGGTCGATCTCGGACTGCGCCACGAACTGCGTGATCGCGATCGTGTGCTTGCTCGGCACGGGGAGGTTCTCGAAGTCCTCGTCCTCCAGGATGACGAACTGGTCCTTCGCGTACTCGTAGCCCTTCTTGATCTCACCGAACTGCACCTCGCGGTCCAGGGTCGGAGACCAGCGGAGGTACTTGATCGGCTTCAGGTCCTCTTCCGCCAGCTGGCGGAAGGACACGTCATGGCTTTCGGTGGCGGTGTAGAGCTTGACGGGGATGGAGACCATCCCGAACGAGATGGCGCCGCGCCAGATTGCACGAGGCATGCCGCGCTCCTCTCCGTGCGTTCCCGCTATCTTCTCGTCGCAGGATGTCAGAAATCAGTACGCGACGAGTTCTCTGAGTAGACGAGTTATCACAGTATAGGTCGCCGGAGGACGGCGTCGGAGGGGCATCTGCCACGCTTCACCTACCACCTGGTCGCGGAGGAAGACTGGCCTGGACGCGCCTTCGGGACCGTCTATCGCCCGGCGTCCCTCGCGTCCGAGGGCTTCATCCACTGCACCGATGGACGTGACCGGGTGATCGAGACCGCGAACCGGTACTACGCCGACGACTCACGCTCATACCTGCTCGTGACGCTGGACCTGCAGCGAGTCAGCGCCGAGTGGCGCTACGACGACACCGCGCGGGTGTACCCGCACATCTACGGCCCCCTGCAGATGGAGGCCGTGAGGGCGGTCGAGCCGCTTCCGCGTGCCGAGGATGGCCGGTTCCTGGACCGACCGACGACGTAGGTCGTCTACCGAGGGATGCCCGACTACCGAGGGATACCCAGCATCGACTCGATCGTCGCGATCGCGTCGCGCGCCTCCTCGTGCACCTCGATGTGTCCGAGGAGCATCGGGGCGAGGGCTTCGATCACCTGCGCGAGTTCGGTGTCCGTCGCACAGAGCGCGTCGTGGGCTTCGTTCGGGTCACGGCCGCCGGTCCAGAACGGGGCGAGGGCCTCGATCACGAACGCACTCGCGAGGGCATGCAGGCGCTCATCGTGCGAGAGCCGCGACTGGTCGAGCAGGGTGTGGATCGCGTGCGCGAGCTCCTCGGGCGTGGAGCGCCGCAGGTCGGCACGCAGGAGGTCGCGCTTCGTCGAGGTGGCACGGCGACGTGACGGCTGTTCCATCCGTGAACCTTCACACCCCGCCAGATCCATCAGCTGTCTGCTCAACTGAACAGTTCTGATGTTCTATCGAGACGTAACGATAGGACGCGGTGTGGAGGATGACAAGGGCGCCACGGCCCGCGCATTCGAGACTGTGGCGCGAGGGCGCCCGAGCGGTCAGCCCCCGGCAATCGCCGGGATGAGGAAGATCTCGTCCTCGTCAGCGACCGGCTCCAGCGGATCGTTCTCCGTGACCACCGAGTTGATCGCCACCGCGACCTCGCCGCGGAGCGCGCCCTCGTCGAGGAGGACGCGGCGCATCTCCGGGAACTGCGCGCCGATGGCCTCGATCACCGCGCCAAGCGAACGGCCGGGCACCTGGATGGTGGCCCGGCCGTCGGTGAGCTCTCGCCAGTGTGCAGGGATGTGCACGGTTGGCATGTGCGGATACGCCGTCCGCGACTATGCGTCGTCGCGGGGCAGCGTCTCCTCCAGGATGCGGCGTGGCGACATCGGCGTGGCGTAGAGCCGGAGGCCGATGGCGTCGTAGATCGCGTTCCGGATCGCCGGGGTCGGCGGGACGATCGGAGCCTCGCCGACGCCACGGACGCCGTACGGGTGGCCGGGGTTCGGCACCTCCACGAGTTCCGTCTCGATCATCGGGAGGTCGTTCGCCACCGGCATCCGGTAGTCGAGCAGCGACGCGTTCACGACGTGCCCGTCGTTGTCGTAGAAGTACTCCTCGTTCAGCGCCATGCCCACGCCCTGCGCGACGCCGCCCTGGATCTGCCCCTCGACGTACGAGGGGTGGATCGCGGTGCCGACATCCTGGATCGCCGTGTAGCGGAGGATCGTGACCTTGCCCGTCTCGCGGTCCACCTGCAGGTCCACGATGTGCCCGGCGTACGCCGCGCCCTGCGTGTTCCGTCGCGAGGTGGCCGAGACGGCGATGAGGCCGCCTGTGCGCTGCAGTTGTTTCGCGATCTCCTTAAACGTCATGGAGCGCGGCTTGCCGTCAGCGTCCGCGGGGCCGGTGATGACGCCGTCCTCGTACGCGACCTGGTCAGCCTCGACCTCCCACATGCGGGCGGCGCGGGCGGTGACCTGCTTCTTGATCTCCTCGCCCAGGTCGTAGGCGACCCAGCCGCCGGCGAACGTGGTGCGGCTACCGCCGGTCACGCCCGTCCAGCCGACGCTGTCCGTGTCCACGATGTGGGCGTTCACGTCGTCTATCCCCAGGCCGAGGGTCTCCGCGAGCTGCATTGCGAGCGACGCCCGCGACCCGCCGATGTCCACCGAGCCCAGGATGAGGCTCACCGTGCCGTCCGAGTTCACCGTGGCGTTGGAGGATGACTCCATGCCGCCGTTGAACCAGAAGCCCAGCGCCACGCCGCGGCCGGTGTCGTCGCCGTGGAGCTCACTCGTGTAGTGCGGGTGGTTCTTGATCGCCTCCATCACCGCGGTCGCGCCGATGCGCGGCCATGGCTGGCCCATGGAGTTCGTGCCGCCTTCCTTCGCCGCGTTCTTGAGGCGCAGGTCCATCGGGTCGATCTCGAGCTGCTCCGCGATCTCGTCGAGGGTCGCCTCCACGGCGTACTCGGAGGCCGGGGCGCCGGGTGCGCGGTAGGCCTGCGTCTTCGGCGTGTTCGTCACCACGTCGAACCCGTCGACACGCTGGTTGGCGATGTCGTACGGGGCGAGGGCGCACATCGCGCCGGCGCCGACCGGGGACCCCGGGAACGCGCCGGCGGCATACGCCAGGTTGACCTCGGCGGCCGTGATCGTGCCGTCCCGCGTCACGCCGATCTTGACGCGGTTGTGGGTGGCGGAGGTGGGGCCGGTGGCGCGGATGATGTCTGCGCGGGGCATCCACATCTTCACCGGCTGGTTGGTCTTCCTCGAGAGGATCGCCGCGATCGGCTCCAGGTAGACCGTGAGCTTTCCGCCGAAGCCCCCGCCGATCTCCATCGGGATGACCTTCACGCGCGACTCGGAGATGCCGAGGAGCGTGGCGACCTGGGAGCGGACCGAGAACGAGCCCTGCGAGGAACACCAGATGGTCAGGTGTCCGTCGCGGTTCCAGAAGGCGGTGCCGTTCTGGGGCTCGATGTAACCCTGGTGAGCCTGCGAGGTCGTGAACTCGCGTTCTACGATCACGTCGGCGTCGGCGAAGCCCTGGGTGATGTCGCCCTTCTCGATGCGCATGTGCAGCGCGATGTTCGTCGGGATGTCCTGCGGGGTGTCAGCGCCCTTGGCGCGCACCGCGGTCCGGAGCCCCTCGAGGAGGATCGGGGCGCTCGGCAGCATCGCTTCCCGCACGTCGATGACGTGTGGCAGCACTTCGTACTCGACCTCGATGAGGGCGATGGCGTCCTCGGCGATGTGGAGCTCGGTCGCGGCGACGGCTGCGACGGCGTGTCCGTGGTAGAGCACCTTCTCGCCCGCGAGCACGTTCTCGACGAGCCAGAGCGGGTTCGCCGAGCCCTCGCCGAGGTCGAGTGAGCCGGCCTCCTGCTTCGGGAAGTCCGCGTGCGTCGCCACGGCCTTCACGCCCGGCAGCGCTTCCGCCTTCGAGGTGTCGATGCGCTTGATGCGCGCGTGGGCGTGCGGGCTGCGGAGGACGGCGCCGTAGAGGAGCCCCTCCATCTTCACGTCCGCACCGTACTCGGCGCGCCCGGTGACCTTGTCCACGCCGTCCGGACGGACGGGGCGGGTGCCGATGACCTTGTAGTTGGGCTTCTCAGGAGTGGCGACCACGGAGGCCTCCTTCGTGTGATCCGTGAGGGTCAGGCCGCACCCCGCTCAGGAGTGCGACCAGCGTGCACCGATGACGTTACGAGCGCATCTCCGCCGCGGCCTTCTCGACGGCGCGGATGATCTTGTCGTACCCGGTGCAGCGGCAGAGGTTGCCGGCGAGCCAGAAGCGGATCTCCTGCTCGGAGGGGTCCGGCTTCCAGTCCAGCAGCGCCTTCGAGGAGATCAGGAACCCCGGCGTGCAGATGCCGCACTGCAGTGCGGCTTCCTCGAGGAACGCGGTCTGGAGCGGGTGCAGGTTCTCGCCCTCGGCGAGGCCCTCCACCGTCGTGATGTTCGCGCCCTCGCACTCCGCCGCCATGACGAGGCAGGAGTTCACGACGCGGCCGTCCATGAGGACGGAGCAGGCGCCACAGTTGCCGTTGTTGCAGCCCTCCTTGGCCCCGGTCAGGCCCAGGCGCTCGCGGAGTGCTTCCAGCAGCGAGTCACGGCTGGAGGAGAGCCACTGGCGCTCCTCGCCGTTGATGGTGGACGTAATGATCAGGCGTTCGTCGGTGGTCATTCGTTACTCCTCGCCCTTACTCGTCACCGCGTGCGCGGGCTGCGGCCTTGCGGATCATCCGCGTGACCAGGACACCCGTCAGGTGCTTGCGCTGCTGCTCAGAGCCGCGCATGTCAGAGATCGGCTTTGCGGCTGCCTTCGCGGCGTTCGCGGCGGCCTCGATCGTCTCGTCCGTCAGCGGCTTCCCGATGAGCGCCTCGGCCGCGGCCGGGACGTCCAGCGGGGTCGGCGCGACGGCGCCGATGGCGATGCGGGCGGCGGCCACGGTGTCGCCGTCCAGCGCGAGATAGACGCCGGCGTTCGTCACGGCGATGTCCATCTCGTTCCGCGGGATGAACCGCTCCCAGGCGGACCCGCTCCGAGCCGCAGGCGCCGGGAACGAGAGCGAGACGATGAACTCGCCGGCCTCCAGGACGTTGCGGCCCGGGGCGGTGCAGAAGTCGGAAATCGCGACGTCGCGCTTGCCGTTCGGGCCGGCGAGGTGGGCGACGCCGCTGAGGGCGATCATCGCGGGGATGCCGTCCGCGGCGGGCGAGGAGTTCGCGAGGTTGCCGCCGAGGGATGCGCGGCCCTGGATCGCCGTCCCGCCGATGACGTGGGACGCCTCGACGAGGGCGGCGTAGTGCGCCTTCACGTCCGCGTGGTTGTAGACCTGGTACAGCGGCGTCGCCGCGCCCAGGGAGAGGCCGTCGCTGGCCGAGTAGCTGATGCCGATCAGGTCGGGGATGTGCTTCACGTCGACGAAGAGATCGATGTCTCGCCGTCGCTCGCGGGCGAGGACGATCACGTCGGTGCCCCCCGCGAGGACCCGCGCTACCTCTCCGCCGTCGCGGAGCATCTGCACGGCTTCGTCGACTGACGAGGCACGCGCGTACTTCACTGCCTGCATCAGGCATCCTCTCTGCAATCGAGTCGTTCCGCACGGCACGTCAGCACTGATCCAGCACTGGGTGTCCCGGGCGCTTCCCGCTCTGGTCGATCTGCCCCGTCACCCAGTGTCACTGCAAGCGCACGTGGACGCAGCGACCCGGCGGACCGTCCGGGCGATTATGCCACGACTGTGAACCGTACCCGAGGGACGTTCGCCCTGCTGCCGACAGCGGAGACAGGGGTGCCGAGACGGGAGCGAGGATACGCCCTCTCGGATGCCGGCGGAGGATGCCAGCGACCGGGCATCGAGCGCCGCGGCCGTACCGTCAGCGACGGCGCGTCATTGCCTCGAAGGCCCGGTCGGCTTCGGCGCGGTCGACCTCCTGCTGCTCTGAGGTCTGGCGCGATGCCCTGTCGCCCCCGAAGAGCGCGCGGATCTTCTCCAAGAGGTTCATGAGTTGCCTCCAGTCACCACCGTGCATGCATCGCCACGATGGGCCACGGTGGCCGGATCCACCGTACGACGCCGTCGACCGGGTTTTGGCACGGCATTCCGGCATATCTGGACCGGCGCTTGGCGCACGGCGACGCCGCCCTCCGAGCGAGGGCGACCGAGAGCGTGCCGAACCGGCGTGTTATCGTCCCGCCGTGACTACGGAGCCGGTTGCAGCCTTGATCGACGACCCCGCCGAGGTCGCCGCAATCGCCGACGCGATCCGAGGTGCTGGCTCCTTCGCCCTCGACCTGGAGTTCATGACGGAGAGCCGCTACGTCGCGGAGCTCTCACTCGTCCAGGTCGGCTGGGGCGACCCTGAGGCGCCCGAGGTCCGCGCGATCGACCCCTTGAAGGTGGACGCGACGGCCATCGCGCAGCTCGTCGGCGACCCCGACGTCGAGACGATGATCCACTCCGCCCAGGCGGACCTGGCGCTGGTGGGTGCCGTGTTCGGCGTCCGCGGGCGCAGGATCGTCGACACGCAGATCGCCGCCGCGTTCCTCGGCCTGGGCGACCAGATCGGGTACGGGCCGCTGGTGGAGCGGATGGCCGGCGTGGTCCTGGACAAGGGCTCGCAGTTCACCGAGTGGTCGCGCCGCCCGCTGACGGACGACCAGATCCGCTACGCCCTGGACGATGTCCGCTACCTCCCCGGCGCCTGGCGCCTCCTGCGCGGCGACCTCGAGGGGCAGGGACGCCTCCCCTGGGTGATGGAGGAGTGCGACCGCCTCGCCGAGACCTGGGCCGAGCGTACCCCGCCCGAGGAGATGTACCGCCGCGTCCGAGGCTGGAACGGCCTCCGGACAGGGCGCCCTCCGTGCCCTCGCGACCTGGCGCGAGGAGGAGGCGCTGCGGGTGAACCGCCCGCCCTCCTGGCTCCTGAACGACCGCACGATGCTGGAGGTCGCCCGCCGGCCACCTCGTGACCTGCAGGAGCTGCGAGAGGTCCGCGGGCTGGGCGAGGGCACGGCCCAGCGCTACGGCCGCGTCTTGCTGGACGCGATCACGCGCGGCGCCGAGGACCCGCCGCCCGCCGAGGAAGCCCCACCCCGCGTCCCGAACCTCGGGCAGTCGTGGCCGGCGATCCTCAGCGGCATCGTGCAGGCGCGCTGCCGCGAGTCCCAGATCGCACCGCGCTTCGTCGCGACACGCCGCGAGATCGACGAGTTGATCGGCTGGTGGCTCGTCGGTGACCGCTCCCGCGAGCCGGACCTGCCCCTCCTCGGCGGCTGGCGGCGCGAGTTGGTGGGCGCCGACCTGCTCAACTGGCTCGAAGGCAAGACCGCCGTGGTCGTCGACCCCGACTCCGAGGCAGGCCTCTCGATCCGGAGTTAGCCCTCCATCCCGGGTCACGCGTCGAGTCTGGCTCAATGCCACGCCGCAGGCCGTTCTGTGGTGCGGGACCGCGCCGTGGAGGCGCTTGAAGCGCCTCCGGCCGCGCTGGCCGTTCACTGCTGCGACTGGAGCGGAGACGCGCGAGTCCGTAGCCGTCGCGAGACGCTAGCGGATCCGGATCGCGACCTTCCCCGTCGAACGACGGTCGCGGAGGAGGCGCATCGCATCCGCGAACGCCTCGAACGGTACGGTGCTGGACACCAGCGGGTGCAGGCGTCCGTCTTCCACCCACGCGAGCAGTTCGCGCATCGAATCCCGGACGGCCTCGGGATGGTGCTGGCGCAGCTGGGTGAGGCTGAACCCGAGCGCCGAGGCGTCCTTCACCAACAGGTGGTTCGCCGGGATCTGCGGGATGGTGCCGCTCGCGAACCCGATCACGAGGATCCGACCACCGGGATTGATGCAGCGGAGCGACGCCGTGAAGGCGTCCCCACCGACCGGGTCGTACACCACATCCGCCCCGCCGGTCAGGGCGAGTACGCGCTCGCGGATGTCCTCCTCGGCGTAGTTGATGAGGTGGTCCGCGCCGTGTTCGCGCGCGACCTGGAGCTTCTCGGCCGACGAGGCGCTTGCGATCACGGTTGCGCCCATCGCCTTGCCGACCTCGACGGCGGTGAGGCCTACACCGCCCGACGCTCCGTGGACGAGCAGCACCTCGCCGGGCTGGAGGCGGGCGCGATGTCCGAGGGCGAGGTGCGAGGTCGCATAGACCACGGGGAACGTCGCCGCGGTCTCGAAGTCCATCCCGTCCGGGATCGGCGTCACCTCGTGGCTGCGCGCCACGACCTGCTCGGCGTACCCGCCGTGGTCCAGCATCGCGAGCACGCGCTGTCCGACCTCGACGGTGTCGACGCCCGCACCGACCGCGGTGACGACGCCGGCCGCCTCGGCGCCCGGGGAGAACGGGAACGGAGGCTTGTGCTGGTACTCGCCCTTCACGATCAGGAGGTCGGCGAAGTTCACGCCCGCGGCATGCACGTCGATCAGGACCTCGCCCTCACCGGGCTCGGGCGCAGGCACCTCCTCGACCGCGAGGGCATCGAGGTCGGCCCAGGCGTGGCAGACGACGGCACGCACTAGGGGTACCGACCACCGTCGCGGTCGCCGGGCTGGTAGTTCGGGTTGCGGTAGAAGCCGATGATCTTGCGCTCGTCGTCCTCGACGCGTTGTGCCGCCGCGGCGACCTCCCGCGCGATCTCGTGCGGGATCTGGAGGACGCCGTGCTGGTCCGCCGCCAGCAGGTCGCCGGGGTGGACGATGAGGCCACCGACGGTGACCGGCCCACCGACGCCCACCAGGTGGGTGTAGGCGTGGGAGACCAGGACGGCCTTCGAGATGGCGTTGAACCCCATCCCGCGCATCTCGTCCAGGTCGCGTACCCCGCCGTCCGTGATGATCCCCACGCAGCCGAGGGCCTTGTGGCGGGTGGCGTTCACCTCGCCCCAGTACGAACCGATGGCGGGCTGGTCCATCTCCTGCATGACCGCGAAGCGGGGGCCGGGTACGGAGAGGATGTGGTCCGTCCAGACCTCGCGGTCCACGGTCTCGGGGTCGTCCTCCGCGGGGATGCTCGCGCGGATTCGAGAGGTGGCGGCGTAGCCGACCGAGACGCCGAGCTCGGGGAAGCGCCCGACGATGTCAGACGACATAAACCCGGTGGCCCTCGAGCGGATGTTGAACGTCTCGATGGCGTTCGCGAGCGCCGGGGTCGGCCATTTCGCGATCGCGGCGAGTTCGTCGGCGGTGAGAGGGGTACTCGGTCGGTGGTCGGTGGGATCGGTCATGCGGGCGGGCCTGCTCTCCTGCGCGCCGCCATCACTCGCAGCGCGGAGGCATCCTACCGCACCCTTCGAGGATCTCTGACGCTGACGACGCTAGGGCAGGGGAGTACGATGAGGACGATCATGGAAGAGACGAGCGAGCTCGAATCGTTGTCCGCGTTCTGTCCTCGGTTCCACCACGCCGTGGAACTGGTGGGACGACGCTGGACCGGTGCGATCCTCCGCGCGATGTTCGCCGGCGGTACCCGCTTCTCCGACATCGCGTCCACCGTCCCCGGCCTCTCTGATCGGCTGCTCTCCGAGCGCCTCAAGGAACTCACGAACGAGGGCCTCGTGGAGCGCGTGGCCCACCCGGACTCCGGCCGGGTCGAGTACCACCTGACGACGATGGGCCACGAGTTGGCTCCGGTGATCGACTGCCTCTCCGAATGGGCCGACCGCTGGCTGCCCGTCCCGGAGACCGCCGACGCATCCGCCTCGACCGCTCGCTGATGGCGGCGAGCAGCGGCGAACCAGCCGCCGAGGCGCCTGCCTCCCCGTCCTCCCGACCTGACACAGAGGTACGCAGCCGCAAGGCCGAGCAGTCCGATCGCACTCGCGGGTCGCTCCTCGGCGTGGCGCGCGCGCTGTTCGCGGAGGCCGGGTACGCCGGTACCTCCACGGAGGAGGTCGTGCAGCGCGCCGGGGTGACTCGCGGGGCGCTCTACCACCACTTCCGCGACAAGCGAGAGCTGTTCGAGGCGGTCTTCGTCGACATCCAGGCGGAGACCCGCCAGCACATCCGCGCCGCCTCGAACACGAAGACCGAGCGCTGGGAGCGGTTCCGCGCCGGTTTCGACGAGTACCTGAACCGCTCGATGGACCCCGCGACCCAGCGGATCACCCTGATCGATGCCCCCGCCGTGCTTGGCTGGGACCGGTGGCGTGAGCTCGACTACACGCTGGACATGCTCCAGAACGCGATCTCCGGCATGCAGGCCGAGGGTGTCGTCTCCAACGCGCTCCCCGCTGACGAACTCGCCCACCTCCTTCGGGGCGTCGCGAACGAGGCGTCCCACATGATCGTGTCTGCGGCCGACGCCCCCGCGGAACGCCGCCGGGTCGGGGAGGCGCTCGTCGCGATCCTCGAAGGCCTGCGGGTCGCCTGACCGCCATGCCAGAGATCCCGCTCGACTACGCCGCGGTGACCGAGGCCGACATCGAGCCCGCGACCGACCGCGCCATCGCGGCGTGCGAGGAGATCCTCGCGCGGATCGCGAGCATTCCCGACGGCCGGCGGACGTTCGCAAACACGATGCAGCCACTGGACGAGGTCGCCAACGTCCTCGGGCGGGCCGGCGGGCGGTACGGGTTCCTCGCCTACGTCCACCCCGACGAGGCGCTCCGGGCGACCGCGTTGGCGTCGGAGCAGCGGCTCGAGACCTACGGCACCACGCTCGGCTTCCGCGAGGACACCTACCGCGCGGTCCGTGCCTACGCCGAGACGCCCGAGGCCGCCGCGCTCGAGGGTGTCCCGGCGCGCTTCCTCGAACGGACGTTGCGCGACTACCGCCGCAACGGCTTCGAGCTGCCGCCCGAGGCCCGGGCGCGCGTCCAGGAGCTCAAGGAACGCCTCGTCGACCTCGGCACCCGGTTCCGCCGCAACATCGACGACTACGAGGACGCGCTCCTCCTCACCCGCGACCAACTCGCCGGGATGCCGGACTCGTACATCGACACCCTGACCGAGGTCGACACGCCCGAGGGCGCTCGTTTCCGCGTCTCCCTCGACTACCCCGAGATGTACCCCTTCCTCGAAGGCGCGCGCGACGAGGCACTCCGGCGCGACCTCTTCACGAAGAACCACAACAAGGCCGCCGAGGAGAACGCACCGCTCCTCGCCGAGGCGATCGCCGTCCGCGACGAGGTGGCGACGACGCTCGGGTACGCCTCGTGGGCCGCGTACGTCATCGAGACGAAGATGGCGAAGACGCCGGACGCCGTCCTCGACTTCCTCGTGGATCTGGAGCGGCGGCTGAAGGTGAAGGCCACCGCCGACCTTGAGGAGGCGACTGCGTCGAAGCGCGCCGAGACGGGCGACCCCGCCGCCACGGTGAACATCTGGGACTGGCGCTACTACCAGCAGCGCGTCACGCAGGAGCAGTTCGACGTCGACCAGTTCGAGGTCGCCTCGTACTTCCCGCTTGAGGCGACCCTGCGCGGCATGTTCGAGGTGTATCAGCGTCTCGTGGGTGCCCGCTTCGTGCCCGTCGAGGATGCCCGGGCATGGCATCCGGATGTCTTGCTCTACCACGTTGAGGACGCGACGCCCGGTCGCGAGGGCGATCACATCGGCTCGTTCTACATGGACCTGCACCCGCGACCCGGGAAGTACGGTCACGCTGCCGCGTTCACCCTGCACCCCGGCCGCCTGAACGAGGACGGCACCTACGAGCCCGGCGTCTCCTCGATCGTCGCGAACTTCACGAAACCCACCACTTCAGGAGGGGGACCGGGGGTGCCGAGCCTGCTCCGCCACTCCGAGGTAGAGACACTCTTCCACGAGTTCGGGCACATCCTGCACCAAGTGATGACGCGCGCCCCGTTCGTCCGCTTCAGCGGTACGTCCGTCGAGCGCGACTTCGTCGAAGCGCCGTCGCAGATGCTCGAACACTGGTGCTGGGACCCGGCAGTCCTGCGCGGCTTCGCCCGCCACGTGGACACCGGTGAGCCGATCCCGGAGGACCTCATCGCGAGGATGGTCGCGGCAAAGAACGTCGCCAGCGGCCTGCAGTGGCTGCGCCAGGTCTACTTCGCGCGGATCGACCTCGCCTACCACGGCCCCGGGGCCGTGAAAGACCTCGACGCTATCGCCGAGGAACTCCACCCGATCACCGGCTTCGACTTCGTGCCGGACACGCACTTCCAGTGCGGCTTCGGCCATCTCTTCGGATACGACGCCGGGTACTACGGCTACCTCTGGTCGCGCGTCTTCGGCGACGACATGTTCACGCGCTTCGAGCGCGACGAGGCCGCCGGAGCCGACTATCGCCGCATCGTCCTCGAGCCCGGCGGCTCCACGGACGGCATCGACATGCTCCGCGTCTTCCTCGGGCGTGACCCGGAGAACACCGCGTTCCTTCGCGACATCGGCCTCGAGGCGTAACGCGCCGAGGCCTTCGCCTCGCCCTTCGATCTCTGACCCCCTCCCCCTTTTATGGGGGAGGGTTGGGGTGGGGGACTGCTTAGCTTGCGGAGGCCACTGTCCGAGCGTAGCTATCGCAGCTGCAGCGAAGCCAACAGCCGTTCCGTCGAGAGGGTGATCTCCTCGACGGCCCCGTCGAACACGTCCTGGTTGTGGGACGCCGGCTTGCTGAAGCCGCTCACCTTACGCACGAACTGGCGCGCGGCGGCCTCGATCTCCTCGCGCGTGGCCGGCGGGTCCTCGCTGCCCTTGGCGGGGCGCAGACGCTGGATCGAACGACACATCTCGTCCTCCTGAGGTGGGTTCGGAATGACCGAGGTCGATCGTACCGCCCTCGGGCACGCGGCTTCCCCCGGACGCCTAGACTGACGCCGCTCCGGGAGAGGCGGGCTGCGTGCACCAGACACGTCGATCGCCAACGGAGTTGACGGCAGTCTCCACGGTGAGTAGTTTTCCGAAACTCACCGTCCGAGACTGAGAGCCGAAGTCGTAAGAGGGAGCCAGCCATGGAGTACGAGCACGTCATCTTCGAGCGCCGCGGCCACGTCGGACTCCTCACGCTCAACCGCCCGGAGTACCTCAACGCCATGTCCTACGGCCTGCAGGAGGACACTCGCGCCGTCTGCGCGGAGATCGAGGCGGACGACGACCTTCGCGTGATGGTGCTGACGGGCGCCGGCCGGGGGTTCTGCGCCGGCGCCGACCTCAGTGGCGATGCGCCTCCCCCGGACGGCCAGAAGACCCAGGCCGACAACCTCGATCAGTACGGCTGGGTGGGGAAGCAGGCGCTGGCCATCTTCCGCATGACGAAGCCCACGATCGCCGCCGTGAACGGGGTCGCCGTCGGCGCCGGCTTCAGCCTCGCGATGGCCTGCGATGTCCGCGTCGGGCACCCGCAGACACGCTTCAAGGTGATGTTCGCCGAGCGGGCGCTCTCGCCCGACTCGGGCACCTCGTGGTTCCTGCCGCGCGTCGCCGGCTACTCCCGCGCGATGGACCTCTTCACCACCAACCGTGACCTCTTCGGCGAGGAGGCTTACCGCATCGGCGTCCTCGACCGCCTCGTCCCGCAGGAGCAGGTGCTCGACACCGCGATCGAGGTGGCCGAGCAGATGTCGAAGCTTCCGCCACTGGCCGTGCGCAACGGCAAGCGCGTGATCCAGTGGAACCTCGCGCAGGACCTCGAGGCCGCCCTCCGCACCGAGTCGCACGGCCTCGCGCTCTCCCGTCGTGCCGTGAAC
>CAYPYF010000010.1:43669-53725 GCA_964414675.1 uncultured Dehalococcoidaceae bacterium
ACCACGCCGAGCAGCGCGCCGCCTGGCGCGAGCAGCGCAAGGGTGAGTTCACGGGGACGTAGTTCGAGGTCGCCCGTCCGCCCTCAGACGCCGGCCTGTACCTGGTACTGGAGCTCGTACAGCCGCGCGTAGATCCCGCCGAGGGCCATGAGCTCATCGTGCGATCCGTCCTCGGCGACCTCGCCGAGGTGGAGCACGATGATGCGGTCGACCGCGCGGATCGTGTTCAGGCGGTGCGCGATGATCAGGGCGGTACGACCGGCCATCACCCGGTCGAGGCCGGTCTGGATCGTCTCCTCGGTCTCGGGGTCGATGCTCGCCGTCGCCTCGTCCATCACGAGGACGATCTCCGGGTTGAACGCCGCCACCCGCGCGAGGGCGATCAACTGCTTCTGGCCGGTCGAGAGGTTCGCGCCGCGCTCCGCGAGCACGGTCTGGTAGCCGTCCGGCAGCCGCCCGATGAACTTCGAGGCGCCTACCGCCTCGGCGGCCGCGTGGATCTGCTCCGTGCTGATCGAGGTGTCCCGGAGGCGGATGTTCTCCTCCACGGTGTCGCTCACGATCCATGGGTCCTGGAGCATCACGCCGACGTGGCGGCGTAGCCAGCGCTGCGGCAGGCTCCGGATCGGCGCGCCGTCCACCGTGATCGCCCCGCGCTGCACGTCGTAGAAGCGGCTCAGGAGCGCCATCGTGGTGGACTTGCCGGCGCCGGTCGCGCCAACGATCGCCACCTTCTGGCCCGCCGGGATGGTGAAGTCCACGTCCTTCAGCACCCAGTCGTCCGGCTCGTAGGCGAACCAGACGTGGTCGAAGCGGATGTCGCCGCGCACGCCCGCGAGCGGGACCGCGCCTTCCTCGTCGAGGACTTCCTCGGGCTCGTCGAGGACGCCGAAGATCCGCTCCGCGGACGCCATCGCGCCCTGGATCATCGTGTAGCGCTCGGAGAGCTCGCGGATCGGCCAGAAGAAGCGCTGCATGAACGAGATGAACGCGACGAGCGTGCCGATGGACACGGACCCCTCGAGGGATGCGCCGCCGCCGACCCAGATGATCGCGGAGACCGTCACGGCGTTGAAGATGACGACCGTCGGCTCGAAGACCGCGTACCAGAACAGGACGCGGAGGTTCGCCTCCAGCGCCCCGCTGTTGCGCTGGTCGAAGTACTGCATGTTGCGTCGCTGGCGGTTGAACAGCTGGATGATCGCGACGCCCGTGATCAGCTCGTTCAGGTAGGCGTTGATCCTCGCCATCCACATGCGCTGATCGCGGAACGCCTGACGCTGCGCCGCGGCGAACAGCCGCACGAGGTAGATCAGCGGCACCACGAACACCGTCATGATCAGCGCGAGCCACCAGTTGAGGGCGTACAGGACCGCCACGATCGCCGTGACCATCAGCAGGTTGGTCATGATCTGGATGATGCCCTGCGAGATCACCATCTCGATCTGCTGCACGTCGCCGGTGAGCCTGGTGACGAGGCGGCCGACCGGGTTGCGGTCGAAGTAGGCCACCGACAGGTGCTGGATGTGGCTGAACAGCTGCATCCGCAGGTCGACCATGAAGCGCTGGCCCACCCACCACGTCAGGTACATCTGGATGAACCGCAGTACGAACCCCACGAGCAGCGTCGCGAGGAAGATCATCACGACGAACCCGAGCTCGTCCGTCCGCCCCTGCCGGATCTGCTCGTCGATCGCGTACCGCACGAGGAGGATCGGGGCGATCTCGAGCGCGGCGACCACGATCATGAGCGCCGTCGCGATGGCCACCTGGGTCCGGTACGGCTTGAGGTACGACATCAGGCGCCCGGCGATGCGCCGGTCGTACACCTTGCCGATCGTCTCCTCTTCTTCGTAGAAGCTCACGAGGCGTCCCCGTCCGGCGTCCGCGGCGCGCCCGGCTCGACGAGGCGGGCCTCGACATCCTCCTGGCGGCGCTCCAGCGCCAGCTGCTCCCGGTAGATGCGGCTGTAGACGCCGCCCCGGCGCAGCAGTTCGTGGTGAGCGCCCTCCTCGGAGATGCGGCCATCCTCCAGGATGACGATGCGGTCCGCCGAGCGGAGCGTGGACGTGCGGTGCGCGATGACCAGCGTCGTCCGGCCGCGCATGTAGTCATGCAGCCGTCGGAGGATCTCCTCCTCGGTGTGGGTGTCCACATGGGAGAGCGCGTCGTCCAGGATCAGGACCGGCGGGTCCTTGAGGAGGGCGCGCGCGATCGCGGCGCGCTGCTTCTGGCCCCCCGAAAGCGTGGTGCCACGCTCGCCGATGACCGTGTGGATGCCGTCCCCGAGCTGCTCGAGGTCCTTCGCGAGCTGCGACGTGGCGATCGCCTGCTCGTACGATGCGTCGTCGGCGTCGTCGCGGCCGTAGGAGATGTTCTCGCGGAGCGACTCCGAGAACAGGAACGACTCCTGCGGCACGAAGCCGATCTGACGTCGCAGGTCCGCGAGCGCGATGGTGCGGATGTCGCGGCCATCGAGGAAGACGGTGCCCTCGTCCGGATCGATCAGCCGCGGCACGAGGTTCGCGAGCGTCGTCTTGCCCTGGCCGGTCGCGCCGACGATCGCGACCGTCGCGCCGGCCTCGACCGTGAGGTTGATGTCCCGGAGCACCGGCGTCTCGCCGAACCGCACGGTGACGCCGCGCAGTTCGAGGCGGCCCTCGGCGACGTCGAACGGTTCAGCATGCTCCGGATCGGCGATCCCCGGCGACGTGCGCAGCACCTCGTTGATCCGCCGGATGGCGACGACGCCCATCTGCGCGGACGCCACCACCCAGCCCACGGACATCAGCTGCGTCGCGAGGATCGACATCACCAGCACGAGCTGGACGAAGTCGCCCTCCGTGATCCGGCCGGAGACGGTGTCTCGCCCGCCGAACCACAGCAGCAGCAGCGTCCCGCCTGCGGTCAGCGCCATCATCGTGGGGAGCAGGGCGGCCTGGTAGACGCCGAGCCGCATCGCGCGACGCTTCATCTCCTCGTTCTCGCGGGCGAAGGTGGCGATCTCCGCCTCTTCCTGCGCGTACGCCTTGATCGCGCGGATGCCGGAGACGTTCTCCTGCGACCGCTCGGTGAGCTCGGCGAGTTGCTCCTGGACCTCGAAGAACCGCTTCTCGACGTTCGTCTCGAAGTACGCCATGAGGACGATGACGACGGGGAGGTACGCGAAGGCGATGAGCGTCAGCCGCACGTCGATGAAGAGCATGAACGCGAACCCGGCGATGAGGACGACGATCGAGCGGCTGATGTCCACCACGGACGGCCCGATGAAGTCACGTACCGCCTGTAGGTCGTTCGTGAGCCGCGACATCAGGTCGCCGGTCCGCGCCTGCACGTAGAACTTCTGGTCCAGCGAGAGCAGATGCCACGCGAGGTCCTCGCGCAGCCGGTACTCGATGTGGCGGGCGCTGCCGGAGACGACGCGGCGCGAGTAGTAGCGGAGCACCGCCTCGACGGCAGCCGTGCCGATGATGATCGCGCCGTACCAGAGGAGCGTCCGCGTCGTCGCGTCGCCCCGCCCCTCGACCGCCGCGACGATGTCGTCGACGGCGTATTTCACGACGAGCGGCGGGATGAGGGCGAGCACGGTCGCGACCACGAGCGCGACGAAGCCCGTGATGTACTGCGCGCGGTACAGGTAGAGGTAACGCCAGATACGCCGGTCGCTTCGTGCGCCGGCGATGCTCGCAGTCGACCCGTCTGGCGTGAGGACGGCGCTCGCCACAGATTCCCCCCCGGGACAGCGCCACTGGCGCCGAACTGCCATCTTCGCCGGTGCCGGACATCGCGGCAATGACACAGAGGGATTACTACTGCATCCCGTGAGGTTTCCCCGTCCTTCGAGGAGCGGCGATGATGGAGCGCATGGACGAGACCTCTGAGTCGAACGTGCGCCGGCAGGATGCGGCGGTCGTGCGGGCACTCCCGGACGTGGTGCGCGTGTTCCCGAACCCCTCCTACTGGTGGCAGAACGCCTCGTTCGCCCTGCCGCTGCTGGTCACGCTCGTCGCGCTCATCGTCGGGTTCGTCTTCGGCATCACCGAGCTGGTGGGCTTCGGCCTCTTCGGCGCCGTGGTCACGACGATCATGGTGCCCGTGGTGATGCTGACGTGGCGCGGCACGGCGACGTCGATCGTGCTGACACGGTCCGGCGCGCTCGCGCTCCACGAGGGCAGGCCGCTGCACCGCCTCGACTGGGCGGACCTCCGTCGCATCGAGCGCGTCGAGTACCTCGGGAACACGCGGTACAAGCTCGTCCACGGCGAGGACGAGGAGTATCTGGTCGTCGAGAGCGAGATCGAGGAGGGCGAGGCGCTGGTCGACGAGGCCTTCGCGCTCTCGGGGATCCCGAGGCAGTCCGCCTCCGCCGGCGAGTCGATCGAGGGCTAGCGGTCCGTGCTGTTCGTCCGCGCGTCGCGGACGATGGCCTCCGCCGCCGCGACCGCCTCGCGGGCCTCTCGGAATCTCTCGGGATCGGCCGGCTCGGGGACCACCTCGAGCGTCCGGTCGCGCTGCGGATACAGGAAGCGCCAGCCGCGGTACCCCACCCAGAGGCTCGCGAGCAGGCCGGCGGAGAGCGCGAGCCAGAACACCAGCCACCACTGCATCGCGAGGAGCACACCGCCCTCGTGGGGCTGGAACGTGCCGGCGATCCCGGCCATTCGCAGCCAGCCCACGAGCACCACGACGGTGGCGGTCCCACTGACCAGTCCGAGGCCGACCGCGAGCACCAGCCCGGACCCGAAGCCCTCGACCTCGTCTCGCCGCCGGCGCATCGCTAGGCGTCCGTCCCGACGGGAGGTGTGAGGCCGTAGGCCTCCGCCACCAGCTGGTACGAGCGCACGCGCGCGTCGAAGTCGTACGTGATCGTGTGCAGGATGAGCTCGTCGACCTCGAAGTCCGCCGCGAGGGCGTTGAGCTTCTCCTTCACGGCATCGGGGTGGCCGAGGGCGGCCCGTGAGCGCGTGTACTCGATGTAGGCGAGCTCCGGCTCCGAGTAGTCGAAGGCCATCGCCGTCTCGACCGAGGGGACGCCGAACCCTCGGCGGAAGCGCATGCAGTAGCGGCTCCACGAGAGGCGGATCGCCTCCTCGTCCGTGTTGGCGGCGAGGGCGGCCGTCGCGACCGATGCGCGCGGCTCGGGGAACCACTTCGAGGGCTGGAACTTGCGGCGATACACCTGCATCGCGCGCTCGCCGCCGTCCGGGTTGATGAACTGCGCGAAGGTGAACGGCAGCCCGAGGTCGGCGGCGATGACGGCGCTGTCCAGCGAGGAGCCCAGGCACCAGACCTCAGGCATCCCGTCGACGGCTGGCGTCGCCTTGATGTCGTGGAACTGGTGGTCTTCCGGCATCTCATCCGCGAGGTAGTAGAGGAGGTCCTCTACCTGCAGCGGGTAGTACTCCAGCGCGAGACTCCCGGGGCCGTGCTCGAGCGCCGCGGCGTGGCGCTGGCTCGATCCCGGCGCCCGGCCGATGCCGAGGTTGATGCGACCGGGGTAGAGCGCCTCCAGCATCTTGAACTGCTCGGCGACCTTGAGCGGCGAGTAGTGCGAGAGCATCACCCCGCCGGAGCCCACCTTGATCGTGGATGTCTGTGCGGCGACCTGGCCGATGAGGATCTCGGGCGCGGACGAGGCGAGGCCGGCGGAGCCGTGGTGCTCGGCGATCCAGAAGCGGTCGTAGCCGAACGCCTCGGCGCGTCGGGCGAGTTCCACCGTCTCGCGGAGGGCCTCGCCGGCGGTGCCGCCTTCGCGGATCGGGGACTGGTCCAGGACGCTCAGCCGCACGATGCCACCCCTTCCGAGGCACCATCCTACGCCTTCCCAACCCGACGCCTCATGGTGGGCTCGTTCATGGGCACCCGGTATCGTGAGGTCAGGAGTGGAGGCCCCGTGGACGGACACCTGGTCGAGCGGACGGACGAAGACATCATCAAGGAGGCGATGCACGAGATGCCCTATGGCATCTACGTGATCGGCACCACCGAGGACGGCAAGCCGAACGGGATGATCGCGGACTGGGTGCTCCAGGTGTCGTTCAAGCCCCGGCTGGTGATGTGCGCCTTCGAGCCGGACTCCTCGTCGTTGCGGCGGATCCGCGCGAACCACTTCTTCACCGTGAACCTGCTGAACCAGGAGGGCAACGGCATGGCGCTTGCGCGCTCCTTCGTGCAGCCCTCGAACGCCTCGAAGGTGCGAGGGCGCTCGCAGGAGGCTGCCGCGCAGGTGCACGACAAGCTCGCCGGCGTCGACTACCAGCTCTCCGAGCGTGCCGTCGGCTGCCCGATCATCGACGATGCGCTCGCCTACCTCGAGTGCGAGGCGGAGCGTATCGAGGAAGTCGGGGACCACGTCCTCGTCTTCGGGCGGGTGCTCTACGGCGAGGTCATCAACCAGGGCGAGCCCCTGACCTCCACCTACACCGGCTGGTCCTACAGCGGGTAGCCCTCCCGATCGCCCGTCGCGCCGCTGCTATGCTCCCGCGGCGCTGGAGGGGTGACGCGATGGCAGACGCGAACGCACTGGTACTGACCGGCGGCCGGATCTGGGACGGGACGGCGTCCGGCACCGCCCTCGGCGACGTCGCGGTCGAGGATGGCCGCATCGCGGTGACCCCTTCGAGCACCGCGGAACGCCTCGATGTCAGCGGTCTCACCGTGATGCCTGGCCTGATCGAGGCCCACGCGCACCTCTGCTTCGATGCGACGCCTGACTGGCGCGCCACCTACGACGGCGACACCCCCTCAGGCATGCTGCTCCGGATGGCCGGGGCTGCCCAGCGGATGCTCCGCGCGGGCATCACCACCGTCCGCGACCTCGGTGCACCCACGGACCTCGCCATCGCGCTGCGTGAGTCGGCGCGCTCGGGAGCGATCGTCGCGCCTGACCTCCTCGTCGCGGGCGCGCCGATCACGCCGACGGGAGGCCACTGCTGGTTCATGGGGGGCGAGGCCGACGGGATCGAGGGCCTGCGCGTCGCCGTCCGCGAGCGTCAGAAGGCCGGCGTCGACTGGATCAAGGTGATGGCATCCGGCGGCAACATGACCCCGGGTACGAACCCGTTCGCCCCGCAGTTCACCGTGGACGAGCTCCGCGCCGTCCGCGAGGAGGCGCACCGGGTGGGCCTCCGTGTCACCGCGCACGCACACGGCGTCGAGGGCATCCGGGTCGCCGTCGAAGCGGGCGTCGACGGACTGGAGCACTGCTCCTTCCAGGCGCCGGAGGGCAACGCGCCTGATGATGCGCTCATCGCGCGGATCGCCTCGGAGGGCATTCTCGTCTCGCCGACGATCAGTGGTGGGCTCGCAACCGCCGAGGGCACGCCTCGCTGGGAGTCGCGGGGCGACGTCGTGCGGCGGATCTTCGCGGCGGGCTGCCGGGTCGTGATGTCCACCGACTGCGGCATCCCGAACACGCCTCACGAGGACCTCGCGGTCAGCATGTACACGCTGCAGCGGCTCGTGGGCCTCGCACCGGTCGAGGTGCTGAAGCTCGCGACGAGCACGAGCGCTGTGCACCTCGGGCTCCCCGACCGCGGTGTCATCGCGGAGGGGACGCGGGCCGACCTCCTCGTCGTCGACGGCGATCCCACGGAGGACATCCGGGCGCTGCAGCGGGTGCGTGCGGTCGTACGGGCGGGCGAGGTGGTCTTCCGCTCAGGCGTCTAGCGCCTGTTAGCGAGCCGAGATCTCGCGGATGGAGCCTTCAAGAGCGTCGGACGCGCGCCGCACGGTCGCGGCATCGGGCGAGATCAGTTGCTGCACGGCGAGGCCATGGGCGAGCGCGAGGAGCGGTTCCGCGATCAGGCCCGCGTCCAGCTCCGGCCGTAGTTCCCCGCGCTGCACGCCCAGCGCGACGAGGTCCTCGACCTCCTGCCGCTGCGCCTCCATGCGGGTGCGCTGACGGTCCCGCAGCTCCGGATCCCGGGCGGCCTGGGCGGTGACTTCCACCCAGAACCGCCACCACGCACGGCGGTCGGCGTCCTCGAGGATGAACGAGCGAAAGAGCGCCTGTAACTGCACGACGGGGCCGCCATCCTCGGACGAGGCCGGGACGCCGGGCGCCGAGTCGAGCGCTGCGAGGGTGAGGCTGCGCTTGTTCGTGAAGTGGTAGTTGATCGTGCCGGTGCTCATGCCGGTCGCGCGCGCCACCTGGCGCATCGTCATGCCGTCCATGCCCTGCTCGCCGATGAGGCGGGTGACTGCTCGGAGGACTTCGGCGCGGGTGCGGACACCCTCGGACGGGAGGTCGGGCGGCTGCGTCACCAGAACCCGACCTTGTAGTGCAGCCCGCCATGCTCGAAGCCGCGGTTGCCGGCCTTCTTCACGCGCTGCAGGTGCTTGGCGCAGAACCAGACCGTCTGTCGCTGCACCTCGTCCGGGTCGTCCGTCCACGTGGCGACGGCGACCTCCTGGTGAGGGCGGGCGGTACAGAACTGGCAACGCTGCATCGGCATGCCCGCATCGTAACGGGTGATCCCGGTAGGCTCGCCATCCGCCCGGACTCCAATGCCGCGACAGGACCCTTCGATGCTGACCGATCCGTGGTTCTACGCGGTCGCCGTCCCGGCGCTGCTCCTCATCGGGATCAGCAAGGGCGGGTTCGGCGGCGGCTTCGGCACGGTGGGCGTCCCGATGATGGCGCTGGTGATCCCGCCCACGCAGGCGGCGGCGATCCTCCTGCCCGTGCTCGCGGTGATGGACCTCGTCGGGCTCTACACGTACCGGGGGCTCTGGGACCGGGAGCAGATGAAGATCCTCGCGCCCGGGGCGGTCGTCGGCATCGTCCTCGGCGCGCTGACGTTCGCGATCACCAGCGAGGACGCCGTCCGCCTGATCATCGGGGCCATCGCCGTCGGTTTCACGCTCTGGCGCTTCCTCGGCGCGTTCCGTGCGCCGGAGCGGAAGGCCGATCCGAGCTGGACGAAGGGGTCGTTCTGGTCAGGTGTGGGCGGGTACACCTCGTTCGTGGCGCACGCCGGAGGGCCGCCGCTGAACGTCTACCTGCTGCCGCAGCACCTGGACAAGACGACGTACGTGGGCACGACCGTCGTGTTCTTCGCGCTGGTGAACTACGTGAAGCTGGTGCCGTACGGCATCCTCGGGCAGTTCGATGTCACGAACCTCGCCACGTCGGCGGTGCTGGCGCCGCTCGCGCCGGTGGGGGTGCTGCTGGGGGTGGTGCTGCACCGCCGGATCAGCCAGGAGTTCCTGTTCCGCGTGGTCTATGCCGGGCTGCTGCTGACGGGGATCAAGCTGCTGTGGGACGGATCGGCCGCGTTCCGCTAGGCATCATCGCGCTCGGCATCGAGGTACCTCGGAACGTCGAAGCCGCCCCATCGGGGCGGCTGGATGGCATCCGGCGGACCGGAGCCTCGACCTTGAGTGGTGGCTACGCGGTCTGCTTCTTGAGACCGGAGCGAAGTACCCAACCGCTGCCTGCAACGTTGGAGAACTGCTTCTCCTGGCCACAGTGCTTGCAGGTCCCCATCGTGGTAGCTCCCCCGGGCGCCGGAAGCACCCAGTGGTGAGCGTCACATGAAACAATGGACTTCGAAGCCATATCCCCCCCACACCAGATGACTGTCGCCTATTCCCCGTGCGACGTGACGTCACCATAACAGATTCAGCGGGCGGGTGACGGAAACGTGAGGGTTAGAGTCCGGCACCCGTTGCCGGGAGCGCCACGGCCGCCCCTCCGAGGGCTCGCCCGACCGCCCCGGCGAGGTGCCCGCGCGGCTTCACGAGGATGCTGGAGAGCCCCTGCCAGCGCGCCACGTCGCGGAGTTCCTCGGCGAGGGCGGCGGCCACGCGCGCCTCGTCGTGGCCGGGTTCGAGGTGCGACGCCTGCACGAGGAGGGCGCCCGCCTTGCGGTCCGCCTTCAGGTCCACCCGCCCGACGATCTGGTCGCCGAGGAGGACGTCCCGTCGACCTGGGCCGAACTGGCGGATCCCCGGTGGAAGGGGAAGGTGCGATACGCCAATCCGGAGTCCTCCAGCTCCGGTTACGCGGCACTCGTCAACTGGAAGCTCATCGGAGGCTGGGAGCTGATCGAG
>CAYPYF010000011.1:0-35157 GCA_964414675.1 uncultured Dehalococcoidaceae bacterium
CGCGAGGGCGTACAGCGCGGCGAGGTCGCCGGCGTCCGCCTCCACCCGCGCGATAAGCGCCTCGCGCTCCTGGCCCTCCGCGCCGCGCGCGAAACGGATCAGCGTCGCCAGCCGCAGGACATCGGGGTCGTCCGGGAACTCGGCCGCGATCGCCTCGGCGGCGTCGAGGTCGCCGACGTCGGTCATGATCGCGAGGAGGCCGCCCGCGGAGCGTCCGTGCGCCGGGTCGCTGACCAGCGCGGCCTGGAAGAACTCTGCGGCCTGCTGCAATTGCCCCTGGGCGAGCGCGGCGTCGCCGCGGTTGGCGAGCAGGTCCGCCTCGGACGGATCGAGGTGCGAGAAGAACTCGCGGACCGTCTCCTCCGGCTGCGCGCCGAGGAACTCGGCGATCAACTCGCCGTTCCGGAACGCCTTCACGTTCGGGATGCTCTCGATCTGCAGGGCCTGCGCGACTCGCGGGTTCTCGTCCGTGTTGATCTTCACGAGCGTGACGTCCGGCGACTCCTCGGTCAGTTTCTCCAGGGTGGGCGTGAGCTCCTTGCAGGGGCCGCACCACGGCGCCCAGAAGTCGACGACGACCGGCCCTTGCTTCGACGCCTCGATCACGTCGACCATGAAGGTCGCGTCCGTCGCTTCGGTGATAGTACCCATGGTCGATCGCCTCCCCGCCCCTGCTGGACAACCCACAGGCTACCGCGCCGGACGGACGCGGGGGATGCGCAGGCCGGAAGTCGGGGATCGATGTCGCCAGCAGCCGCGAGTGAGGGGTTCGACGCCGAGGTCGCAATCATCGGCGGCGGAGCGGTGGGCCTCGCGGTCGCGCAGGCGCTCGCACCTTCGCACTCGGTCGTCGTACTCGAGCGGCACGAGGGCATCGCGCGGGAGACCTCCGCGCACAACAGCGGCGTGGTCCACGCCTCGATCTACTACTCCACGGGCTCCCTCAAGCACCGGCTCTGCTGGGAGGGCAATGCGCTCCTGTACGAGTGGGCGGAGGCCCACCACGTCCCACACCTCCGCTGCGGCAAGCTCATCGTCGCGCTCAGCGAGGACGAGCGCGCAGGCCTGGACGAGGTGGAGGCGCAGGCCCGTCAGAACGGCGCGCGCGGCGTCGAGCGGATCTCCGGGGCGCGTGCGCGTGAGCTCGAGCCTCACGTGCCGATCGTCGAGGCGGTCTGGTCACCCTCGACTGGCGTCGTGGACCAGGCGGCCCTCGCGCGGTCGTTCGAATCGGCGGCGGTCGCGGACGGAGCGATGGTCGTCACGCATCACGACGTGCACGCCGTCAAGCGCATCGCGGGCGGCTTCCGCCTGTCGCTCCGCGACGCCGACGGCCACGAGTCCACCCTCGACGCCGCCGCAGTCGTGAACTCGGCCGGCCTTCGCGCGCCCGAGGTCGCGGCGTCGCTCGGCTACCCCCTCGATGGAGACGTCCTCGGCGAGGTCGAGGTGCCCATCCTCCGTCAGCGCGTGAACCGGGGGACGTACTACGACATCGTCGACCCCGACTTCGCTCGGCTCGTGAGCCGGCCGGTCTACCCGCTGCCGGAGCACGCCGCCGGGGGCCTCGGACTCCACCTCACCGTCGACACGGACGGCGGCATGCACCTGGGGCCGAGCACCGACTGGCTCGATGAGGACGCCGTCCTCGACTACCGCAACCCCGACGACCCCGAGACGCGCGCACGCTTCCTGGCCGCCGGGCAGCGGTTCCTCCCCGGCCTCCGTGACGAGCACATCGCACCGGGGCAGGTGGGCTACCGGCCGAAGCTGCAGCAGCCCGGCGGCGCGCAGGCGGACTTCCTCATCTGGGAGGACCGCGGCTACGTCCACCTCGGCGGGATCGAGTCGCCCGGGCTCACCTCCAGCCTCGCGATCGCGCGCGAGGTCGTCGCGCTGCTGCGCTGAGGCCCGCCCACCGCCTTCGGCGCCGGCATCGGGCGCTGGTCAGCCCCATCTCATGCGTGTTAGAACGCCCTCGATCCGGTGTCCCGTACACACGCCGGGGAGGGGGTGCCTGATGCCGATGGCTGACCTGGAAGACGTCCAGATCCACTATGAGATGCGCGGGGATGGCCCGCTGACCTACGTGTTCTGTCACGGCCTCGGCGGCTCGGGCGAGGGCTTCGAGCGCGAGGATATGGACTGGTACGCGCAGCACTTCCGCACGATCTCCTGGGACAACCGCGGCCTCGGCCGGTCCGGGCAGGCGCCGAAGTACAACCTCAAGCTCTACGCCGCCGACCTCGCGCATCTGCTCGACTCGCTGGGCATCGGACAGGCCGTGATCTTTGGTGTCTCGTGGGGCGGCGTGACCGCACTGCGGTTCGCCCTGGCCTTCCCGCAGAAGGTCGCCGCCCTCGTCCTCGACTCGACCTCCAGCGAGAGCAACGTCCGCGCCAGCGAGAACTGGTACATGCGCGGCGAGCTCGCCCGCCTCGGGGAGGCGGCCCTCGCGGGGCGCGAGCTGAAGCCCGCGTTCGAGGGCCACGCGACGGTCGATGGCGGCGCGCGCGTGCCGGTGGTGAAGCCGGAGCACCTCGACTCGTATGTCGCCGAGTGCCGGACGGTCGCCGGCCTGCGCGAGCACCCCCTGACGCCGGACCTGCACCGGATCGAGGCGCCCACCCTCGTGGTCGGCGGCGGCAAGGACGAGGTCGCGGGAGCCGCGGGATCGGTCATCATCTCGCGGCTGATCCCGGGCGCGCGTCTGGAGATCCTGCCGGAAGCAGGCCACGGGACCTACCGCCTCGCGCGGGACGAGTATCGCACGCTCCTGCTGGACTTCCTCCACGATCGCCAGCTCATGTAATGCAACGTTCGTGCGAGACGTATAGCCAGAACCGCCCCCTATAGTCCGAGTCGATGTCCCAGCGGCGACAACTTCTCGCGCTTCTGTCCGCGGTCATGCTGCCCCTGGTGGGCCTGGCTGTGTTCTTCGTGGTGACCTCGGTCCAGGAGTCGCGCGATCGCACCCGCGAAGACGCCGTCGCGATCGTGCGTGCCGGAGCACTCGCCACGGACTCGTTCCTGGAAGGCCACCAGCGCACCATCCGCGCGATCGCCGTGGGCATGCGCAACGCCAGCTCGCTGTCCGAAGCCGAGCTCCGTGACCAACTGCTGGTAGTGGCGGAAGCGAGTCCCGAGTGGGACGGGATGAGCGTCGTCAACGCGGACGGGATCGCGATCGCGGGGACGCGTGAGACATCCGCCGGGGTGGACCTGAGCGAGCGTCCCTACCTCCAACGCCTCTTCGCCACCGGAGAGACCGTGGTGAGCGACGGCATCGTCACCCTCGTGGAGGGCGTCCCCTCAGTCCTGATCGCGACCCCGGTCGAGTTCGCCGACGGCACCGCGGGAGCGCTGGTCGGTTCGGTCACGCTCCGCACACTGACCGCCGCTCTCACGGAGACGCTCTCCTCCTCGGCGCGGGTCGGGCTGATCGACGATACCGGCCAGACGCTGGTGCACCCGGATCCCGCGCGCGTCGCCGCGCTCACCGATGTCGGCGACCGGCCCGAGGTCATCGCCGCGTGGTCGGGCGAGACCGGCACGATCGACATCGAGCGTGACGGCGAGGCGATCCTCGCGGCATACGCGCCCGTCACGAGCCACGGCTGGGCCGTGACCGCCGTCGAGGACGCTGGCTCCGCGTACGCGGACGCCGACGCAATCGCGCGTCGTGGCGCGACCTTCATCATCGTCGCCGTGCTCGTGGTGCTCGTCGGCGGGTGGATCCTCGGCGGGCGCATGAACCGCTCCCGGGCGGCCACCCTGCAGGCCCAGCAGGCCGAGGCGGAAGCCCGAGAGCGGGCCGAGACGGCGCTCCAGAGCCGCGACGAGTTCATCTCGATCGCCTCGCACGAGCTTCGGAACCCCGTGGCCGCGATCAGCGGCTTCGGACAGCTCATGCAGCGCCGCCTGGAGCGTGGCGCGCTCACCGAGGCGAACATCCGCGAGTACGCGGACAGCGTCGCCACCTCTGGCGCCTACCTCTCGCGCCTCGTCGAGGACCTGCTCAGCGTCTCGCGGCTCGAAGGGCGCCGGCTCGACCTCCGCCTCCGCGAGGTGGACGTCACCGCCCTCCTCCATCGCGCGATCGCGGAGGCCCCGCTCGCGGCCCACGTGCTGGTCACGCGCGTCCCCGAGGAGCCCCTGACCGCGGCGATCGACGCGGACCGGGTCCACCAGATCCTGACCAACCTCCTGGAGAACGCGGCGAAGTACGCGCCCGATGGCTCCGAGGTCCTGGTGGAGGCCTGGGACGCGGAGGGCAGCCTGAAGATCAGGGTCACGGACAGCGGCATCGGCGTCCCGGCGTCAGAGGCCGGACGACTCTTCCAGCCGTTCGGACGTGCCTCCAACGCGCGCGACGCGAACATCCCCGGCCTCGGGCTCGGCCTGTACGTCTCCCATCGGCTGGCCGAGGCACACGGCGGCACGTTGGTCGCCGAAAGCGGTGGCACCGGGCACGGAAGCACGTTCACGCTCACCCTGCCGCTCATGCACATGGACGACGACACGTCGAGCGCTCCCCGCACGGCGAGCGCCACGATCTGACCCGCCTCGCCACGGCCGCCGGGTAGACTCCACGGGACGCGCACGTCTCCCCGTGGGTCGAGGTCCGCATGCAACTGATCGATGGCCGGCCGATCTATTCGGCCACGGACCTCGTCGGGTTCCTGGAGTGCGGACACCTGGCGGACCTGGACCGCGCGGTCGCCGAGGGGCACCTCGACCCACCGCTCGAGCAGGACCCCGTCCTGGAACGCGTCGCACAGCGCGGCATGGAGCACGAGCAACGGTTCCTCGAACACCTCCGCGCCGAGGGCGACCCGAGGGTCGTCGACATCCTCGATGGCATCGGCCATCTGCCGTACCGCGAGCGCCTCGAACGCGGCGCGGCCGCCACGCTCGAGGCGATGCGGGGCGGCGCCGATGTGATCTACCAGGCCGTGCTCATGGACGGCCGGCGGCAGGGCTACGCGGACTTCCTCCGTCGCGTCGAGACACCGAGCGCCCTCGGCCCGTGGTCGTACGAGGTCTGGGACACGAAGCTCGCACGGCACGCGAAGGCGTCAGCCGTCCTCCAGTTGTGCATGTACTCGGAGATGGTCGCCGCCATCCAGGGGACGCCCCCGCTGGAGATGCACCTCGCCCTCGGCGGCGTGAAGGGCGAGGAGGTCTCCTACCGCGTGACGGACTACGCGGCGTACTACCGCTCCGTCGTCCGGGCGATGGAGGCGTATCTCGACCGCGGTGAGCCCTCGTTCCCCGTCGCATCGGCGCCGGAGCCGGTCGACCACTGCGGCATCTGCCGCTGGAGCCGGCGCTGTAGCGCCGAACTCCGCGCGGCGGACGACCTCTCACGGGTGGCCGGACTCTCGTCACGCCAGCGGAACGGCCTCATCGCGGTCGACATCCCGACGCGCACCGCGCTGGCCGAGGTAGCACTGCCGCTCGCGGAGAGGGTGCACGGCGCGAGCCCGAGTGCGCTCGTGCGCATCCACGAGCAGGCACGGGTGCAGGTGCACGGCGACCGCCTCGGAGGGCCGTACTTCGAGCGCGTCCCGCTCCCCCGCAACCGCGAAGGCGAGGTCACGCCGAACTTCGGCCTCGGGATGCTCCCCGAGCCGTCACGGGGCGACCTGTTCTTCGACATCGAGGGCGACCCGTTCTTCTCATCGACCGAGGTCGACGGTGTCGACTACCTCTTCGGCGTGATCGAGCCGGGCGTCCTGGATGACAGCGAGCCGCGCTTCCACGCGTTCTGGTCGATCGAGGACGGCCGCATCACCCTCGCCGCGGAGCGCCGCGCCTTCGAGCAGTTCATCGACCTGGTCATGGACCGCCTTGCCGCTGACCCGGGCATGCACGTCTACCACTACGCGCCCTACGAGCCCACGGCGGTGAAGCGACTCGCCCAGCGCTATGGCACCCGCGAGGCCGAGGTCGACCAGCTGCTGCGCGGTCGGGTCTTCGTGGACCTCTACCGCGCCGTCCGCCAGGGGATCCGCGCCTCCGTCGAGTCGTACTCGATCAAGAAGATGGAGCAGTTCTACGGCTACGTCCGCGACATCGAGATGAAGGACGCGAACGCGAGCATCGTCGAGTTCGAGACGTGGCTGGAGCTCGGCGACTCCAGCGGCGCCGCCGCCGAGGCCGACCGCTCGCGCATCCTCGCAGAGATCGAGGCCTACAACCGCGACGACTGCGTCTCGACGCTGCGGCTGCGTGACTGGCTCGAGGAGCAGCGCGCCGTCCTCGCCGCGGAGATGGGCGAGGAGGTCGCGCGGCCGAGCCTGGTCGAAGAGGAAGGACGCGAGGCCAGCGAGCGTCAGCTGGAGATCATGGCCCTCGTCCAGCGATTGACCGAGGGCGTCCCCGAGGAGCGGCGAGAGCGAAGCGACGAGCAGCACGGGCGCTGGCTGCTGGCCCAGATGCTGAACTGGCACGCCCGTGAGCAGAAAGCCTTCTGGTGGCGCTACTTCTACCTGATGAACGAGCTCACGGATGAGGAACGCCGCGAGGAGTCCGATGCGCTCGGCGAACTCACGTACGAGGGTGTCGTGGACCAGGTCAAGCGGTCGCTGATCCACCGGCTGAGGTTCCCTCCGCAGGAGCACAAGATCCGAGTCGGTGACTCACCGCATGACCCCGAGACCGGCAAGGCTGCGGGCACCGTGGTGGCCGTCGACGAGTCGGGGTACATCGACCTCTCGCTGGGGATGGCGCGCCCCGCGCCCACCTGCACCTCCCTGGTCCCCCACGACCTCGTCCGTCCCGCTCCGAAGCCGGAGGCGCTCCAGCGCATCGTGGAGGACGTCCTCGAACGGGGCATCGAGGCGCCCGACCGCTTCCGCGTCGCGCGTGACCTGCTGCTGCACGCGGCACCGCGGCTCATTGCCGGTTCGCTCGCACCAGAGCCGGGCGAGGACATCGAGGCGGTCGCACGCCGCGCCGCGTTACACCTCGACGACTCGTATCTCGCCGTGCAGGGGCCGCCCGGATCGGGGAAGACCACGGTCGGCGGCAAGATGATCGCGGACCTCGTCGCAGCCGGTATGAAGGTCGGCGTGACGGCGGGGAGCCACAAGGTCATCGGCAACCTCCTGGAAGCCGCGGGCGAGGCGGCCCGCGCGGCCGGCACCCGCATCGCGATCGGCCAGAAGGGCGACGGCGACGGCCCCACGTACGGCGACGCCATCGACCTGCCGAAGAATGAGGACGTCGCGAGCGCCCTCGCGGACGGCCGCGTCGACGTCGCCGGGGGCACGACCTGGCTGTGGGCGCGTCCGGAGATGGAGGGCAGCGTGGACGTGCTCTTCATCGACGAGGCGGGACAGATGTCGCTCGCGGACGCCCTCGCCGCGTCCACGTGCGCCAGGCGGGTCGTCCTGCTCGGCGACCCGCAGCAGTTGGACCAGCCACTGCAGGGGACGCACCCGCCCGGCGCGGAACGCTCCGCCCTCGCACACATCCTCGACGGCGCTTCCACGATGCCACCGGAGTTCGGGCTCTTCCTGGACGGCACCTGGCGTCTGCACCCGACGATCACCGCGTACACCTCGGAGGTGTTCTACGAAGGCCGGCTGCACGCCCATCCCGGCCGCGAGGCGCAGTGCGTCGGGGGGGCCTCCGCGTACGGCGGGGCCGGCCTGCGCTTCGTCCCCGTCACCCACACCGCCAACTCGAGCGAGGCGTTCGAGGAAGCCGCCGCGATCGACGACATCCTCGACGAGCTGTTCGCCGGGGAGCCGACGTGGACCGACGCGAACGGGCGCTCGGCGCCGCTCGAGCGGGACCACGTGCTGCTGATCACCCCGTACAACGCGCAGGTCCGTGCGGTCGAGGAGACGATCGGCGCGTTCCGCATCGGGACCGTCGACAAGTTCCAGGGGCAGCAGGCGCCGGTCTCGATCTACTCGATGGCGACCAGTTCCGTTGAGGAGGCGCCGCGCGGGATGGAGTTCCTTTACAGCCTCAACCGGCTGAACGTCGCCACGTCCCGCGCCCGATGCATCGCGATCGTCGTGGCGAGTCCGGAACTCCTGCGCGTCCGATGTCGAACGCCCCGCCAGATGCGGCTTGTGAACGCCCTCGCACGGTTCGTGGAACTGGCAACGGGCCAGTAGGGGACGCCAGTAGGGGACGAGAGCGACGTCAGGAGGCGGTGGTGGCGCGGAGCACCACCCGGACGAGCTCGTCCAGGTCGAACGGCTTGTGGATCACGGCGAGCGCGCCGAGATCTGCGCCCACCTGCCGCGCCTCGCTCGAGCCGGAGAGCACGACGACCGGGATCGGTGCGCCCTCCGCGCGCTGGCGGCGCACGAACTCCTGGCCGGTCATGCCGGGCATCCGGAGGTCCACGATGAGGAGGTCGGGGGTGGGCTCGTCGAGCTGGTTGAGGGCGGCCTCACCGGAGGGGGCGGCGCGCACGTCGTGGCCTTCGTCGGTCAGGGTGTCGACGACCAGGTGACGGATGAGGGCCTCGTCGTCGACTACGAGAATGCGTGCCACTCGTATCGCTTCCTGACGCCTCACATATGCGGTGCCGCCCGGCATCCCGCCTCTCCCGAGGATAGCGGGCGGACGGCGACGGGCGGTGTCATTTGCATCGCAAAACAGGCTGTCGGAGCCCTCGTCATGGAGATGCCAGAAACGAGGCCGTGAGCGGACGGAGAGGGCTGCGAGAGCCGAGAGATGGACAGTCGCGAGCAACGCGACAGTTCCCGGTCACGCTGGCTTCATCATGTGGTCACGGGGCGGCAATTCCGGATCCATAGTCTGACGGTTCGACGGCTCCACCAGCAGGGATGCGGGCCGTTGGACACACAGGGAACGTGATCCGGAGGTTTGTGTGAGCATCAGATGGAGGCGGTTCATTCCGCTCCTGCTGTCGCTGTCCGTGCTCGTGGCGATCGTCGCCTGCGGCTCGGACGCAGACAGCGAGTCGCCCTCGGGCGGCAGTTCGGCCACCACCAGCTCGGGCGGCGGCGACGCGGCCGCGGCGGACACCAGCGGGTCCGGCGGCACGCTGCGCATCGCGATGTCGGCCGGCAACGTCCCGATTCCAGACCAGTGGCCGACCGAAGGCGGCGAGGGCATCCGCTTCGTCGGCGTGAACATCTACGACTCGCTCCTGAACTGGGACGCCGCGCAGGGCGACACGCCTCCGGCGCCGATCCCCGGCCTCGCGGAGTCCTGGGACGTCGCGGACGACAACCTGACGTGGACCTTCCACCTGCGCCAGGGCGTGAAGTTCCATGACGGCACGGACTTCAACGCGGACGCCGTGGTCTTCGCGCTGGACCGCGTCCTGAACCCGGACTTCGAGTTCTACCAGCAGTCGCAGGCGGCCGCAGGCGCCGGCACGACGGCGCAGATCGCGTCGTACGAGAAGATCGACGACTTCACGCTCCAGATCGTGACGAAGAAGCCCTGGGCGTTCTTCATCTACGACGCCGCCCAGCTCCGCATCCCGAGCCCGACGGCGATCCAGACGCACGGGTCTGACAGGTACCCGCAGCACCCCTCGGGGACCGGCCCCTTCATGGTCGACAAGTACGTCGAGGGCCAGGTGATGGAGCTCATCCCGAACCCGGACTACTGGGGGAACACCCCGAAACTGGACCGCCTGATCCTCTACCCGATGCCGGAGCCGGCGACCCGACTGGCTGCCCTGCAGTCGGGCGAGGTGGACTGGGCTGAGGTGCCGCCGCCGGACTCCGTGGCGCAGCTGGAGGCGGCCGGGTTCAACGTCCTGCTCAAGGGCTACCCGCACATCATCACGTACATGCCGAACCTCTATCGCGAGCCGCTGAACAACTACAAGGTGCGCGAGGCCATCGCGTACGGCATCGACCGCGAAGGCATGATGGCGATCATCAACAACGTGGGCATCCCCGCGGACCAGTACTTCTACGAAGGACACCCGTGGCGCGATGACACGTTCGAGGGCCTCGGCTACGACGTGGAGCGCGCAAAGGCGGCCCTCGCCGAGGCGGGGTACGCGGACGGCCTGCAGATCACCGTGGCCCACCCCACGGGCGGCTCCGGCAACATGTTCCCGGGCCCGATGAACGAGAAATTCCAGCAGGACATGGCGGCGATCGGCATCACCGTCACGCTCGCCCCGCTGGAGTGGAACACCATCCTCAGCATGTACCGCGCCGGCTTCGGCAACGCCGAGTGGGCCGACTACGACATGCTGTACTTCTCGCCGAACACGCAGGCGCCGATGTTCGCGTTCTCCTCGTACATCACGGAGCGCATCCCCCCGGCGGGGTGTTGTAACCCGATGGGCTACAGCAGCCCGGAGGCGGACGCGATCATGCTCAAGGCGGCGGCGACGTTCGACTTCGAGGCCCAGAATGAGCTCCTGAAGCAGTTCCAGGGCACGTTCATCCGGGACCTGGCCAGCATCCCGGTGACGCATGACCTGAACCTGCGGGTGCTCTCCCCGAAGGTGAAGGGCTGGATCCAGCCGCAGTCCTGGTGGGGTGACTTCACCGGGGTCTGGGTGGACGAGTAGCAATCGAGACGTCAGAGGGGTGGGCCGTGCGGCCCACCCCTCTCGCGTTGTGGAAGAAAGGACAACCGATGCCCGAGATCGATGTGGAACGCAAGGTCCGAGACCTGCTCACCGAGGCCGGCTTCAACCTGCGCGAAGACCAGATCGCGACCTTCGTCGAGGCCTACCCGGCGCTCCGCGCCGGCGCGGATGCGCTCTTCGCGGTCAAGGAAGCACGCTACGAGGAACCCGCCGTCATCTACCCCGCCACCGTCTAGGCGCCCTCGGCGTCACGCTCCGAGGCCGGCGCGACCGCTCGCGCCAGCGCCCTCGAGAACCGGAAGAGATCGACCACCATGGACATCCCCCTGACCGTCAAGGACGCCGCTGCCGCGCTGCGTTCGAAGCAGATCACCAGCGTCGAACTGACCTCCGCGCTCCTCGCGCGGGTCAAGGACCTCAACCCGACCCTGGGCGCCTTCATCACCGTGACCGAGGACACCGCGATGGCGGAGGCGGCTGCGGCCGACGCGAAGTTCGCGGCCGGCACGGACCTCGGGCCGTACCAGGGCATCCCCTACGGCGTGAAGGACATCATCGCGACGAAGGACGCACCGACCACCGCCAACGGCGTGATCCTCGATCCGAAGTGGGGCGAGGGCTACGACGCCGTCGTCATCGAGCGCCTGCGTGCTGCCGGCGCGGTGCTCATGGGCAAGCTCGTACTCAACGAGTTCGCCATCGGCATGCCGGACGTCGACAAGAGCTTCCCGATCCCACAGAACCCGTGGGACCTGGAGTGCTCCGGCTCCGGTTCCAGCTCGGGGACCGGTATCGCGATCGCGGGTGGGCTCGTGCTCGCCGGGCTCGGGACGGACACCGGCGGCTCGACGCGCGGCCCGTCCTCCTGGAACGGCGTCAGCGGCATCAAGCAGACCTTCGGCCGCGTGCCGAAGTGGGGCTGTGTCCCGCTCGGCTACAGCCTGGACCACATCAACCCGATGGCCCGCAGCGCGTGGGACTGCGCCGCCATGCTCAACATCCTCGCCGGGCCCGACCGACGTGACCCCACCACGGTCGACGTCCCCGTCCCGGACTACACCGCGACGCTCACCGGGAGCGTGGCCGGGATGCGCATCGGCGTACCGACCGCGTACTTCTTCGACTCCCCGGAACTCGACGCGGAGACGAAGGCAGCCGTCCTCGCCGGCATCGAGACGCTGAGGGGCGCCGGTGCTGTGGTGACGGAAGTGCACATCCCCCACGCCCGCGAGGCGAAGGACGCGAACCAGGTCATCATGTACTCGGAGGCGTTCAGCTATCACAAGCTGGACCTCGCCGCCCGGTTCGACGACTACGGGAAGTACACCTCGGAGGTGCTCACGCGCGGCCTGCTGATGACCGGCGGAGACCTGGTGCAGGCGCACCGGTTCCGCTCGTACTTCAAGAAGACCGTCGCGAAGGTCATGTCCGACCTCGACGTGCTGATCACGCCGACCTCGATCGGCCCGGCGCCGAAGCGGGCGGACATGAGCCCGAGTCAGCAGTTGCGCGGCCCCGGCTTCACGCCGCACTGGAACCTCACGGGGCTCCCGGCGATGGCGATCCCCTGTGGGTTCTCCTCCGGCCCGAAGCCGCTCCCGCTCTCGATGCAGATCATCGGGAAGCCGTTCGCGGAGCAGACCGTCTTCCAGATCGCGGACGCCTACCAGCGCCTGACGGACTGGCACCTGCAGGTGCCGCAGGTGGAGGTGGCCGCGGCCGTCTAGCGGCAGCAGGCGGTCGTCCGAGCGATGGCGCGTTCCTCCGGTGCGAGGAACGCGCCATCGTCGTCTTATCCGAAGGCCAGTGATCGCACTCGCCGTCTGTCCGGCCTCCCGAGTACCCTCGCGAGTGGGCCCGTAGCTCAGTGGTAGAGCAGGCGGCTTTTAACCGCTCGGTCCAGGGTTCGAATCCCTGCGGGCCCACCATCCCGAACTCCACGCATCTCCCCCGTGCTCCTCGACGGCGCGTGTAATGCCACCGTCCCGCCGCGGAGACGCGCTTGATGCTTCCTCAAGCACCCATGCCTGACGCTCACTGGAGTGGTTGTCCTCGCGCGCGGATGTGCGCTTGCTGCCCGCTCGGGCCCCCCGCGTGCGAGGGCGTCCACTACGCTCTCCACACGCATCCGACGGGCTTCCCCGCGGTACGCACGTCCCACGCACGAATGAAACGAGGCTGACCCCATGACGCTCGGACTTCTGATGCTCCACGCCTTCCCGCTCGACTCCACGATGTGGAACGCACAGAGCGAGGGCCTCGCGGGGACGCTGCCGGTGGTCACGGTGGACCTGCCGGGCTTCGGCGGGGCGCCGATCATGGAGCCCGAGGGCTGGATGGACGAGGCGGCCGACTACGCGGACGCCGCCCTCGGCGGGACCGGCATCGACCGCGTCATCGTCTGCGGCCTCTCGATGGGTGGCTACGTGGCGCTCGCGTACGCGCGACGCCACGGCGACAAGGTCGCCGGGCTCATCCTGGCGAACACGCGCGCCGACGGCGACGACGAGGCGGCCCAGGAGCGCCGCAAGGGCCTCGCCACGCGCCTCCGCTCGGAGGGCAACTTCCTCGCCGACTCGCCTCCCCCGCTGCTCTCGGACAACGCATCCGCCGAGGTCCGCGAGCAGGTCAGCACGATCATCCGCCGGCAGGAGCCCGAGGCGATCGCCCGGGCGTCGCTCGCGATGGCGGGCCGCGCCGACTCGCGGGGCGACCTCGCCGGGATCACGGTCCCGACGCTGGTGATCACCTCCAGTGCCGACGCGCTGATCTCGCCCGACCTCTCGAAGGAGATGGCGCAGGCGATCCCGAACGCTGAGCTGAAGACGATCGACGGCGTCGGGCATCTCTCCAACATGGAGGCGCCAGAGGCGTTCAACGACCTGGTGCGAGAGTTCGTGGGCCGTATCGCGAAGTAGCCGCTACGCTCGCAGGCGCATGACCCCACTCGTCGCGCGCCTGCTGGTCTTCGGCACCTCCGCCGCCGTCCTGGTCCTCGAGATCGTGGCGGGGCGCCTGATGGCGCCCTACATCGGCGTCTCGCTCGAGACGTTCACCGGCGTCATCGGTGTCGTCCTCGCGGGGATCGCCCTCGGATCGTGGGCGGGCGGTGAAGCCGCCGACCGCACCGCTCCGAGGCCGCTCGTCGGCCCGCTCATCGCCGTCTCCGGCGCGTTCGTCATCGTCGCGCCGCAGATCGTGGACTTCGTCGGGCCGGCGATGCGTGCCGCCGGGCCGATGGAGATCGTGGCGCTCACGACGGCCGCGTTCTTCGTCCCCTCCGCCACCCTCTCCGCAGTGACCCCCGTGATTGTGAAGATGCGGCTCCGATCGCTCGACGAGACAGGCAGCGTCGTCGGCTCGTTCTCCGCGATCAGCACGATCGGCGCACTGGGCGGGACGTTCCTCACCGGGTTCGTCCTGCTCGCGGCGGTCCCGTCCCGCCCGATGGTGCTCGGGCTGGGCGTCGTGCTCCTGCTCCTCGGCGCGGCGCTCTCGTTCCGTACGCTCGGCCCTCGCACGGTGCTTCCGGCCACGCTGCTCGCGCTGCTCGGCGCGGGCGGCGCGATGGCCGCGGACGGCCCGTGCGAGTTCCAGACGCAGTATTTCTGCGGCCGCATCGAGGAAGACGCCGACGACCCCAGCATCCGGCGGCTCTGGCTGGACACGCTCCTCCACGCCTTCGTCGACCTGGACGATCCGGAGCGCCTGGAGCTGCGCTACACACAGGAGATCGCGGACGTGATCGCGGTGCTCCCCGACGGCCCGATCGACGCCGCGTTCCTCGGCGGTGGCGGCTTCAGCCTGCCACGCCACGTGAACGCCGTCCGCCCCGGCTCACGCTCCGTGGTCTTCGAGATCGACGGCGCACTCGTGGACATCGTTGAGCGCGACCTCGGGCTCGTGCCGTCCGAGGACCTCGTGGTGACCGTGGAGGACGCCCGGTTAAGCCTCCGGGACGAGCCAGACGACGCGTTCGACGTCGTCGTGGGGGACGCGTTCGGGAGCCTGAGCGTCCCGTGGCACCTGACCACGCGCGAGTTCGTCGGTCAGATCGACCGCGTGCTCCGCCCGGAGGGCGTCTACGTACAGAACGTGATCGACTACCCGCCCCTCGGCTTCGTGCGCGCCGAGGTCGCGACGCTGGATGCGGTGTTCGAGCACGTCGCGGTCATCGCGCCGCTCCGGTACCTCACGGGCGAGAGCGGTGGGAACTTCATCCTCGTCGGGTCGCATGCACCGCTCCGGTGGGGCGACCTGCAGACACGCCTCGGCGCGCGCGAGCTCACCGAGGTCGTGTGGGTGGACGAGGATGCGCGCGAGTTCGCGGGCGACGCCCGCGTCCTGCGTGACGACTTCGCACCGGTCGATCAGCTCATCGGGCGGCCGTAAGCCGATCGGCGGTCAGGCACCGCCGGGAGCACGGCCCGCGCGAGGCGTCACGAAGCCCAGTCCGAATGCGAGCCGCCGCACCATCGGAGCGACGGAGGGCAGGCTGTACTGGAGGTCGCTCCCGGCGCCGTCAGGCTCCCCGATCACGCGGGTCACGGTGTCCACGAGCCAGTCGATGTCGAACGGCTTCGGAAGGTAGCCGACGGCGTTGATCGCCGCTCGCCATTCGCGCGCATCGCGCGCCGCGGTCATCACGACGATCGGGATGTCCGGGTGGATCAACCGCACCGCCGTCGCAAACTCGGGGCCGTCCATCCCGGGCATCCGCATGTCCAGCAGGATGACGTCCGGTTGGACATCGCCAGCCTCGATGTCGCGGAGCGCGTCGCGTGCGCTGCCGTAGGCGCGCACCGGCCATCCTTCCTCGGTCAGGAGGGTACTGACGAGATCCCGAATCGGCCGCTCGTCGTCAATGACCACTACCAGCTTGGACATCCTGAACCTTTCCGTTGGCAGCCACCATGCCGCTGACGGGCACACGCACGATGAACGTGCTGCCCTCTCCGAGGTGGCTCTCCACATCAATCCTGCCGCCATGCTCCTGCACGATCCTGCGACACGTGTACAGACCCAGGCCGAGACCCGAGAACCGGCGGTCCGGCTCGCGGCTACCTCGAGAGAACCGTTCGAAGATCGTCTCGAGGTCGGCCGGCGGAATCCCGACCCCCTGGTCGGACACGGCCACCGTCGCGCATCCATCCTCTTCACCGACGCGGATCGTGATCGCCCCACCGTCCGGGCTGTATTTCACCGCGTTCTCCACGAGGTTTGAGATCACCTGTCGGATCCGCTCCGGGTCCACAGGCACCACCACCATGTCCCCCGCCACGCTGATCACGTGCCGTACCGCGGGGGCGAGTCGGGCCACGTCCTCCGCGAGGGCGAGGAGGTCCGTCGCAGCATACTCACCGCTGTACTGCTCGCGGTCGCGCGCATCGTCCAGGACGTCCTCGACCAGGCGTCGCATGTGGACGCTCTGGCTCACGATATGGTCGATCGCCTCGACGTCGATCGGCTGACCGCGCCTGACCTGGCGCTGGAGGCGCTGCCCCTGTCCGAGGATCGTGGTCAGCGGTGTCTTCAGGTCGTGCGCGATGGCGGCGAAGAAGTCAGTCATGAGGCGTCCGGCTTCCACGCGTGCCTCCGCCTGCGTCACCTCGTTCACAAGGTCCGCGTTCCTCAGGATCATCGCGACCTGTGACGCCATCACCGTCAGCAAGGCGAGGTCGTCGTCATGGACGAAGGGGGGAAGGCCACCGAACGCCGTCAGGACCCCGAAGCGGCGGTCGTCCAGCGTGATCGGAGCGGCCAGCAGGACCAGTCCTTCCCACTCGCCCTGGTACGCCGACGCGTTGTCGGGATCCTCGGCGCCGGCGTCCTCGGTGAAGGACGACTCCTGAGAGTCGAACACACGGAAGGTCACGGTGCTGCGCTCGTTCACCAGGGGAGGCGCGGCGTCTCCCATGGTGGGCGCGACCAGCCGGCCAGACTCCTCGTCCCAGAGCGCGATCCGCGCGTCCGGAGTGCCGAGGGCCTCGGCGACGGCGCCTTCGATCGCCTCAAAGGATCCGCCCGTCCGGTAGAAGGTCGCAGCGGCGGAGATGCTCTCCTCGAAGAACCGTTGAAGGTGGCGGGCGTGGACCGCCTGCTTCAGCCACGAGGGCATCGCGAAGCCGACGTAGTACGCGAGGCCGGCCGTGATCGCGAAGAGGTTGGCGACGGCACCGAGGATCGCGGCGTCGAGGAACGCCTGGAACCCCGCGACGAGCAGCACCCCACCGAGGGCGAGGGAGCCGGTGGCCGCCAGCGACATCCGCAGGCGCGAGACGCTGCGCATGCTGGACGCCGCGCGCGTGAACTGGGCGGAGGCGTACGTCGTCGTACCGACGAAGTAGGCGACCGCGAGGACGACGAACCATCCCGGAAGCTCTTCGCCCAGCGTCAGCACGCCCGCGACCGACAGGGCCAGCGCCGCCTCGGTCGCATGCCGAACCCGGCGGGGGACGCCCGTGAAGTCGCCCGCGAGGAGCAACAGCGGGTACGGCAACGCCAGCAGCACCGTCACGGTGACGAGGTCGAGGACGCGCGAGTCGCCGATCCAGCCCAGGTCGTGCGCCCACGAGACGAGGACGATGAGGCTCATCATCCCGAAGAACACCGCGGTGTGGATCTTCACCCACCGGGGGCGCTTAATCGCGCGCACGCCGGTGACCCCCGCCAGCACGACGAAGGAACACTCAGCGATGAGTGAGATGAGTTCTTCCGCGGACATCGAGCGCGCCCATCGCGACCAGATACGTCAAACGATGCTGACACGATAGGCACGGATGAGCCGTCCGCGCCGCCTCGACGCGTTCTGTGATGAATTCGATACAGGCCCCGGCCGGCTCTCCCGACGGCCCTGCCTAGACCGCGACCTCGGTCGAGGGGTCGCGCGAAGCGTCGGACGCATCGAGGGCCGCGCGGGCTTCCTGAGCCTCGCGCGCCTCGGCGAGACGAGCGACCTCGGCGGCGCGTTCGAGTTCGCGCTTCGCGGAGCCCATGATCAGGACGTAGAGGATCGTGCCGAGGAACAACAGGACCGCCGCGAACACGAACACGGCGGGAAGCCCCAGGGATCCGACGACCGCAGCCCCCGCGAGCGATCCGAAGAGGAACCCCACGGAGTTCCCCATGTTGTTCAGGCCCATCAGCGAGCCCATGCCGACCACCCGTCCGAGGGTGACGAACACGGCTTGCTGCGCCGGCATCGCGAGTGACTCCCCGACGCCGGCGACCATGACCGCGACGAGCAGGTAGACCGCCAGCGGGACCGGGCCGACCTCCACCACCGTCGACGGCACGATCGGGATCAGCACCGTCCCCAGCGACATCAGGACGAGGCCGGACGCCACCAGCTTCACGCGGTCCCAGCGGTCAGCCAGGCGTCCCGTGATCGGCTGGAGCGCCGCGTTCGTGAACTGGCGCAGCGACAGCAGCAGCCCGACGAACAGCGCGGAGTCCAGGCCCAGGCCCTCCTCGCTCACGATGTAGATCGCGAGGAACGAGTACGCCGCTCCCCAGCCGACGGACATCAGCGTCATGAAGAGCACCGCGCCCTGCACCGCCCGACGACGCACGATCTGCGACCACGGGAGCGAGGGACCCTCGACGCCGTCGGCAGCACCACTGCCGGCGCGGGCGGGGAGCCAGAGCAGCGTCAGGATCGCCGTCCCCGCGAGCATGACGCCCATCGTGGCGAAGGCGGCCTCGGAGCTGAACGCGTCCCGGATGCCGCCTCCCAGCAAGGGACCGAGGCCAAACCCGGTCACCTGGGCGACGGTGAACGCCCCCATGAACGACCCCTCGCGTCCGGCCGGCGCCAACCGCCCGATGTACGCGAGGGTCATGGGGAAGACGCCGGCCGCGCCGAAGCCGGAAAGGATCCGGAAGAAGACCACCTGCTCCCACGTGGTGGCGAACAGGTAGCCGAACGCGCCGACTGCGTAGATCGCGAACCCACCGACGATGAACGGCTTCAGGCCGTGGCGGTCACCGAGCGACCCGGCGAACGGAGCGGAGATGATCTGCGCAATCGCGAGGCCCGAGAAGGAGAGGGCGACGCCGATCGCGGGGCCGCCGAGGTCGTCGCGCACGTAGACCGGCAGGAGCGGGGAGACCATCCCCACACCCGCCATGGCCACGAACATGGCGACAAACAGGACGACAAATGCGCGCGACAGCATGGGCCGCGTACCCCTCGATCTAGTTGCGGCAGGCTATCACGAGGGTTCCTTACGGACGGTGAGTGACGACACCGTGCCGACGCCTTCAACCGATACAGTCACTGCGTCCCCGTAGAGGAAGAGGTCGCATGTTCGAAGCGCCGGCCCATCCCACGCTCGTCCTCGAGGGCGAACGGTTCGACCTCGCCGCGAGGCCGACGATCGTCGAGGCTCGCGCGTCGTCGAAACAACTCGAGCGTCAGCTGGACGACCTCACCAGGGAGATCGACGACCTCCAGCGCCGGCTCTACGCCGACGACCGGTGGGCGCTCCTGTCGATCTTCCAGGGACGCGACGCAGCCGGAAAGGACGGCACGATTCGCGCGATCTTCCGGCAGGCAGATCCAGCGGGCGTACAGGTGCGGTCGTTTTCGCCCCCCAGCACCATGGAGCTCCAGCATGACTTCCTGTGGCGCACCTCCACACAGCTCCCGGAGCGTGGCCACCTCGGAGTCTTCAATCGCTCCTACTACGAAGAGGTCCTGGTCACGCGCGTGCATCCCGAGTTCCTCGCGGCGCAGGGGCTGCCAGACGGCCCCACCGGGGGCGCACCGCCCTCCGCCGAGTTCTGGGAGCAACGGCTGGAGTCGATCCGCGACCATGAGTTGCACCTCGCACGCAGCGGCACGGCCATCGTGAAGTTCTTCCTCAACGTCTCGTTCGAGGAACAGCGGGAGCGCTTCCTCGCGCGGCTGGACGATCCCGCGAAGCACTGGAAGTTCCGCGAGTCAGACATCCGGGACCGCGCACGATGGAACGACTACTCCCACGCATACCAGGAGGCGATCGCCGCGACCTCGCGTCCCTGGGCGCCGTGGTACGTCATCCCCGCAGACGACAAGGAGCACCTTCGCGTCATGGTGGCGGAGGTCCTCGTCTCCGCGCTCGGGGCACTGGACCTGCGCGAGCCGCGGCCGGCGTTCAACCGTCCGATCGAGGAACTCCGCGCGCTTCTGATCGACGACCAACCTCAGTGATCATCCGCTGACAAATCGACCGATAACGAAATCGGCGGCCTGCAGGCCGCCGATTCCAGTACTGCTCGTCTAGTGTCGTTATCGACGGTTGCCTGTCGCCCTGACCTCCGGCGACTTCTTCCAGACCAGTACGCTCTGCGTGTCGTCCGCCCAGGACGAGCGCACTTTCACGCCCAGGTCACGAGCCGCCTCGCGCAGTAGTCGCTTCACGGTGCCCGGCCGATCTTCGACGTCGAGTTCGATGGAACCCGCTTCGGCGTTCTGGATCGCCTTCAAGTACGGCTCACGAGAGATCTTCGCGGGCCCCCGGCCCACGATCACCTCCGAAGGATCCAGCTTCTTGAATCGAGGCATGGCTGCTTCTTTCAGACTAGTTGGGTTGCCGCCCAGTGTGATGTCGATGCAAGGAACGCGTTCTCGACTACACGTATTGCACGATACAAAATCAAGCGATCAAGGCACAGACCCGCCGCTCGGATCGTCAGAAACAGCGGATGTGGTGGGGAGTGAGTAACAGCGCTCCACGCTGAGCGGGCCGGACGCCGCGGGACGCGCTCTACTCGCGGTGAAAGAGCTGGCGCATCCGGGACAGCGTGCCCGCCGCGCCGGGGTCCGTGCGGACCTCGGGGGGCGTCGACGGAGCCGGCGAGCGCCACGCCCCCCCGGCGTCGGCCGCGCGCCACCCGGGGGCGGGCGACGCCGAGGGCTCCGCTGAGGCGCCCGACGGCGGTTCGACCGGCGGGGCCGGATCGGGATGTCCCGAGGGGACCTCCGGCGCGAGGACCTCGCGCGGTGCGGGCGCCTTCGGCTTCGCCAGCTGGGAGACGATGCGTGCCAGCGGACGCCAGCGGCCCCGCACACGCTCGAAGTCGTCCGGGAAGTCGGCGCGGAGTGCGTCCTCCTGCCGGCGGAACTGCTCGATCAGACGGCCCACCGCCACCAGCGTCGCCGGCGGCAGCTCGTGGCCGTGCGCAGCGACGATCGCGTGCAGCCGCGCGATGCCCACCTCGGCGTCCTGGTGCTCGCCGAGCATGTCCTGCAACGCCTTGAGCGAGGCGGTCATCCGCTCGGCCGGCTTGCCGTACAGCTCCCCGAACACTTCGAGGGAGTAGCGCAGCCGCTTCGCGCGGATCCGGAGGTCGTGGTACGCGGCCGCCGGGGACTCCTCGGTGAGTCGCTGCCCGTCGCGGCGGACGCGCTGGTAGCGCTTCGCGAGGATCGGCTCCGCGTATGCGTGGACATCGAGCGAGGGCGTCCCGAACGGCAGGCTCTGCCGGAGCGCCGCGGACAGGCCCGTCACCAGCGCGTCGTAGCGGGAGCTGTCCATCAACTCGATCAGCCGCTCGCGCTCGACGCGGCGTTCCCCCTCGATCACGTCGATCAGTGGACGGAGCGCGGCGGCGTCCTCCCACGTCGAGGTGGCCCGCAACTGATCGAGGCCCTCGATCTGCACGTCCAGGTCGCGCACGGCGCCCAGTTCGTGCCCCACCCACTGCAGTTCGTCCCGGAAGCCCTCGAACGAGACAGGGAGCACCGTGTCGAACACCCGGATCGTGGCACGGAGGCGGCGCGTCGAGACGCGCATCTGGTGCAGCGCCTCGATGTCCTCGCCGATGCGGGTGCCGGGAGCGTGACGGAGGAACGCGGCCCACTGCTCCCGCAGCCAGGCGTAGGCGTACGCCGTCGCGCCCGCGGAGGGGTCGCGCTCCTCGGAGCCGAAGTCGAGCACGGCGGAGGGATCCAGTGACGCCGCGCGCAGGCCGGCCTCGTACTTCGATGTGGTCGTGGGTGTCAGGTGGTTCGCGTATCGCAGCGCCTGGACGAACGACTCGACATCCGCCGAGGGCGCCACGCCGCCCGCCATCTCCACCTCGACGCGCCGGAACGTCGTCGCCGGCAGCGTCTGCGGCGCGACCGTCGTCTCGTCGAGTTCGACCTGCGCGACCGTCGCTCCGCCATCACCGCCCTCGCGCACGGCGTACGAGCGGCGGTGCGTCCGTACCTCGAACAGTCGCCCGAGGGGGGCGCGCCCGGCGATCGTGCGCACGCGGTCGGAGACCGGCCCGGGTGCGCCGTCGGGCGCGGGGATCTCACCGTCCGCGGACGCTTCGTTGATCTCGGTGCGCGAGATCGGGCCGTCCGAGGCGCGCGCGAGTGACTTCAGCGTGACCTCGAACCGGTCGTCACGCCGCCGGCGACGGAGCGAGTAGCCCGCGAAGAACAGCCGCCAGTCCGCCGTGTCGAAGTAGGAGTCGACCTGCTCGGTGTCCTTCACCAGGACGAAGCGCAGGGGTGCGTGCGCCGGCTGCGCCTCGAGCCAGGCGCGGACGCGCGCCAGATCGTCAACGTCGAACTGCCACTCAGTCTCGGTGTTGGCGTCGCTCATGACGCGATTCTCTCACGGGTCGCGGAGCGCGCGCCCGTCAGGCGCGAGGACCACCAGGCCACCGCCGCCGCGAGCGCGAAGAGCGCCACGGGCGCGCTCACCAGGACCGGACGGATGCCGAACTCCCCGGCCGCCCACCCGAATCCCAGCAGCGGCACCACCGCCAGCCCGTCCTTCAGCACGCCGAGCAGGGCGAACGCGCGGCCGTGGATCGCGGCCGGCACATACCGCCCGACGTAGGTCTGCGTCGCTGCCGCCGCGAGCGTCGTCCCCACGCCGAGGGGGAGCGTGAGCAGGCCTGCCGCCGCGACCTCCTCGGTCAGTCCGCGCGGACGCCAGACCAGCACCGGGTCGACGACGGTCGCGAACACATCGACCAGTCCGAGGCCGGCGATCGCCACCGAGGCGGCCGCGAAGCCGATCGTGGCGACGCGACGCTCCCCGAGGCGGTGGATGAGCGGTGGAGCCGCGACGAGCGCAAGCACGAGGCCGACCGCCGCCGGGAGGAACACGTAGAGGGCGTTCGCCGGGTCGACCTCCAGCACCGCGCTCACGTACTCCGGCCCGAGGATCCCGAGCACCACGCCGACGGTGCTCGCGATCGCGGCGAGCAGCAGCATCCACAGCACATCGGGCGAGGCCAGGAGCCATCGGACCGCGCTTCCGGTCTCGGGCTGCTCCGGGTGTGCCACCGCGGCCGCATCGAGGCGCTCACGCTCCCCCTCGAAGGCGAGGTCAAAGACGCGCGTCGCGGCCAGCAGGAAGAAGACCCCCGCCGCGGTGATCACCGAGCGGACGCCGTAGGCGCGTACGAGCATCGGCGCGAGCAGCGCCTTCCCCACCACCTCCCCCGCCGAAGACGCCAGCGACATCATCGAGTTCGCCGACGCCAGCTCGGCGGCGTCGGCCGTCAGCGGGACCGCGGAGGCCTCGGACGGCTGGGAGACCTGGTGCAGCGCCCGCACCACGACGAGCACGATGGCGAGCGACCAGAACCCCACGTCGCCCGTCCACGCGACCGCGAAGCACGCGGCCGCCATCCCGAGGTAGGCGAGCGCCAGCGCCGCGCGTTTCGGCAGTGCGTCGGCGATCGCGCCCCCGTAGAGCCCGAGGACGACGCCCGGCAGCAGCACCGCCACCCCGAGCCCGGCGGCGTCGAGGGCGGTGCCGCCGCCGCGCGCCGTCGCAATCAACGCGCCGTAGAGCAGCGCCTGCAACGCGATGTCCGTGAGGAACCGCGAGACGACCAGCGCCTGGAACCGCCAGCGGCGGAGGAGCGACTCCGGCGGCACGATCAGCCAGAGCACCCGGAAGAGCCCGGCCTGCCAGTAGTCGATGGCACGGTTGAGGCGCGCCACGTTCCGCACCACCTGCGGACGCAACTCGCCCGCCGCACCCATCACCGTGGACCGAGCTGCCTCGACGAGGCGGGCCGCCTCGCGGCGGGTCGTGTCGACCGCCGTCCGCGATGCCCGTTGCGAGGCGCGCTGCACGACATCCGGGGTGATGAGGGCAATCGCCTCGGAGATCCGCTCATCCGCCTCGGCGGCGGCGCGGCGGATCGGGGCCGGCACGGTCGGCGCGCGCAGCCGTCGAAGGTCCGCGCCCAGTCGCCGAAGCGTCCGGTCCACCTGCGTCGCCGAGAGCGCGTTGCTCCCGAGGTCGCGGAGGGCGACCTCCATCTCGTCCAGGACGCGGTCCAGCGCGGCGGCACTCTCCGCCACGCTGGAGGGGTCGTCCGTGGGCGAACGGTAGGTGGGGTCGGTCACAAATCGATTATCGGGAGTCGCGTCACCCTCCGTCCGGATCGCCAGAGGAAGCACATTGCGAGGCGTGGTCGCGGGCGTACCATGCCCCCGACTGACCTGCTTCGATCCCCATCGAACCTGGAGGTTCACCCATGCCCGCTGTTGAGCAGACCATCAAGGCGTTCCTGTCGAATGACGACAGCCCCGACATCGGCAACCCGATCCACTCCACCGAGATCGCAAAGAAGTACGGCTTCAAGGGCGCCCTCGTCGGCGGCGTCACCGTGTACGGCTGGGCCGTCCCCGCCATCCTCGAGGCGCTCGGCGATTCGTGGCTGGACCGCGGCTGGGCGGACGTCTTCTTCCGCCAGCCCACCTACCCCGGCGACCAGCTCGCGATCGCCGTCACGCCGGGGAGCGATGCGGCGCCTGACGCCTACTCGCTCACGATGACCAACCAGGAGGGCGTCGTCTGTGTCGTCGGCTCGGTCGGCCTCGGCGATGCGCCGTGGATCGGCGAGTACGTCCGCACCGGCACGATGGAGGCGCAGGACGCGCCCGACCCCATCCCCCCGATCGTCCTCGGCGAGACCGTCGTCGACGTCGACTGGCGGGCCCGCGAGGACGACACAGACCCCGAGGTGCTCGACGAGTACATGGGCCGCAGCCACCCGGAGATCGACCCGCGGTTTGCGGGTGTCCCGCCGCGCCTGCACCCGGGCTGGATCGCCGGCCGCGCCGAGCGCGTCATGCGCCACAACGTCTCGATGCCGCAGTCGATCCACTTCCGCAGCCGCATCCAGCACCTCGCGCCCGCCTACGGCCACCAGGCGATCAAGACGGGCGCGCACCTGCTGAACCTCGAGGACCGCAAGGGCCACCACGCGGCGACCTTCGACTGTGTCGTACGGGACGCCACGGGCAACGACATCGCGCTGCTCCGCCACCAGACGATCGTGCGCGTGCGCCCGGTCGACGAGGCGTAGCACGACGCCGGCCCCAGGCGAGCGCTAGCGGAACGCCTCCGGGCGTTCCGCTTCGCCGTCCTCGCCCCACCACTCGATCTCGGGGACCAGCGTCACGGAGGACTGCGAGGCAACCCGACGCCGCACCTCGGCCATCAGGTCGGTCACATCCTTCGTGGTCGCCGTCCCGTCCTGCACGATGAAGTTCGCGTGCAGCGTGCTCACCTGCGCGCCGCCAACGCGGAGCCCCTTGCACCCAGCAGCCTCGATGAGGCGTCCCGCGTGGTCGCCGGGTGGGTTCCGAAACACAGATCCGGCGTTCGGCTCCGAGGTCGGCTGCGAGGCCTGTCGTGCCTCCAGCAGCCGTCGCATCTCCGCCTCGATCGTGGCGCGCTCGCCGCGCCGGAGGGCGAGCCGGGCGCCGAGGACGATGTCCCCCGACGCGCGCAGCGAGGTCGTGCGGTAGTCCATCGCGATCTCGTCGCGCTCGAGGATGACTCGACCGCCGTCGCGGAGCACCTCGACCGACCGCACGAGGTCACCGACGCAACGGCCGTCGCCGATCCCGGCGTTCGTCTGGAGCGCGCCGCCGACGGATCCGGGGATCCCGATGGCGAACTCGAGTCCGGCGAGGTCGCGTTCGGCCGCCTGCCGCGCGAGTCCGGGGAGCATCACGCCGGCGCCGGCAGTGACCTCGCACCGCTCGTCATCGAAGACGACGGTGCCGCAGCAGCGGCGCAACGAGACGACGAGGGCACGGACGCCCACATCGGTGATCAGCACGTTCGACCCGCCGCCCGAGATCCGCACCGGCACACCCGCGCCGCGCGCCCACTCCACCATCCGGTCGAGCTCCTCGAGCGTCTCCGGCGTGCCGAAATACGCCGCCGGGCCGCCGAGGCGCATGTACGTGTGCCGCGACATCGGCTCATCGCGCACGAGGGCGAGATCGGGGGGCGGTTCCGGGAGCGACGTCATACGCGGATCGTAGGCCGGTCGCTCCTCGGCGGCGCGTGCGCGACTAGAGCACGGGCGCCTTCGTGTGCCAGTCCGTCGCGCCCTGGTAGGCGTGCGCGGCCCGGAGGACCGTCGTGTCGTCCCAGAGCGCGCCGCTGATCATGAGGCCGGTCGGCAGCTCCTCGGAGTCGAACCCGCTCGGGACACTGACCGAGGGCTGATGCGTCATGTCGAACACGGTCGTGTTCTGGAAGATCGTGGTGGGCGCCTCGTCGCGCTCCTGGTCCGGGTCCGTCGCGAACGCGACGATCGGCGAGGTCGGTGCGAGGTAGCCCGCGAGGCCGAGGTCCTTGAGGGTGGCCTCGTAGCGCCGCTCCGCGAGCTGGCGCGCGTCCAGGGCGCGGGCGTAGTCCCACGGCGTCCGGTCGCGCGCCTGCGCGATCCGCGCGTACACGGACGGCCCGATCTGCGTCGGCTCTTCGAGCATGAGCGCCTCGTGGTACGCGTAGGACTCCACGGAGATCATGCCGGTGAGCGCGACCCGCCAGTCGGCATACGCGCCCATCGGCTCGGCCTCGGTCACCTCCGCGCCCAGGGACTTCAGGACCTCCACCGCAGCGAAGAAGTTCGCCTCGACAGCCGGAGTCGCGTTCTCGAGCATCGAGGGCACGATTGCGAACCGCAGGCCGCGCACGCCGTCCTCGATGCCCGCGGTGAAGTCCACCTCGGGCCGCGCGACGCTGAAGATGTCGGCCTCGTCGTACCCCTGGAGGGCGTTCAGCATGAACGCGCAGTCCATGGCGCTCCGCGCCATCGGCCCTGCGTGGTCGAGGGTGTGCGACATCGGCACGATCCCGCGGCGGCTGACGAGGCCGTAGGTCGGCTTATGTCCGGTGATCCCGCAGAACGTGGCGGGGATCCGGATCGACCCGCCGGTGTCCGTCCCCAGCGCGCCGATCGCCTGCCGCGCCGCGAGCGCTGAGCCCGATCCGCCCGACGACCCGCCCGGCACCCGTTCGAGGTCCCACGGGTTGTGGGTCGCCCCGTAGTGGATGTTGTTCGTGGTGCCACCGAACGCGAGCTCGTGCGTGTTCACCTTCCCGACGATCACCCCGCCCGCCGCGCGGATCCGCGCGACGGCCGCCGCGTCCTCCTCGGGGACACGCGCTCGATACGCGCCCGTCCCGCCGGTGGTGACCGCGCCCGCCGTGTCGTACAGGTCCTTCACCGCCACCGGGATGCCGTCGAGCGGGCCGAGCCGGCCGCCCGAGGCAGCGCGCGCGGCCGAGGCTTCCGCCTCCGCCATCGCCGATTCCGCCATCACCAGCACGTACGAATGCACCGCCGCGTCGGTCGCCTCGATCCGGTCGAGGTGGGCGCGGAGGATGTCGACAGCGGTGGCCTCGCCGCGTTCCATCAGATCGGAGGCCTCGACGATCATGAGGCTCGTGAGGTCGGTCATCGCGTCACCTGTTCCCGTTGTCCGTCGCGCAACGCCGGAAGCGTACGCCCGCCAGATTGCACGGTCGTTGACCCACTATTTCGCTGCCGCCTACGCTCGGCCTCTCGCGGCCGGTCCGCACACCCACCCACCCGACCCACACCACACAGACGACCACCACGAAGCAGGACATCGATGATCGACTTCGGCCTCGTCGACGCTGTCGACGCGGAAGCGATCGGGCAGCCCGGGCAGCGCACCTTCCGTGTCCGCGCCCGCTCGGGCGACTCGTACGCCGCGCTCTGGCTCGAGAAGGAGCAGCTGGCCCAGCTCGGGCGGCTGTTCTCGCAGCTGCTCGCCGAGCGGTCGAGACAGCGTGGGCGCCCGGTCAGCGGTGTCCTCGAGTCGGTCGGCAACTTCCCGGAGACGCCGCAGGTCAGTCTGCAGGTCGCGCGACTCGGGCTCGACTACGACACGGATCACGAGTGCGTCGTGCTCCTCGCGGACGACCAGACCGCCCTCGAGAAGGGCGACTCGCCGGCCTTCCGCATGGAGATCGGGCGCGACTACGCCCTGCAGGCGATCAAGATCATCGAGCAGGCCGTGGCCGGTGGGCGGCCACTCTGCCCGCTCTGCCACCAGGCGCTGCAATTCGAAGGCCAGGGCCACTTCTGCCCTGGCGGCAACGGGCACTCGGTCGACCTCGAAGTCCCGCCCCTCGACGCCTCCGAGGACGACGACGACTGAGCCCGGTTGTGACCGTGTGACAAGCAGGACGGGCGCCCCGATGGGCGCCCGTCCTCGTCGCGGTCGAAGGTGGCTACTCCTTGACGGGGCGGATGAGCATGACCGACGCCGTCGGCGTGTGACGCGCGACGTGGTCCGCCACGGAGCCGAGGATCGCGCGACGGAACCCCGAGCGGCCGTGCGTCGCGATCACGACGACATCCACGCCGAGCTCAGCCACAGCGTCCACGATCTCGTCGCCCGGCCGCCCCTCGCGGATCTCGGTCGAGGTCTCGACGCCTGCGGCCGTCAGCTGAGCCTTCGCCGCCTCGAGGTTTCGCGTCGCCTCCTCGCGCTGGGCGGCAACCGCCATGCGCGCCGCGTCCACGGTCACCTCACCCATCGCCATCGGCTCGATGGCCATACCGGAGGCCTGGGCGATCAGTTGCTCCTCGGAGTCGATCACCTGGAGTAGGACGACAGGCGCCTTCGTTGCGAGCGCCAGTTCCTTGGCGTGGGAAATCGCCTCGCGCGACAGGTCCGAGCCGTCCAGCGGCAGCAAGATCTTGGAATACATCTTCGGCGTGAGTCCTCTCGATGGTGCGGTCACCCTCGAGGCAGCCGGGGCGCAGAAGCGGTGCTTCGGCTCGTCACGGGCGTCGCGCTGGGTGCGAACGGATGATAGGCGCGTTGGTGTTTCGGACGCTACGAGGCCAGCGGTCCGTCCGCACTCGCCCCGACAAGGGCGCCCCGGGCGCGCATCGCGCGTTGCTGCCATCCCAGCACCACGACGGCCGCGACCTGCAAGACGAGGACGGCGATCAGCGCGGCCGAGTACGATCCCGTCCGGTCCGCCATCAGTCCCGCAACCCACGCTCCGGTGGCAGCAGACAGGCTTCCGAGCACCGTCGCGACGCCCGTGATCGTGCCGAGATGGCGGTCACCGTAGACCTCCGCCTGGAACAGCCCGTTCAGCGGCGAGAGGAGACCAAGCGACATGCCGCCGACGGCGGAGAAATACGCCACCAGGAGCACAGCGGAAGCGCCGCCCTGCGCGATCAGCAACGCCACCGTCGAGGTCGCCGCCGCCGGATAGCAGATGCCGATCGTCCTCGGCAGTCCGAACCGTGCGATGAGCGGCGCCAGCATGAGGCGGCCCAGCAGCTGGAACAGCCCCCGCCCTCCCGCCATCCCCGAGGCGAGCGCGAGCGTCAGTCCGGCCGCCTGCATCGCGGCGACCTGGTGCAGCAGCAACGCCGAGGACCCCACGCCCATCAGCACGAACATCAGCAGCGCCCGCGTCACCGCCGGCTCTCTCAGCGCCTCCCTCAGACTCGAACGGGCGACGCCGGCGGTCACCCGCGCCGCGGGCGCAGCGACGCGGGCCGCGGCGGGGAGCATGAGGAGCACCATCACGACGACGAGCCCGCGGAGCGCGCCGCGCCAGCCCCATGCCTCCGTGAAGACGCCCGTCAACGGGTAGAAGATCGTGCTGGCGACCGCGCCGAAGAGCGTGAGGATCGAGAGCGCTGCGGCCCGTCGGTCCTCGTACAGGCGCGAGAGCATCGGCATCGTGATGTTGTAGTAGGACGTGCCCCCGATCGCGGCGGCCCCGACCGCCCACGCGAGCACGAACGTCAGCGCGCTCCCCGCCCACGACGCGACGAGGAACGCCCCGGCACCCACGAGGAGTCCCGGCGCCAGCACCAGCCGCGAACCCAGTCGGTCAAACAGGCGTCCCGCCATCAACGAGACCGCTCCCGAGACGATGGTGCCGATGGCGAACCCACCGGAGAGGGATCCCGTGCCCCAGCCGGTGTCCTCGGCGATCACAGGGATCAGCACGCCAATCGCGTAGTACGCCGTGCCGTAGGCGCCGATCGTCGAGAGGCCGAGCAGGGTGGCTGGCCACCAGGCGGCCAGCCATCCTCTGAGTCGTCGTTCCACCAGGCGGACCCGAGCCGCGGCGCGGCTACGGCTTGACCGCGAACACGGACGCGCTGGTCACCTGCCCCGGCTCGCCCTCGTACTCCGCGCGGACATCGATGAAGCCCGCGCCACGGATCGCCTCCAGGTAGTCGTCGACGGTCAGCGCGCCCGCGATGCAGCCCGCCCACGACTCCAGTTGCTCGCGCGTCGCCTCGGGGGCCGCGCCCACCCAGACCATGTCCGAGACGCGCAGCCGCCCACCCGACTTCAGGACGCGGAAGGCCTCGCTGAAGACACGCGCCTTGTCGTGCGAGAGGTTGATGACGCAGTTCGACATGATCGCGTCGAACATGCCGTCCTCGAACGGGATGTCCTCGATCTCACCGAGGCGGAACTTCACGTTCGCGGCACCCACCTGGCCGGCGTTGTGCCGCGCAAGGGCGATCATGTCCGGGGTCATGTCCAGCCCCCACACCTCGCCGCTCGCGCCCACGCGCTGCGCCGCGAGGAAGCAGTCGATGCCCCCACCGGACCCGAGGTCGAGCACGCGTTCGCCCTCGGACAGCTCGGCGATGGCGAGGGGGTTCCCACACCCCGCCGAGGCCGCGACGACGCTCTCGGGCAACGTCGAGAGGGCCGCCTCGGGATAGAGCACGGAGCCGTACTGCTGCTGGCCGTCCGGAAGGGACGTCTCCGTCGAGCAGCAGTCATCGCCACAGCACGCCTCCTCGGCGCTGCCGGCGATCGTCGTGAGGCTGATCGGCTGTGCGACGGCGGTCACCGAGGCCTCAGCGGGAGCGCAGCAGGCGTCCGAGCCTGCGGGCGCCTGCGCGCAACACGCCTCGGCGGCGGGCGCGGCGCCCACCGACTCGAGGACGCGACGCGCCCTCGCTCCGTAGCGTTCGACGACCGCCTGCTGGATCTCGCGAGCGGTGGGCTGGTCAGCCATGAGAGGACTCCTCCATCCGGGTCGCCCCGGAGCGGTATCGATGAATGTCGATACGGAGCATCTGATCGATATCGATGATTGTCAATATCGACAGCGGTCGATACAGAACGTACACTCTCGTCATGACCGCAACCGTACCCACAATCGAGATCCCGATCGTCGGCCAGTCCCCGGCCGACTCCCTCGGCGCGTGCTGCTCGTCCCTGACCGCCGCGCCGATCTCGACCGCAGACGCCGAGGTGGCCGCGCACGTCTTCAAGGCGCTCGCCGACCCCGCCCGCGTCCGCCTGCTCTCGATCATCGCGAGCAGCGGCCCCGAGGGCGCGTGCGTCTGCGACCTCAACGAGTCCGTGGACCTCTCCCAGCCGACCGTGAGCCACCACCTGAAGGTGATGCTGGACGCCGGCCTCCTGGAGCGCGAGCGTCGCGCCTCGTGGGCGTACTACCGCCTCCGCCCCGGCGCGCTCCAGACGCTCGCCGGCATCCTCGGGGCGTAGCGCGGGACACCTGACGCGGACGGGGTAATTCCGCCTCTCCGTGCCATAGCCTGAGCGCATGTCACGCCGAGGCCGCCCGCTGCTTGAGCCTTGACCCTCACGTCGCGTCAGGCCGCAACCTCGCCTCCATCAACGGACGGAGGCGATGGATGCGCGACAATCGACTGATGGCACGCGAGCGTCCCTACGCACGAGGTCGAGACAGCCGCCGCGAGGAGCCCTCGGGGCGGACGGTCGGCGAGGTGGCGGCGCTGGCGCGGGTGACCGTGCGGGCGCTGCATCACTACGACGAGATCGGGCTCGTGAGTCCGAGCGGTCGCAGCGAGGCGGGCTACCGGCTCTACAGCGATGCGGACCTCGAGCGGCTCCAGCAGGTGTTGCTCTACCGCGAGCTCGGGTTCGCGCTGGACGACATCCGCGAGGCGATGACCGCGCCCGACTTCGACCGGGCGGCGGCGCTCCGAGAACAGCGACGCCTGCTCGAAGAGCAGGGCGAGCGCCTGCAGGCCATGATCGATGCCGTCGACGACGCCATCGCCGCCCATGAGGGAGGCTACGCGATGACCGACGAAGAGATGTTCGAGGTGTTCGGCGGGTTCGATGTCCGCAAGTACGGCGCGGAGATCGAGGAACGCTGGGGCGGCACGGTGCCGTTCGAGCAGGCTCGCGAGCGCATCAAGAGCTACCAGAAGGACGACTGGCAGGGCATGAAGGCCGAGGCCGAGGCGATCTACGACGCGCTCGTACAGGCGAAGGACAGCGGCGTCGCCACTGATACTGCCGCCGCCCGCGCCGTCGCCGAGGATCACCGCCAGCACATCAGTCGCTGGTTCTACGACTGCTCTCCGGAGATGCATCGCGGCCTGGGCGAGATGTACCTCGCCGACGATCGCTTCACCGCGACGTTCGAGGCCATCAGCCCCGGCCTGACCCGGTACGTCCGCGACGCCTTCGTCGCGAACGCCGACGCGCAGTCCTGAGGGCAATCCGCCCATACGAGGGCGCCCGAATGGGCGCCCTCGTCGTCTCAGCTAGTCGACCTCTGGCAGCGCGCAGGCGGAGTTCGCGGTGAAGCCGTGGGACCCGAGGTCGAGCGCGCGGTTGAAGCGCCCGCGATAGTTCTCCCACGCGGCGATCGCGGTGAGCTCCACGATCTGGTCGGTACTGAACTCGGCGCGGACGCGCTCGAACAGGGCGTCGTCCACCTCGGCGCGGACGCCGCTCATCGCGAGGGCGTACTCAAGGGCCAGACGCTCGCGGTCGCTGTAGGCGTCGCTCGTGCGGAAGTCCCGGAGTTCGAGCACCTGGCGGTCCGTGACGCCCTCGTACTCCGTGCCGAGGAACGAGCCAAGGTCGATGCAGAACTCACACCCGAGGTGGGCGGCGACCTTCACCATGATCAGGCTACGCAGGCTCGTCTCCAGCCGCCGCGCGCGACGCAGACCACCCTCGAAGCCCATCAACGCACGGAGGATCTCGGAATGGTGCGCTGTCACGGCGAGCGACTGCAGGACTTCGCCGAAGCGCGCGACGGAGGACTCGAAGGCATCGTGCGCCTCGGGCGGCGCGTCGTCAGCGGTGAGCAGGGGCAGGCGGGACATTCGGGGCTCCTTTCGCCGCAGGGTGCGGTCAGGCATCATGGCTGTGACCTGATCTATCATGGACGCATGATGTCTACAATAGGAGCGCGGCGATGAAGATGAGCGAAGGCGTCGAGTGGGGCCTCCACTGCTGCTCGTTCCTGTCCGGGCTGCGCGAGGGCGAAGCGATGACGGGCAAGGACCTCGCTGACTTCTTCGGCCTCCCACCTGCCTACCTGCTCAAGAACCTGCGCGCACTGGCCCGTGCCGGCCTCCTGCACACGACCTCCGGCCCCCGCGGCGGCTACCGCCTCGCCCGGCCGTCCGAAGCGATCACGCTCCTCGATGTCGTCGATGCGATCGAGGGCGGTGAGCCCGCGTACCACTGCGCGGAGATCCGCCAGCGCGGCCCGAGCGCCCTCGCGCGTGACGCCTACCCCGAGCCATGCGGCATCGCCCGCGCGATGTGGACCGCCGAGGAGGCGTGGCGCGCAGCCCTGCGAGACGTCACCATCGCGGACCTCGAGGACCTCGGCCGCCAGGAGGTGCCCCGGGAGCAACGCGAGAAGGCCTACGCGTGGCTGGGCCTCGTGCGCGCACGGCGCGCCTAAGCCTCGCCGGCGCGCGTCGCCTCACCGAAACGCGCGCAGTACCATCGGGATTCTTCTTCTCGAAGTCGGCCCCAGACCGTAGGGAGTTCCTCGATGGCAGACGCATTCGACATGCGGCACCGCAGCCGCACGCTGGTGGACGGCCCGGACCGCGCCGCCGCACGCTCCTACTTCCACTCCGTCGGCTACGAGATCGACGACCTGAAGAAGCCGCTGGTCATGGTCGCCCACGAGTGGATCGGCACCATGCCCTGCAACTTCTCGCAGCGCGTCCTCGCACAACGGGTCATGGAGGGCATCCGCCAGGCCGGCGGCACGCCGATGGAGGTCAACACGATCTCCATCTCCGACGGCATCTCGATGGGTACCGAGGGCATGAAGGCCTCGCTCATCTCCCGTGAGTTGATCGCGGACTCCGTCGAGCTCTGCGCCATCGGGTACTCGTTCGACGCGGCCGTGGTCATCGTCGGCTGCGACAAGACGATCCCGGCGGGGGCAATGGCGCTCGCACGGCTGAACATTCCGGGCCTCGTCCTCTACTCCGGCTCGATCGCCCCCGGCACCTGGGAGGGCAAGGACGTCACGATCCAGGACGTGTTCGAAGGCGTCGGCGCGCACGCCGCGGGCAACCTCTCGGACGAGCGTCTCGCCGCCCTCGAGCAGGCTGCCTGCCCGGGCGCCGGCGCCTGCGGCGCGCAGTACACCGCGAACACGATGGCGACCGCGCTGGAGTTCATGGGCATCTCCCCGATGGGCTCGGCCACCGTCGGCGCGACCGACTCGCGCAAGGACGACGTCGGCGTCGAGGCGGGCAAGCTCGTGATGGACGTCCTCAAGCGAGGCGTGAAGCCGCGCGACATCATCACCCGCGAGTCGATCGAGAACGCGATCATCTGCGCCGCCTCCACCGGCGGCTCCACGAACATCGTGCTCCACGCGCTCGCGATCGCCGCCGAGGCTGGCGTCGAGCTCAACATCGACGACTTCAACATCATCTCGGACGCGACGCCGCTCATCGGCGACATGCGCCCCGGCGGGCGCTACGTGGCGCTCGACATGGACCGCGCCGGCGGTACGCCGCTGCTGGCGAAGCGGCTGCTGGAGGCGGGCAAGCTCCACAACACCATGACAGTCACGGGCAAGACGATCGCCGAGATCGCCGAGACCGCCGTCGAGGCCCCCGGCCAGGACGTGATCGTGCCCGTCGACAAGGCGCTCAAGAAGACCGGCGGCCTCGTGATCCTCAAGGGGTCTCTCGCGCCGAACGGCTGCGTGATCAAGGTGGCCGGCCACGAGCGCCTGCACCACCGCGGCCCGGCACGTGTGTTCGAGCACGAAGAGGACGCGATGCAGGCCGTCCTGCGCCACGAGATCAAGGAGAACGACGTCGTCGTGATCCGCAACGAAGGCCCCGTCGGTGGCCCCGGTATGCGCGAGATGCTCCTCGTCACCGCCGCCCTCGTCGGGGAGGGCCTCGGCGAGACCGTGGCGCTCCTCACGGACGGGCGCTTCTCGGGCGCCACGCGCGGCCTCATGGCCGGCCACGTCGCGCCCGAGGCGGCCGTCGGCGGTCCCATCGGCGCCGTCGAGGAGGGCGACATCATCGTCTTCGACATCGAG
>CAYPYF010000011.1:35167-53614 GCA_964414675.1 uncultured Dehalococcoidaceae bacterium
AGAACCGCGTCCTCAACCTTGAGGTCGACCCGGCCGAGGTCGCGCGACGCCTCGCGGACCGCAAGCCGTTGCCCCCGCGCTACGAGCACGGGGTGTTCGCGAAGTACGCGAAACTCGTGACGCAGGCGGACCAGGGCGCGATCACCCGATAGCCGGGACGGTCGAGGACAGCACCCGATGATCCTCGTGGCGGGGGCGGCCGGCACGGTCGGCGCGGCCGTCGTCGCGCGACTCCTCGCCGCCGAGCCGCGTCCGCGCATCCGCGCGTTCGTCCACGCCGAGTTCGACGCGCTCCGCCTGCGCGACCAGGGCGTCGAGGCCGTCGTCGGCGACCTCGTCACCGGGCGCGGCGTCGACGAGGCGATGCGCGGCGTCACCTCGCTCATCTACGCCGCTGACACGGCCGGCCGCTCCGGCGACATCGTCACGAACGAACTCGAGGCGGTGCAGCACGCCCTGATCGCGGCGCGCGCCGCCGGTGTGCGCCGCGTCGTCGCCCTGAGCCACGTCGCCGTGTCCGAGGAAGCGCGCTCGCGCTACCTCGTCGCGCGCTGGGGCGTGGAGCTGGCAGTGCGCCAGTCTGGCCTCCAGTGGGTCATCCTCCGCACCCCGCTCATCGTGGGACGCGGGAGCGCGCTCTGGGAGCTGCACCGGCGGCTCGTGGACCGCTCCCCGGTCGTGCCGATGTTCCGCTCGCGACACGTCGAGGTGGAACCGGTCGCCCTCGCCGACGTTGCGGAGGCCGTGCACCTCGCGCTCGATGGTGAGTCGACCGACCACTTGTATTATGTCACCGGAGCATCGCGTGTGACCTGGGGCGATGTCGTGAAGGGCTGGGCGCGCTCCAGCGGCTCGCGGCGGGCGTACCTCCCGCTCCCGGGTTGGGGCGAGCGCCCGCTGGTGGCGCTGGGAGGCACTCTCGGGCGTCTATCTCGCTCAGAGACCGCCGTCCTCGTCGAGACGCTACGAGAGCGCCAGGTCTGCCCCGATCCGTCGCTCCGATTCCCCCTCGGACGCCGCCCGCTGACGCTGGACGCGGCGATCGACGCCCTCGGCCGAGCGCCGATCGGGTAACACCCCGAGACAGGACCAACGCGGCGCGCCGCATCGGCGTATCGAAACCATGAATTCAGCCTCAGTTCGCCGCCGAAGGCGAACGGCGGGAGCGGTCCGACGTTCTACAGTTCGAGGAGGGACAGACCACTGGCAACAGCGGTCCGATCCTCACAAAGCACTGGGTTCGTCGTCGCCCGTCAAACGAGCCGACCCCGCTACCTCGGCGGCGGCGAACCCGGTCAACCTCCTCTCACAGAGGATCGCCCTCCCTGCCGAGATCGCTGTCGATCCCTCCGGGCCACCGACTTCACCAGTAACGCACTGACATGAGTCGCCGGCTGGCGGCGTTCTCGGTGTCCGCAATCGCTTCGAACCCACAGACGCCCCGGCCAGCGGCCGGGGCGTCTGTCGTTCGTCCTGCCTCGTCGCGCCCTACCCGCCGAGGACCGCCCGCCACGACCCGGCGCCGAAGCCGCCGTCGAGGTGGATGACCTGGCCCACGAGCATCGGCGCTTCGTCCGAGCAGACCCAGGCGACCGCGGCGGCGAGGTCTTGCGGCGAGACGTTCCGGCCTGCCGGGACGTGCCCCCGCACCCGGTCGCTCACGTCAGACCGATACGAGTGCTCGCCCTCGGAGCCCTCGACCCATCCGGCGGAGATCCCGTTCACACGGATCCCACGAGGCGCCAGCTCCACGGCGAGGTACATCGTGAGCGACTCCAGCGCCGCCTTCGAGACGCCGACGGCTGAGTAGTCCGGCATGTAGTGGTGCGAGCCCGGCGACAGCAGGTTCACGATCGCCCCGCCGCCGCGCGCCTCCATCAGCGGAGCCGCCATCTGGGCGGCCTGCCACGGCCCGAAGACGTTGACGTCCATCGTCCGATGCAGATGCTTCGGCTTCTGCTCCACCGCCGGCCGGGGCCGTTCCAGCCCGCGCGCCGCGTTGTTGACGAGGATGTCGAGGCTGCCCGACCCGAGCGAGTCGAACACGGCAGCCAGTTCGTCCTCGTGCCCCACGTCGCCCTGGGCGATCCTCGCGTCGACGCCACACAGGCGCGCCTCCGCGGCCGTCGCCTCAGCGGCGTCCGCGGACCGGGCGTAGTTGATGACGAGGTCACACCCTTCGCGCGCGAGACGCAGCGCGATGGCGCGGCCGATCCCACGCGATCCGCCGAGGATCAGCGCACGCTTGCCGCGCAGCGATGGATACGAGGCGGACTGGTCCGTGGTGGGGGCCATGGGCGAAGTATGCGGGTTCGTCAGCCCTCGCGCACGGCCTCGACGTCACGCGCGCGCCAGCGGATCACGGTCAGTCCTCGCGGGTCGCCCGGTGGACGGTATGCTGCCGCCCCTGCCGCACCTTCTCGTAGTTCCCGAAGGTCTCCTCCAGCGTGCGCTGAATGTACTTCCGCATACCGGATAGCGTGACCAGCCAGAACTCGCCGCCGGGACGCAACCGGTCATAGGCGTCCGCGAAGAGGATGCTCGTCATCTCGTTCCCGACCTTCGCCGGCAGGTTGGTCGCCACGAGGTCGAAGCGGTCCGACTCGGGTACCTCGTCGAAGCCGTTCGAGAGCAGCGCGTGGGCGTTCGCGACCCGGTTCGTCTCGGCATTGCGGTTCGCATACTCCACGGCGATGTAGTCGCGGTCCACCATCGTCGTCCGGCCGCCCGGGGCGAGCATGGCGAGCGTCAGGCCGATCGGCCCGTAGCCGCACCCGAGGTCGAGGCAGTCCGCCTCGGGCGGTACGACAATCTCCTCGATGAGCATCACGGTGCCCGCGTCCACCTCGCGAGGTGAGAACAACCCCCACGTCGAGGCGAAGCGGAACGGCTGGCCACGGAGCGTCCACTCGAACTCGACACCCTCGCGGTACCGCTCCACCTCGGCGCGCCAGTCGCGGCTCACGAGGCAGGCGTCGGCGCGGGGACGGACGGGTGCGGCCCCTTCGCCGGGCCGACGAGGACTCCGCACGCCCACTCGTAGCCGTCGGGGTCGCGTACGAGCACCTCACGCCAGCCGTGGCCCTTGCTCGCCGGCGGCGAGGTGACCGTGGCGCCATGCGCCAGCGCACGCTCGTGGAGCACGTCAGGGTCGATCCCGAGGATCCGGAATTGCGCCCCGACACCCCGAGGCGCGCCGCCGGCCAGGTCCACATCGACCCACGGATGGCCCTGGTGCGTGTGGTCCGCGTGCAGCATCACCTCGGCGGGGCCGAAGCGCAGCGCGCCGAAGTCGATGTCGCAGTAGTGGACCTCCGCCTCGAAGACGTCGCGGTAGAAGTCGGCGGAACGCTGCGTCTCAGCGACGATGAGGTTTACCGAGAGCGCCGGGAGCAGCGCGCCGTACTGGAACCCCCGCAGCCATGGAAGTTGATCGTCAGGACGCTTCCTCATCCCCATCCCTCGCCCCTTCCACCCGGACGGCTGCACCGTCCCGTCTGAGTGCGCCGATCTGCTCCGCATGCCGGCGGTCGTGCGCGGCAAGGCGCTCCAGCATCCCTCGCGCCGTCGTCGTCTCGCCACCCGCGAGGGCGAACGACGCGTCCAGTGCATCCTCCGGCAGCCGCCGCAGCAACGCCAGCAGGGGACGTCGACATTGCTCCAGCCACTCGCCGAGGTACTCGGGTGTCTGCGCGATCCCGGGCCGCGCGCGCTCTGCGTAGTCCGCCGGGACACCACCACGCACGCCCTGGTCGACCGTGCGTCGCGTCCAGTCCTCGACCAGCCCGGCATGCCACAGGAGGTCGCGGACCGACCGCCCTCCCCCGGCAGCCGTGTCCCCGAATGTGGCCTCGGGAAGATCTGTAAACGCCGCGACCAGTCCGGCGCGCGCATCCTCGAGGTCAGCCCGGAGCCGATCGATCTCGCCCATCTCGCTCCCGCGCCTGTCCGTCATGCCGAGCGCGCATACGATACGGCGCATGACCTCCCCTGACGCATCCGCACCGCTCCCGCTCCCACTTGCCGGCCGCGTGGCGATCGTGACGGGCGCCGCCGGACGCGGCGTCGGACGCGCGACCGCGCTCGCGCTGGCCCGTGAGGGCGCAGATGTCGCGCTGAACACCCATCGCTCGGCCGAGGCCGCCGAGGCGGTCGCGGCGCAGGTGCGGGAGCTCGGACGGCACGCGGTAGTCGTCACTGGCGACGCGGCCGACCCCGCCGTCATCGACACACTCGTCCAGCGCACCCGCGCTGAACTCGGCACCCCCGGCATCGTGATCGCCTCGGCCGGTGGGCGGTGGATCCCCCGCGCGATCGAGGAGATCCCACCGGATGAGTGGCGCGAGGCGATGGCCGAGGAGATCGACGCGGTCTACCTCCTGATCCGCGCGACCCTCCCCGCGATGCGAGAGGCGAAGTGGGGCCGGATCGTCACCGTGGGCGGCTATGACGCGGGGGCGTGGACGGTCGCGCCGGAGGTGGGGCCGATCGACTACGCGCTCGGGAAGGCGGCACGGCACTGGCTGGTGCGCACCCTCGCACGCCACGAGGCGAAGCACGGCGTCACGCTGAACGCCGTCGCCCCCGGCCCGATCACGCGACTCGGCAACGACGACATCCTGGACGCGGTGCTCGGACGGCACCCGCTCGATGGCTACCGCCGCCCCACGCAGGTCGATGTCGCTGAGGCGATCGTGCGGCTGTGCCTGGACGGGGGCGTGACCGGCAGCGTGGTATCGCTGCCCGGCCCACACCCCGGCGCGGTCGCCCTCGACTAGCCCGTCGGCTGGCCCGTCGGCTGGCGAGGAACGACCGCCGGTCGTGTCCTGCCTACTTCGCGATGAGGAGCACCGTGCCGGCCGGCACCATGCCGCCCGGGAACTGCGCAGCAAAGTTCGCGTTCACGAACGCCGGACTGCCGATGCCGTAGCTCACCCATCGCCCGCCCACGGTGATGAAGATGCCCTTCGCTCCGCCCACGCGGGCGCCCTCGGCCATCGCCTCAAGGGTGCCGCCGTTCCAGACGGTGAGCCCGACGCCGGACGACGGGAACGTGAGGGTGAACGTGCCGCTCTCGGTGCCCAGCGGGGGCACGCCGGTCACCGGCGGGAGTGGCGGCGTCTGTGGCGCCTGCAGCTCTGTCGTCGTCACGGTGCCGGTGTCAGCGACCGAGCCGAGGTTGAGCACCCAGAACCACTGGTAGGTGGTGTTCGGAGCGTACACGCGGGCGATGCCGGCGACCGTGACGTCGGTGGCCTCGTTGTTGGCCCTGTGGCCGGCGGACTCCTGCCAGAGCTGCACCGCCTCGGCGCCGGTGTCCACGTTAGTGCCGACCACCAGGTTCTCGCGGATGTACGCGTTCGTCGGGTAGCCGAACGAGTGCACCCGGTTGCCCATGCTGCGGCCCAGCGAGTCCGTGTGGTCGATCGTGTCGCGCTTCGCGAGGTCCTGCGCCATCCATTCCGCGGACTCCGTCAGGATCGGGGACACCTCGAACGGGGTCAGGCCGAGGCCGACGCGCACTTCGTTGATGGCCTCGATCGCTGCGATCTCCTCGGCGTCCAGCCCGTCGAGGTCGGCGGACGCGGTGGCGGGTGCGATGACAAACGGGACGATGAGCACCGCCGCGAGCACGGAGGCGATAAGTGTTCGACGCATGAAAGTCTCCATCCGGAAGCCCACGCCTCCTCTAGCCCTCCACGAGGCGCTTCAGGAGCGCCTTCAGACGTGGAGAGACCTCTAATTCTGAACGAAGCCCGGCCAGTTCGCGTTCGTTCACGATGAGTGGGCGCTGCTCGATACGGTCGTCGTCGTCGTCGTAGGCCGCAAACCGGATGGCGTACTGCCCCTTCTTCTCGCCGAGTTCGTAGTGCAGGAGCTGGATCGAAGGCGAATGGAGGCCCTCGTCAATGGCAGCCTCTTCAATGACCTGCCCGTTGCCCCACGGCAGGCTGAACGCTCGAGGTACACGGCGTGCGGGCATGGTCGTCCTCCCGGCGTTTCCGCGCGTCGACGATCCCGGATCGGACGCGCACGGCAGGATGATACCCCCGCGGGGCGAGGCGCCCTCGAGAGGTGGTCGGCGTCAGGACGGAGGGCTACCCTAGCGGGCGCTGCCGTTCGCGACCTTCTCGCAGGCCCGGGCGAGCCGGCGGGCGGCCTCGCGCAGTTCCTCCTCCTGCACCCAGGAGTAGGCCAGGCGGATGTGGTCGCCGGTGTCCTTGCGGTCCGGGAAGAACGAGAGGCCGGCGGGGGCGATCAGCCCCTCCTCCATCGCCGCGCGCGACACCGCGCCGCCGGCAAGGCCCTCCGCGAGGTCGACCCAGAGGAAGAAGCCGCCGTTGGGCTTCCGGAAGTTCAGGTACGGCTCGCAGTACTCACGCAGCGCGTTCGCCAGGACGTTCGCCTTGCGCTCGTAGATCTTGCGGACGTGGTTGATATGGCGGTCCAGGCCGCCGTCCTTCGCGAACTCGTACAGCATCGCGTGGAGGAGCGGCGAGTTCCCCATCTCGAACCGGACGCGCACGACGCGGTCGAGGATGTCCGGGGTGGTGTGGATCCAGCCGACGCGGAGTCCCGTCGCAACCACCTTGGAAAACGTCCCCACGGTGATCACGCCGTTGCACTCCGACATCGCGGAGAGCGACTGCGGTCGCGCGGTCTCCTGGAACCAGAGGTCGCCGTACGCATCGTCGTCCACGATGAAGATCCCGTGCTCGGCAGCAATGCGCAGGAGCTTCTCGCGCCGCTCCGCCGCCATCGTGACGCCCATCGGATTATGGAACGACGAGATCGTGTAGATGATCTTGACCGTCTTGCCCATCCGCTGGAGGCGTTCGATCAGCGGCTCGAGCTCGTCGACGACCATGCCGTCGTCGTCCATCGGCACGGTGTGGATCTCCGCCAGGTGGCCACGGAACGTCCGGATCGAGCCGGAGAACGTCGGCGCTTCCGAGATCACGACGTCTCCGGAAGAGATGAGTGCGGACGCGACCTGGTCGATCGCGCCGGCGCTGCCGTTCGTGAGCAGGAAGTGGTCCGCCGTCACCGGCACGCCGCGGTCGCGCGTGTAGCGCTCGGCGAGGAACTCGCGCAGCGGCTCGAACCCGAACGCACCGCCGTATCGGAGCGGCGTGTCGTCCATCACGTTCACGGCCCGCGCCATCGCCTCGGTCAGTTCCTGGCGCGGCAGCGAGTCGGGGTCCGGGATGCCACCGCCGAGGGTGATCGGGGTGACCACGGACTGCACGTCGGACGGCAGGCCCCAGTCCGTCGGCGTCCCGGCGGTGACGATCTTGACGGCGTCGCTAGCCAACTCGTCCAGGTCGAACTGCGACCAACGGTCGGCGAGGTCCTGAGCGAGCGTGCGTTGCGCTGTCACGATGTCTCCAGTGGCAAATGCGGATGAATCAGCCGGCTCCCGCACGGACGCGGGCTCCATTGCGGCTGTAATGGCGAAGAATATGTCTAGTGACGGTCGCATTCAACGGGATATCCCCGGGGAACGAACCGAGACTTGAAGTGAAAACGCCCGAAGCGAGCGGATTGTTACCCCGCCGGACGCCGAGGGATGCGCCCCCGACGGCTAATTCGCGCTCGCGAGCCCTTCAAGGGCGCGACCGAAGCGCATGATCGCCTCCCGAAGTTCCTCGGGCGGGAGTGCGGAGTAGACCAGCCGGATGCGGTCCGCTCCGCTCAGCGCCGCGCTGTCCGGCGTCGCGAAGTAGCCCGTCCCCGGCGTCACGGCCACTCCCTGCTCGGCCGCCGCGACCGCGACGGCGCGCGCCTCGAGGCCGCTCCCGAGCTTCACCCAGTGGAAGAACCCACCGTGCGGCGTCTTGAACGTGACGTACGGCTCGCAGAACTCGCGGAGGGCGTCCGCGCTCGCGTCACGACGCGCCCGGTACAGGTCGCACAGCCGCGCGACGTGGGGCTCGTAGTCGCCCGACCGCAGATACTCCAGCACCATCCGATGGAGGAGCGGTGAAGCTCCGTTATCGAACCGCATGAAGACGAGCTGCGCCGTGACCTCCGCCTGCGAGGTGATCCACCCGACCCGCAGCCCCGTGGCCACCGTCTTGGAGAACGTGCCCACCCGCATCACGCCGCGCCCTCGCGCGATCGCGAACATCGAGGGCGGCGGCGGGCCGTCGAGGTCGATGCCCGTGTACGCGTCGTCCTCCACGATCAGCACGCCGTGCTGCCGCGCGAGCGCGACGATCGCCTCGCGCCGTTCGAGGGGGAGCGTGGCGCCGCTGGGGTTGTCGTAGTTCGGCTGGATGTAGAGCAGCTTCGCCTGCCGCCCCGTCATCCGGCGGGTGTCGAGGATCCGCGCGAGCGCCGAGGGGATCATCCCGTCGTCGTCCTGGGGCGACTCCACGATCGTGGCGCCGCGCGCGCGGAACGTGCGGATCGCGCCGGGGTAGGTCGGCGCACCGACGACCACGATGTCGCCCTCGCCGATGAACGTCGCCGCGATGTTGTCGATGCCGTGCGCGCTCCCGGAGGTCAGCGTCACCTGCGCCGAGGTGACGTCCAGGCCGCCCTCCTGCGACTCGCGCGCCGCGATCCACGCCCGGAGCGGCTCGTATCCCTGCTGCCCGCCGTAGGTGAGCGCGGCGCCCGCGCCGGCGGCCAGCGCGCGGCGCATCGCCTCCAGCAGCCCGGCCGAGGGCAGGGTGGCGCGGTCCGGGACCCCCGCGTTCAGGTCGTACGGCAGCGGCGAGAGCGAGGTATTGGGCGCGAGGCGTCCGACCGCCGGCGCGAGGAGGGCCTCGATCGCCGCAGGCGTAAAGGCAGGCTCGCCGTCAGGTCGTTCGTTCGCCATGGGAGCGCCAGCGTACGGGCGACCTCCGGCGTGGACAACGGGCAGAGCCGCCGTCCGTCCTCGACAGGCCTCCGGCGCATGCTCGGACGCATACAGGCTGTCTGCGTAGTTGGAATGCGGCGCGCACATCCCTACGATGCGCGCGCGTCTTCGGTTGGGGGCAACCTCGGACGCACGACATCACTCGGATGGCAGGGAGGGGACACCATGCCGGGAGTGCTTGAGGGCATCCGCGTACTGGAATTCACGCAGATCATCGCCGGCCCCGCCGGCGCGCAGCACCTGGCGGACATGGGCGCCCATGTCATCAAGGTGGAACCGCCCGAGGGCGAACCCTGGCGTCTCTTCAGCCAGTTCATGCCGGGCGAGTCCAAGACCTTCCAGTCGCTCAACCGCGGCAAGCAATCGCTCGTGCTCAAGCTCCAGGAGCCGGAGGCGCAGGCGATCGTCCACAAGCTGATCCCGTCGATCGACGTGGTGATCTGCAACTACCGCCCGGACGTCCCGGCCAAGCTCGGCATCGACTACGACCGCCTGAGGGCGATCAAGCCGGACCTGATCTATCTCGACAACACCGCCTGGGGCCGCAAAGGCCCGTGGGCGCACCGCCCCGGATACGACATCATCGCGCAGGCCGTCTCCGGCCTCATGGGCGCCGAGGGCAAACTCACGGACAGCGGCGGACCGGGGGTGATCACCTCGACGGCCATCGCGGACTACACCACCGGCGTCGCGATCGCCTGGGGCATCTGTGCCGCGCTCTATCACCGCGAACGGACGGGCGAGGGACAGCTGATCGAGACGAACCTGCTCCAGACCGCCCTCTCGGTGCAGGGCACGTCGGGGATGGACCTGCCTCTGGCGGACCAGGCGAAGTACCAGAAGATGGAGCAGGTCAAGCAACTCCGCGAGCGGAAGGCACCGTGGGCGGAGATCCTCGCCGCGTATCAGATGGGGCAGATCGCCCGCGTCGGCAACATCTACTACCGCACCTACAGCACCCAGGACGGCGCGATCGCCATCGGCGCCCTCTCCCCCACGCTGTGGGCGAAGGTCCGGGGCGCGATCCCCACGGACTTCCTCGGCATGGCGGATCCCGGCTACAACCCGGCGGATCCGGCCTACCTCAAGATGTGCCAGGACGCCGTCGCGAAGGTGGAGGCCCAGCTCCGCGAAAAGCCAACGGACGACTGGCTCACGATCTTCGAGGCGGCCGGCGTGCCGGTCGGCCCGGTGAAGTTCGTCGAAGAGGCCGTCGAGGATCCCCAGGCGATCGAGAACGACATGATCGTGGAGGTGGAGCATCCGCTCTCCGGGCCGCAGCGCCAGATCGCGCCCATGCTCCGGATGTCCGCGACGCCGCTGGCGATCCAGGGCCCGTCGCCCGTCCTCGGCGCGGACACCGAGGAGATCGTGGCGTCGGTCGGCTACAGCGCGGAGGAGATCGCCGCGCTCTGCGCCGCCGGGGTGATCAACTAGCAACACCGCCCGACGACATGGCCCAGTGCCGGTACTCGCCCGTCAGGCGGCGGGTACCGGCACACTCGAGTCGCATCGGGACGCCATCGAATTCCGGCGGGGGCTGACTGATCCCTGCGCTGGCGTCTACTATCCCCGCCGCACCCGACCTCACGCATACGGGAAGGTTCACTCCGCATGGCCACGGGCCCCCTCAACGGCATCAAACTCCTGGAGTTCACGCAGATCATCGCCGGCCCCATGGGCTGTCAGATGCTCGCGGACCTCGGCGCGGACGTCATCAAGGTCGAACCGATCGAGGGTGAACCCTGGCGGCTGAACGGCCAGTTCATCCCGAAGGAGTCCGTCACCTTCATCGGCCTGAACCGCGGCAAGCGCTCGTTCGCGCTCGACCTTGCCCACCCGAAGTCGCGCGAGGCGATCCACCGGCTGGTCAAGGACATGGACGTGGTAGTCATCAACTATCGCCCGGACGTCTCGGCCCGCCTCGGCATCGACTACGAGACGCTCTCCGCGATCAAGCCGGACCTCGTGTACATGGACAGCACCGCGTTCGGCCGTGAGGGCGACTGGGGCAACCGCCCCGGTTACGACATCGTCGTCCAGGCCGCCTCCGGCATCACCTCGACGGTGGGCAAGGTGGACGACAGCGGCACGCCCCTCGTGCCGCCGGCCCACGCCGACACCACCACGGCGTACGCGATCTGCGCCGGCGTCCTCGCCGGGCTCTTCTACCATGCACGCACGGGGGTCGGGCAGAAGGTGGAGACCTCCCTGCTGATCAACGCCCTCACGATGTCCATGAGCGCGTTCGACGACATCCCCGCCGGCAACGGCGCGCAGCGCGCCGCCCTCCTCGAGGCACTCGCCAACGCGAGGGCCGCCGGCACGCCGTACGCGGACTTCCTGAAGGAGCGCGACGCGATCCTCGGACGGGCGAGCGGCGGCAACGTCTACTACCGCTGCTTCCTCACGAAGGACGGCGCGCTCGCGATCGGGGCGCTCTCCGCCAGCCTGCGCGAGAAGGTCCGCAAGACCCTGGGCTTCGAGCACAACCGCGACGCCCCGGACTACAACGCGGCGGACCCGGAGCAGATGCGCATCGACCAGGAGCTCCGCAACCGCATCGAGGCGCTCTTCCTCACGAAGACCAACGACGAGTGGGACCAGATCCTCACCGCGGGAGGCGTCCCCGTGGCGCCGATCCTGTTCACGCAGGAGCTGATCGACCACCCCGTCGTCCAGGCGAACGGCTACGTCGTGGAGCTCGAGCACGAGCTCGCCGGGCCGCTGCGCATGCAAGCGCCTCCGTGGAAGATGAGCGTCACGAACCCGACCCCGCAGGGCCCGCCGCCTGTCCTCGGACGGCACACGGACGAGATCCTCGCCAACCTCGGGTACACCGAGGAGCAGATCGCGGAGATGCGTGCGGCGGGCGCGATCCTGTAGGACAGTGCCCGAGGGGACGGCGCCCGCCGTCCAGCCTGCGCGAAGGAGTCCCGATGCCTGAGTCCGAGTCCCTCGTCGTCGTCACCGTCGCGGACGGCATCGGGCGTCTCCGCCTGAACCGCGCCGACAAGCGCAACGCGCTGAACGAGGAGATGTCCGGACAGGTCCTCGCGGCCATCCAGCAACTGGAGCTGGACGACAACGCCGTCTGCATCGTCATCGAGGGCACGGATGGCGCGTTCTGCGCAGGCGCCGACATGGCGGAGGCGAACGCGGCCTACGAGGCAGGACAGCACCGCTTCAACCCCTCGGCGTACGCCGCCGCGGCCGTCGGCTCGGCGACGAAGCCGACGATCGCCGCGGTCGACGGCCCGGCCTACGGCGCGGGCGCGCTCCTCGCCTGCTCCACCGACATTCGCATCGCCTCGGAGCGCGCGCGGTTCCGCTTCCCCGGCTCGGAGTACGGCCTCGTCGTCGGCGCGCACGCGCTGCCGTCGCTCGTCGGTGGCCCGCTCGCGAAGGAACTCATCTTCACCGGCCGCGTCGTCGACGCCGCGGAAGCCGCGCGCATCGGCCTCGTGAACCGCACCGTCGCCGCCGCCGACTTCGCTGCCACCGTCGACGAGGTCGCGGGGCAGATCGCGGCATCCTCCCCGCTCGCCCTTGAGTGGTCGAAGCGCACGATCAACACCGCGCTGACCGGCGGGAACGCGCTCGCGGTGGAGCAGCAGGCGGACCTGCTGCTGCGAGGCGGCCCGGACCACAAGACCCGGTTCGGCGCGGCCACGCGACGCGTCACGGGGAGATAGCGGCATGTCGGATGCCATCCCGACCGGCAAGGAACGCGACGACTGGGCGAAGGTCCGCTCGTACATCCTCGCGCAGGCCGAGAAGTACGGACCGACGCAATACTGGCCGCGTCTCATGGAGCAGCGCTCGCAGCTCATCCAGCTGCTCGACGGCGTCACGCCCGAGCAGGCCGCCTGGCGGCCCCCGACCGGCGAGGGCGAAGAGGCGTGGAGCATCGTCGAGATCGCCCAGCACGTCCTCCAGTGGACCGAGAACATCATCCAGGTGAACCACGCGTTCCTCGAAGACCGCGAGGCCACCAAGCTGCCGTCCGGCTACCTCGCCCCGGACCCGGACGCCGTCCTCGCCACGGTGCGAGACGAGCTCGTGGAGTCGTCCCACGAACTCGGCGAGACGCTGCTGTACGTCGCCAACCGTGCCGATCCCCGGAACACGGTTGAGCACACCCGCTTCGGCCCACTGAACGCGCGCCAGTGGTTCGTCCTCGGACGGGTCCACGACACCGACCACATCCGCCAGATCGAGGGCCTCAAGCAGGCCGAGGGCTTCCCCGCCTGAGCACGGCGGCGGAGCGAGGATCGAGGTGCCCCGTGACCGCTGCTGAGGACGTGATCCGCCGCATGACTGAGCGAGGGCTACGCCTCGCGACCGCCGAGTCGACGACGGGCGGCCTCACGGGCTACCTCCTCGTGGCCGTGCCGGGCGCCTCGAAGGTCTTCGTGGGCGGTGTCGCCGCCTACGGACGGAAGCCCAAGACCGACTGGCTCCGCGTCCCCGCCGACACCGTGACGCAGTACGGCTCCGTGCACGAGGAGACCGTCCTCGCGATGGCGCGCGGCGCACGCGAGGCGCTGGAGGTGGACCTCGCCGTCGCGGAGAGCGGCATCGCCTCGCCCACGAACAACCCCGACCGCCCCGGCGGCCTCTACTGCCTCGCGCTCGTCGGCCCCGACGGCCACGAGGTGGCAGAGCGCCAGATATTCGAGGGCGACCGCGAGGCGACCATGCGCGCCGCCGCCGACCGCCTGATCGCGATGATCCTCGAGTACCTCGACCAGACCGACTGAGCCGAAACGCCGCCGCACCCTGCTAGTCTGGCCTGCATTCCATGGCGGCGCAGGGGAGTTGGGTGCATGAGCGAGATCGGGCTAATCGCGTCGGGCAGCGAATCCTGTCACGGCCTCGGCTGGGGCGAGGCGAGCGCGGCCGGCGAGCGCATCACGTTCGCGCTGCCGGGTGACCGCCCGGTCTGGGGCCGCAACCGGCCGCTCAAGATGGAGCACCTCCGCCTCGAGTTCTCGTTCGACCTCAAGAAGCGGCAGGTGAAGGGCCTCGCCTCCCTCACGTTCTCGCCCCGCGCGACCACCGTGCGCGAGGCGGTCTTCGACGCGTTCAACCTCGACGTCACGGCTGTCATGGACGAGGCGGGCAAGCCGCTGAAGTTCGCCTCCGGCGATCGCACGCTCCAGGTGGACCTCGGCCGGTCGAGGAAGCCCGGCCAGTCCACCACCGTCGCCGTCGCCTACACGGCGACGCCGCGGCGCGGCCTCTACTTCAACGCACCCGACGACGGCTATCCCGGCCGCCCGACGCAGATCTGGACGCAGGGCCAGGCGGAGGACTCCGCCCACTACTTCCCGTGCTTCGACTTCCCCGGCGAGAAGTGCACCTCGGAGATGATCGTGACCGTCCCTGCCTCGTGGACCGCGGTCTCGAACGGATCGCTTGACTCCGTGCGCGAGGACAAACGCCGCAAGGCGCGCGTCTTCCACTGGAAGCAGGATGTCCCGCATCCCGCCTACCTGATCACGCTCTGCGCCGGCGAGTTCGACGAAGTCACCACCGAGGGCGGCGGCGTCCCCGTCCAGTACTACGGCCCGCCCGGCACCTCCGGCGACCTCGAGCGCGCCTTCGGCCGCACGCCGGAGATGGTGGCGTTCTTCCAGGACAAGATCGGCGTCGCCTACCCGTGGGCGAAGTACGCGACGGTCGCGATCCACGACTTCATCTTCGGCGGCATGGAGAACACCTCCGCCACGACGATGACCGACACGCTCCTCCACGATCAGCGCGCGCACGCAGACTTCGAGGAGAGCGCCGACTCGATCACCGCGCACGAACTCGCACACCAGTGGTTCGGCGACCTCCTGACCTGCCGGGAGTGGTCGCACGGCTGGCTCAACGAGTCCTTCGCCACCTACTTCGACTGCCTCTTCGTCGAGCACCACCGTGGCTACGACGCGTTCCGCTACGCGGTCATGCAGAACGGCAACCTCTACCTGGAGGAGGACAGCGGCGACTACCGCCGCCCCCTCGTCCAGAACGTCTACACCGAGCCGATCGACATCTTCGACCGACACCTCTACGAGAAGGGGTCGGTCATCCTGGACATGCTCCGCAACCGCCTCGGTGACGAGCTCTGGTGGAAAGCCATCAACCACTACGTCGCGAAGCATCGCGAGTCCGAGGTGCTCACGCCCGACCTCCAGCGCGCGATCGAGGAGGCGACGGGCTACAACCTCGACGGGTTCTTCGCGCAGTGGGTCTGGAAGGGCGGGCACCCGGAGTTCAAAGCGACCACCTCGTGGAGCGCCGAGAAGAAGCAGGCCACCGTCACCCTGCAGCAGACGCAGACAGCGGACGACAACCTCACCTCGATCTACGAAGTCCCGATCGAGGTCGGCTTCTGGGTGAACGGCCGCTTCGACCGTCGCACCGTCGAGGTCCGCGACGGTCACGAGACCTTCGTCTTCACCCTCGCCGCAGAACCGGACTTCATCTCCATCGACCCTGCGGACCGCGTCCTCAAGACGCTGGACTACACCCCGGGCGAAAAGGCGCTGAAGGCCAACCTCGCGAACAACCCGGAGGCCGTCGGCCGCATCGACGCCGCGAAGCGCCTCGCGAAGGTCGGGACGCCCGCCGCGGTCGAGGCCCTCCGCAAGGTCCTGTTGGACGCCCGCGAGGTCGACTTCGTCCGCGCCGAGGTGGCGAGCGCCCTCGGCGGCGTGAAGTCGGACACGGCGCGCGATGCCCTCATCCAGGGCACGAAGCAGCGCGACAACCGGACGCGTCGCGCCGCCGCGAGCGCCCTCGGCAACTTCCGCGACGCCGAGGCAGCCGCGGCGCTGACCGCCCTCCTCACGGGCGACGGCGACCGCTCGTACTACGCACAGGCCGCCGCCGCGTCCGCGCTCGGGAAGACGCTCCAGCCCGACGCGATCGCGACGCTCACGGGCATCCTCGACCGCCCGTCGCACAACGACGTGATCGCGGCCGGCGCCCTTGCCGGCCTCGGCGCGACCCGCGACGCCGGGGGCCTCCCGGTGCTCATCGAGCACACGCGCTGGGGCGTCCACCAGAACGCCCGCCGCAACGCCGTCATCGCACTCGGCTCGCTCTACCGCTGGCTCGAAGCCCCAGATCGCACGCGCGTCCGCGAGCACGTCGAGGAGCTCCTCGACGACCCGTGGCTGCGCGTCCAGCTCTCGGCCGTCTCCGCGCTCCAGGCGATGGCCGAGCCCGCCTCGATCGGCGCGTTGAACGCCGCAGCGTCGCGAGGGCTGGACGGCCGCCTCAAGCGACTCAGCAAGGTCGCGGCCCGACGCATCGCCGCCGCGGCGAAGAAGCCCGAGGAACTGAACGCCCTCAAGAAGCAGTTGGAAGACCTACAGTCCGCGAACCAGAAGCTCGAGGATCGCCTCGTCGCGCTGGAGGAGAAGAGCGGTCGGGGAGGGAGACGCTAATGGCCTCCGCGCAGATCAACGGCATCGAGCTGTTCTACGAGGACAGCGACCCGACGAACGAGTCCGGTAAGCCGGTCGTGTTCTGGAACCACGGCGCTGGCGGCAACCACATGTCGTGGTGGCAGCAGGTCCCCGTCTTCCGCCAGGACTACCGCTGCATCGCCATCGACCACCGCGGCTTCGGCCGCTCGCTCGACACCACCGGCGAGGGCGTCGCGCGCTTCATCGATGACCTCGAAGCCCTCGCAGACCACCTCGGCGTCGAGCAGTGCTCGATCGTCGCGCAGTCGATGGGAGGCCGCGCCTCGCTCGGCTACGCCGTGCGGCGCCCGGAGCGCGTCAAGGCGCTGGTGATGGCCGACACCTGGGGGTTCTTCGACTGGCCGGAGCAGCAGGAACGCGCCCGCTCGATGCAGCCCGCCGTCACGACACCCCTCGTGCATCGCGCGCTCGCCGACCACTACCAGGAGGCGAACCCGGCGATGACCTTCCTGTACCGCCAGATCCAGGGGCTCAACCCGCCTCGCGAGGGCTCGCCGGTCAACGCGCCAGGAGCGCCGACCCTCGATCAGGTGAAGGGCTGCACCGTGCCCACGCTCTGCCTCGTCGGCAGCGACGACGGCGTCACGCCCCCGCCGCTGATCAAGGCGCTGGCCGATGAACTCCCGAACGCGCAGTATGTAGAGGTCCCGGGCGCGGGCCACTCGGTCTACTTCGAGCAGCCACAGCGCTTCAACGAACTCGTCGGTGACTTCCTGAAGAAGCACCCATAGCGAGCGCCGGACGAGGCAAACGCGGAGAGCGGAGACTACGTGACTGACCCGACCGAGGAGCGACCGACTCCGCCGCAGAGCGGGGGGCGCTCACTCAACGTCTTCTTCGACGTCGACAACACGCTCATCATGTGGAATGGCAAGCTCCGCAACCACACCGAGCACGTCTTCCAGCAGCTCAAGGATGCGGGCCACACGATCTACGTCTGGTCAGGCGTCGGCATCCGCCGCTGGGACATGAAGCGCCACGACCTGGACAAGTACGTCACGGACTACTTCATCAAGCCGCTCGAGCGTCACCACGAGAAGCTCGACTCCCTCGGCGTCCCGATGATCCCGGACTACGTCATCGACGACCACAAGACCGTCGTCGACGCCTTCGGTGGCTACCACATCCCGGACATGGCCAAGCCCGACGACGAGGAGCTCCTGAAAGTCCTCGCCGAGATCATGGAGATGGCCGCCGTCCCCACCCTCGGCGACACCGAGGAGCCCGGCGAGCAAGTCGCCATCGGGTAACGGCCTCAGTCCCTCGATCTTCGCGCGCGCTGCTGCGCCACGAACCCCCGCAGCAGGCCCTCGATGCGCCCGCGTTCGAGCATCGCCGCCGCGCCCGCCGTCTCGACCGCGGTGTCCGAGGCCTCCGCAAAGCCGGCAAGGGCGGTGTACGCACGGTCGTCCTCCAGTCGGAGGAGTGGCTCCACGATCGACCACATCGAGACGCCCGCGTGGCGGACCGGGTCCACTGAGGCGTAGACCACCCAGTCGAGGGCGCGCTCGCGGATGTCGTAGTGGCTGAAGAGCCGGTAGTCGACGTCCCAGCGCTCCGGGTCCTGGTACAGCGCGGGCGACCAGTCGATCGGGATCGGACGGTCGGACTTCTTCAGCGGATCGAGGGCGATCAGCCAGAGGCTCGTCGCGAGCGCCAGCGGCGAGGCGGTGTAGCCGCCTCGGACGCACCACGTCTGCGCGTACGCCGCGCCCACTGCCTGCTGCACCCGGCGGTCGACGTGCAACCCCGCGCCGAGGAGCGTGCGCGTGACCAGCAGGTGCCCCATGAGCCGGCCGTCGGCGTCATCGATCGGACGCTCGCCCGTGGGCATCGTGAAGTCCGAGGCATCCTCGGACGGCAGGAACGCTGCGTAGGTGTGGAGCTCGCCGCCCTCGAACCCGGGCGCGCCGGGCTGGCCGACAGTGGCCATCAGCGTATCCAGCGCCGACGGGTCATCGACGGCGCCGCTGTCGCGCACCTGCGGCCAGAGGCGTTGGGCTAGAGGCAGTACGTCAGGCATCGGTGCCGTTGAAGGTCGCCGCTGCGCGGCGAGGTGTCAACGGGGATGCAGGAGCGCTAACCCCACCGACT
>CAYPYF010000012.1:0-32431 GCA_964414675.1 uncultured Dehalococcoidaceae bacterium
GGCAGCGCCTGCCGGCCGCGATCAGCCCGGAGGCGTACCTCCTCGCCGTTGCGGGCGGGGCGCTCTCGCTGCTCGCGATCCTGCTCCCCGCGTTCCTCGTGGTGCGCCGGGGGATCGTGGACGTGAAGCGGGACGAGGCGCGACCCTCGCAGCGGAGCTTCCTCCAGCGGTACTTCCTGGACTTCGGGGTCGTGGCCCTCGCCGCGCTGCTGCTCTGGCAACTCGACCAGCGTGGCTCGGTGTTCGACCCGTCGTCCGTCGGCGGGTGGTCCAGTGACCCGATGCTGCTGGCGGCACCGCTCGCGATCACGCTCGCCGTGTCGCTGATGATGCTGCGCTTCTACCCACCGTTGATCCGCATCGTCGCGTGGGTGCTCCTGCTCTTCCGAGGCACCGCCGCTGCGATCGGGCTCCGTCGCGCCGGGCGCGCCCCCGCGGCGTACTCGCGCGTGACGCTCCTCGTGATCCTCGCGATCGCCGTGGGGACCTTCGCGGCCTCGTACGGGCCGACAGTCGACCAGTCCTACGAGGAGCGCGCGCGGTACGACGCCGGCGTCGACTTCCGGGGCCGCCTCCTGGACCAGGACGACCAGCACTTCGAGGAGCGCGTGGACGCGATCCGCGCCGAGGACAGCGTCGCGAGCGCGATCGGCGTGCATCGCGGGTCGATCGAGGTGGCGGGCGGCCTCACGGTCACGTTGCTCGCGATCGACCCGGTGGTCGCCTCGGAGGCCCTGTGGTGGCGCGATGACCTCGCCACGACCTCGCTGGACGGGCTGATGCGCGACCTGCAGAGCGTCGTGCCGCCCGGCGGCGGGTACGTGCTTCCCGAGGATGCCGAGACGCTGCGGCTGTGGGTGAACACGCCGTCGCCGGCCCGCCTCGTCGCCCGCGCGCGCTTCCGCCTGGAGGACGGGACGTACACGCAGGGCTTCCTGGAGTCCCCGACGGCGGCCGCCGACAAGTGGGCGGCGTGGAGCGTCCCCGTGCCGGACCGCGAGGGTGAGATCACGTTCGCGGGCCTGCTCGTCGGCGACCGGCAGGACGGCAACCTTCGCCTCGAAGGCTCGTTGCGCTTCGACGACCTCGAGGTCGAGACGGCCGGCGGGCAGACCGTCCTGCTCGACGAGTTCGAGGGCGTCCAGCGCTGGATGATGCTCGGCGTCGCGGACTCTCAGGAGCGGTTCGCGACGACCGCCGAGGATCCCCGGTCGGGGGTGCAGGCGCTGGAGTGGACGTGGCAGCCGCTCATCCAGCCGCGGACGCGACTCCTCGCACCGTTCGACCCGACGCTTCCGCTGGCGGTGATCATGGACCGTGCCGCGGCGGGGGCGTTCCGCGTCGGCATCGGGGATGTCGCGCTCGCCGACTTCGACGGCATCGCCGTGCCGGTGCAGGTGCGAGACATCGTCGACTACTTCCCGACGCTGGATCCCGGCGTGGGGAACGTGATCGTGAACTACGACCACCTCCGCGAGGTGGCGGCCCTCATCGACGTGCCGCAGTACGTCTCGCCGACCGAGCTCTGGATCGACTTCGAGGACGGCGTGCGCGTGGAGCAGCAACTCGCGCTCGCGCAGCAGCTCGGGAACGACCGCGAGCCGCGGGTGCGCCCGTGGGTCGTGCAGGCCGAGGCGGTGCGCACCGCGCAGTCCGACCCGACGTTGCAGGCGGCGGGCTCGGGCATCCTCGCCGTCGCGTTCGTCGCCGTGATCGGGCTGTGCACGGTGGGGTTCATCGCGACGATGGTGCTGGGCGCACGCGGCCGCGCGACGGAGTTCGCGGTGCTCCGCGCCGTCGGTGTCGGGCCACGCGAGATCCTCCGTGCGCTGATCCTGGAATGGGGTGTCGTGCTGATCGCCGGGACGGTCATCGGTGCGCTGGTCGGGCGCGAGGTGGCGCGGGTGATGATGCGGTTCCTGAACGTGACCGAGGCAGGCAGCGCCGTGCTGCCGCCGTTCGTGCTGCAGACCGCGTGGGGGACGCTGGGCTTCGGGCTGGGCATCCTTGTGGGGGCGGTCGCGGGGAGCCTGATCGTCGCGTGGTTCCTCGCGATGCGGCGCTCGCCGACGATCGAGCTGCGGGTGACGCAGTAGCGTCCCCCGCGCGACGCTAGCGCGAGTCGCCCTCGCGGAGGTCAGGCGGGATCCGGAGGATCGCCTCCGCCACGCCGTCCTCATCTGTCCTGACGACCACAATGTCTCCCGTGCTCAACGCGCCGTCCAGCGGGACGATGCGGAAGAGGCGCGCGGGAGACGTGGTGCGCACGCGGAGCGTCGCGGAGTCCGTCGTCACCGTGAAGACGCCGTCCTCGTCCGGCGCAGCGGTGCCGCTCCGCGTCACGAGCCCGCCGAGGGCGCCTGCCTCGAAGCCGGTGAACCCGGCGGGAGACCGGAGCGCGACATCGCGCGGCGCGGCGGCCGACGGACGGTCCACGGCGAGCGTCTGCGTGCCGGGCTCACTGGCCCGCTCTCCGAGGCGCGAGCCCACGACGAACCCGCCCACCGCGACGACGAGCAACGCGACGAGGAAGATGCCGGAGCGGGCGCGGGAGGACATCAGGGCGCCTCCTCGATGGCGACGACGCCCGTGAGCACGAGGCCGAACTGGGTGTCGTCCACGCCGACGTTGACGTCCGCGCCGGTGTCCGGGATCGCATCGACCCGCTCGAGGTCCTCGACGGCCGTGCCCTGAGGCACCGAGACATCATGGTGGCCGCCCGACCCCATTGCGAGCGTGAGCGAGCCGCCCTCGACGGCCTCGACAGCGCCGGTCAGGTAGGTCGGCTGCGGCTCCGGGGTGCCCTGGTACTCGACGAGCAGGGTGTCGCGCGACGGCTCGTGCGAGTAGACATAACCAGCGATCGCGGTGAGGGCGAAGACGCCCAGCACGAACGCCGCGGGGAACAGCAGGGCACGGGCACGCTGGATCACGGACGGCTAGTCGCCCAGGAGGGTCTCGTACCCCAGGGCGCGGATCTCCTCGACGTACTCGGAGCGCCATCCCGGGGCCGGGACGCGCCGCTTCCGGTCGCGGAACTCCTTGTGATAGCGGACGTACTCTTCCTCCAGCCGCTCGCGCCAGACGGTCTCCTCGCGGTAGACGTCCGGGTCGACCTCCTCAAGGTTGAGGTCGACCTCCTCGGGGCTGAGCTCGTAGTCGTCGCGCCAGTACTCGGCGAGATAGTCGAGCGACTCCTCGAGGTCCCGGCGGCAGTCCAGCATGTAGGACTCAAGCGCGGAGATCGCGTCCACCTCGGAGCCGTGGAGACCCTCAGCGCGCGCGCAAGCCTCGCAGAGCGAGATGAGCTTGCGGGCGTCGCACTCCTCGCCGCGGGGGCAGTTGCGGTGGCGGGGGGCGTACTGGTTGAGGGTGGGCTTTCGGGAGTAGCCGATCACCAGGGCCTCGTAGTCGTGCCCACAGCGGGGGCACGCGAGCGTGTCCCCGAAGATCTTGTTGATGGTCTCTTCCCAGTCGATTTGCACTTCTCCGAGACCTCCCGTCTGTGGACGGATCGATCGTAGTCCGGGGGATACCCGTGTCAAACGAGCCACTCCGGGGACGAATATTGCTGCGCTAACGCTCATCCTCGAAGGTGCGAGCGTAGCCGCCGGTCTGGCCCGGCATCTCCTCCACGTCCACCTCGATACGACGGATGTTCGCGTGTCCCCGCGCCTGCAGCTGCGTGACGACGCGCTCCGCGATGTACTCGGCGAGGAGCTCGGCGGTCGTGTTCTCGATCGGGAGCGCGAGGACATCGGACTTCGGGAACGAGTACGCACGGTCGCCGAAGCGGACGCTCCAGGAGGCCTCGTGCTCCTCGATGTCGAGGAGGGGCGAGGCGCGCTGGAGGAGGAAGTGGTGGTCGAGCTCGTCGCAGACGTCGCGCGTGTAACCCTTGAGCGCGGAGAAGTCGATCACCCAGCGGTCGTCGGTCAGGTCGCCCTCGACTCGGCAGCGGACGAGGTAGTTGTGGCCGTGCAACGGCTCCAGCTCGTCACCGAGCGTGGCCATATGGGCGGCGGCGAACTTCAGACGCACCCGCTGGACGGTGACGTGACGCTGAATGCGCTGGATGCTCATGCGCGCGCTCCTGCTTCGGGCGGTGCGGAGACGACGAGGGCGGTCGCGATGTCTGCGACCGCCCTCGCGGTGTCCGGTCCGGCGGGTGTCCCGCTAGTTGATGATCATCGACTGGAGCAGGCGCTCCACGGACGGCTGCTCGGCGTTGGCCCTCGCCTTCGCCTCGGCGAGCCGCTGGTGGCCGGGGACGCTCTCGCCCTCGCGCTGGTAGATCTGGCCGATCGGGATGCGCCGCCCGCGGACGAGGGCGGCCGCGGCCGCAATGTCCGTCACGTCGTGACTCTCGTCGATCGGGAAGGCGAGGGGCTCGATGCCCTTCTTCTCGTCACCCTTGAGCAGCGAGTACGTGTCGTTGTACGTGGTGCAGGGCGACTGCACGTGGACGATGGAGAAGCCGGGGTAGTCCATGGCCGTCCGGATGTCCTTCGCGAGTTCCTTCACGCGCGAGGACAGCTGAGAGGCCAGGTAGGGGACACCGGAGCCGAGGTAGAAGAGGAACGGGTTCATCTTCTCGTCGAGCTTGCCCCACCGGGTGGTGGAGGTGACGACGTTGAGTTCCGTGGTCGGCGACGCCTGGCCCTTGGTCAGGCCGTAGATGCCGTTGTCCATGATGATGGCGGTGATGTCCAGGTTGCGCCGCGCCTGCGGGCCGATGTGCTCGGCGCCGATGGAGAGGAAGTCACCGTCGCCGGCGACGACCACCACGTTGAGGTCAGGGCGGGCGGACTTGATGCCGTAGGCGATGGGGAGCGACCGACCGTGGATGCCGTGGATCCCGAAGGGCTGAGGGCCCTCCATCATGTGGACCATGTTGCCGGAGCAGCCGATGCCGGCGACGACGACGGTGTTCTCGATCGACTGACCGGTCTCCACCATGCGCCCGGCCAGGGCCTGCTCCAGGGCGACCTTCACACCGAAGTCACCGCAACCGGGGCACCACTTGAAGTCGTAGAGCGGGTTTCGCTTTGCCATGTCTGAATCCTCGGCCTTTCCGACTAGAGCCGGTGCTTAATCTCGGCCTTGAGGTCCGCCACCTTGAATGGCAGACCGGTGTACTGGGTGATCGACTCAGCGTTGATGCCCTTCGCCCGGAGGTTCGCGGCGAACTGGCCCATGTAGTTCAACTCCGGGACCAGGACGCGCTTGCCCTTGAGCTCCTCCAGCATCTTCGCCGGGAGGGGGTTCAGGAACATCGTGTAGTACCAGGCGACGTTGACGCCCTCGTCCCGCAGTTCGCGCCAGGCGGCGAGCGCCGACCCCTTCGAGCCGCCCCACGTCAGCACGACGACATCGGCGGAGGTGTTCTCGGCCTCGTAGGTGCCGTCCTGCAGGAGCTCCAGCTTCTTGAAGCGGCGCTCCGTCATCGTGACGTGGATGTCCGGGAGGTGGGTGGTGTCGCCCTGCTCGTCGTGCTCCGAGGCGTTGGCGACGTAGGCGCCGGGGCCGCCGGGCACAGGGAACGGGCTGACGCCGGCGCCGGCGTAGCGCCGGTTGCCCTGCTCGCCCCGCGAGACGATGCGGTCCTCGTCCACGACCCTCGAGAGGTCGAGCATCGGGATGTCCTGCGCGCGTTCGGCGATCGAGGCCTCCGAGAGGACGATGACCGGGCCCTGGTAGCGCTCCGCCCAGTTGAGGGCGTGCATGCAGGCCCAGAAGGCCTCCTCGGTGGTGCCGCAGGCGATGACCGGGACGGTCATGTCGCCGTGGCCGGGGTTGATCGCCATGGTGAGGTCGGACTGCTCGGTCTTCGTCGGGAGGCCGGTGGCCGGGCCACCGCGCTGCACGTCCACGACGACGAGGGGAATCTCCGCCATCCAGGCCAGGCCGAGGCCCTCGCCCATCAGCGAGACGCCCGGGCCGGCGGTGGATGTCATGACCTTCTTGCCGGCGAACCCGGTGCCGACGAGGGCGTTGATCGCCTCGATCTCGGAGGACGCCTGCCCGACGAACTTGTCCTTCCCGATGAGGTTGGACTCCATGTAGACGAGCATGGTCGTGGCGGGGGAGATCGGGTAGCCGATGAAGGAGTCGAGGCCGCCAGCCATGGCGCCGAGGGCGGCCGACTCGAACCCGCGGATCAGGATGCGGGGCTCGGCGTGGACGGGGGGCGCCTCGAGCTCTTCGAGTTTGAGGCCGGCCTTCTTGGCGACCTCGACGCCCATCCGGAGGGCGTTGATGTTGCCCTCGACGATCTGCTCGTCGCCAGCACGGCCGCGCGTCCAGCGCTTGGTGATGAACGCCTCGAGCGCCTCGATGCTGATGCCGGCGAGCTCGGCGACGGCGCCGATGAGGATGATGGTGGAGGCGAGGGGGTTACCGGCCTCGCGGGCCATGCGGTCGGCGGGGATGCCGAGGGCACGGGCGTTGTCCGCGATCTCGAACTCCTCGGAGTTGTAGACCACGAGGCCACCTTCGCGGAGGTCCTCCAGGTTGTGGTCGTACGCGTACTCGTTCTGGGCGACGAGGACATCGAGGTAGTCGCCGGGGGTGAGGACGGGCTCCGAGGAGATGCGGGCCTGACCCCAGGCGGGGCCACCCTTGATCTGCGACGGGAAGGTGGAGAACGTGAGGACGTGGTAGCCGCCGGATGCTGCGGCTGACGCCATTAGTTCAGCGCCGCCGACGACACCCTGTCCGCCTTCACCAGCGAAGCGGACGACCAGATTCTTGCTCATTCGAAGCCTGTTCCCCTGCCCGTCACCCAGTCACCCAGTCACATGGGCACTGTGCGAACGAAGCATCCACCCGTTGGGCACGGAGCAGGGAGCGGCGAGGTCCGATCCCTGGACCGAGTTACCGCTGGGCGCCTCCAATTCCCCGTGGAGGCATTCGTGATGGCCACCCGCACGCGACGCTGTTGTGCACCGCGCTTCGTCGATCATTATCGGCACCGGTCACCGGTAGGCACAAACCATCGCCATTTCGGCCCGGTCGCTCTCGCCGATGATAGACACGCGGCGGGCGTTTGGCGATGAGGGATCCCCGTAGGCGGGGCCAGCCGCTAAGCGCTCGCGACCGTAATATTTGTCGCTCCCTCCGGCGTGAGCCGGGGAACCCAACCAGTCCGCGCGCGTTGAGGAGCATCCCCATGGTGAAGGCCTACGTCCTGATCGTCACCGAGCCGGGTGCGACACGCCGCCTGGTGGAGACCATCCGCGATCTCGACCTCGTCCATGAGGTGCACGAGGTGATGGGCCCCTACGACATCGTGGCCGAGATCCGCGCGGAGAGCCTGCAAGAGATCCCGGGGATCCTCCAGGAGCAGATCCGGAGCCTGCCGGGCATCCACTCCACGACATCCCTCGTCGCCTTCCCGAGCTGACGCCCGCCGAGGCCCGCTCCGCTACAGCGGTGCGACGGCGATCGGGTCCGGGTCGGCCAGGTCGATGCGCCTCAGCGCCGGCGCGCTGACGAGGACGAACAGCGCGAAGCCGGTGACCGCGAGCCCGCCGAGGGCGACCGAGAGCGGCGCGCCGAGCAGCTCGGCGACGACGCCGGCCGGCAGCGCGCCGATCGAGGCCAGGAACCAGGTCATCGACCAGACGCCCATCACGCGCCCTCGGAGCTGGTCCGGCACCATCACCTGCAGCATGGTCATGCCGAGGTTGAGGTAGAGCGCCGACGAGAAGCCCGCGAGGAAGAGCAGCGCCATCGAGAGCGGCATGGAGCGGCTCGCCGCGAAACACGCGATGAGGATGCCGAAGATCGCGGCGGAGATCGCCATCACCGGCCCGGTGTAGCGGCCGGCTCCGACCTTGATGATCGCGAGCGTGCCCAGCACGGAGCCGACACCCGTGGCGGCCTCCAGCAGCCCGAAGCCGACGCCGCCAACCTCCAGGATGTCCTCCGCGAAGACCGGCAGGAGGAACTGGTACGACATCCCGAACACGGACGTAAAGAACGACAGCCCGATCGTCGCGAGGAAGATCGGGGTCCGCATGATGTAGCGGATGCCGGTCCACATATCGTCGCCGTGCTCGGACGCCTCGACGGAGACGACGCGGGCGCGCGGGGTGACGGAGGCGAACAGCACCGTCGCGGCGCCGATCGCGACCGCGGTGACGAAGAACGCCTCCCCGGTGCCGATCACCGCGAGCATCACGCCCGCGATCGCCGGCCCGACGATCCGCATGGCAGACCACACCATCGAGTTCAGCGCTACCGCGCTCGGCATGACGCGCATGTCGATGAGCCTCGGCATCACGGACTGCATCGACGGGTTGCCGAGCGCCGCGAGGATGCCGGTGACGATGGACCAGGCGATGACGATCCAGATGTTGGCGAGGCCGGCGAGGATGAGGATCGGCAGGGCCAGCGAGGCGACGGCGTACGCGCCCTGCGACGCGACCAGGACCTTCTGATCGTTGAACCGATCGGCAAGGACGCCGGCGGGCACGCTGAAGATGATCGTCGGGAGGGCCGCGCTCACCGCGACGATCCCGAGCCAGATCGGCGAACGATCGAGCTCGACCGAGACGAGCCAGGGCACGGCGATGATCCGGAACTGCAGGCCCAGGACGCGGAAGATCTGCGCGATCCAGTAGCGCCGGAACTGGGCGTAGGAGAGGGCGCCCCAGCGCGGGACGCCCTCGGCGGCAGCGTTCGACGGGCGCCGCATCATCGGGCGCGCACCGGGCCGTGGAGCGCGGGGGTCAGGCGTGCGCCTGGAGGAACGCGGTCGCGACGCTGAGCCACTCGTGCTCCATGTCCCAGTAGGTGCTGTGTCCGGCCTTCTCGAGGGTGATCGAGCGCGCGGTCGGGATCGCCATGTCCATGTCCTGGAGCACCTGCGCGCTCAGGACGTTCGAGCGTCCGCCGCGGATGATCAGGAGCGGGCGGGAGATCGTCCGCGCCTCGTCCCAGAGGTCCTTGGGCTCCCACCTCATCGGTGCGTTCGGGTCGTGCTTCGGCTCGTAGCCGCCGTCGACCTCGCGGAGGAGTTCCGCGACCGCGAGGGCATGCGCCCAGTCCGGCGTCAGTGGGCTCGACTCGCGGCGCGGCGCCAGCCACTCGCCCGTGGAGGCGAACCGCTGGTGCTTGCCGTCCGGATACTGCGTCGCGTGGCCGTCCTTGCTGAGTTCGAGGGACGGCGGGATGTCGTTGGCGATCGCGGCGATGATGCGCTCGGGGTGACGCGCCGTGTAGGCGAGGGTGTGGTGGCCGCCCATCGACTGACCGATGAGGACGAAGCGGTCCAGGCCGAGCCCGTCCACGAACTGCTCGAGGTCACTCAGGTAGGTGTCGGTGTCATACCGGTCGACGGGGCCCCACTCGGACTCGCCGTGGCCGCGCTGGTCGAGCGCGACGACCCGGAACGACGGCGCGAAGTGCTCCGCGACCCGCCGCAGCGTGCCCCACGCGGAGGTGAGCCCGTGCAGGATGACCATCGTCGGGGCATCCGCTCGGGGGGCCCCGTAATCGACATAATGCAGGCGTAGGCCGTTGATGCTCACGGTCTCGTGCTTTGGCTCCACAGCGGTCGTCATGGTCGCTCCTCCGGGCTCGCGGCGTGCAGCGTCCCCGTCCGCGGCGTGCGGAAGATAGCGCACGTCCGGCGCTGAGGGGCATCCGGTGGCGCGGGCGGTATCCTCGCGGTCACGACAGTCAGGAACGCGTCGCGAGTGATCGCGACGCTCGTGCAGGGGAGAGCAGACATGGCCATCACGCTGGAGGCAGGCGACCGCGCGCCCGGGTTCTCGGCAACGGACCAGGACGGCAAGACCCACAGCCTCGCCGACTACGCCGGCAAGACCGTCGTCCTCTACTTCTATCCGAAGGACGACACGCCAGGGTGCACGAAGGAGGCCTGCTCCTTCCGCGACAACTTCGAGGCGATCCATGACGCCGGCGCGGTCATCCTCGGCGTCTCCGGGGACACGGCTGCCTCGCACCAGAAGTTCCGGGAGAAGTACGAGCTGCCGTTTCCGCTGCTGGTCGATGCCGACAGGCAGATCGCCACGGCCTACGGCGCATGGGGCGAGAAGGTCCTGTACGGCAAGACGGTGATCGGGATGATCCGCTCAACGTTCATCATTGGGCCGGACGGGACACTGCAGAAGGTCTGGAAGCAGGTCAAGGCTGAGGGGCACGCCGATCACGTACTGAAGGCGCTGTCGGCGTAGCTGGCATCGATGCAGTTGTGTCAGTTTGGCACTGTCATCCACGTTCGTCCGGTCTCATGACGGACATAAGGCGACATTCCCACGTCTGAACATGTGACAGATAGGGCGCACCGGTACGCCGGTGCGCCCTATGTACGTGAGCCGGCTCACGCTGCGATCTTGTCGACCTCGGAAGCCACTACGCGGCCCTGGCAGGCCGGGCATCGGAGCCCGCGCTCGGTCCGCAGGGGCTGCACGACGGCCTGGCCGCCCTCGGGCGCCACGAAGTGGACATCGTCGTGGCCGTGCCGCTCGGGGTGGGAGATGAACTCGCCGAGGTAGCGGCCGCAGGAGAAGCAGCGGAGTTCGCCTCGGTAGGTCAGGGCGATCGTCATCAGAGATGCCTCCTTAGGTACCCCATCGGGGTATCCGGAATATACCCCGATGGGGTACCTCGTGCAAGACGATGGAGGCGGGCGTCGTTCTGTACGCAGACGGGAATCAGGGCGTGCGGCACAAGCGTGGCGCGGGGCGGCCTCCGCGCAGGGCTCGACGTACGGGACGGGCGAGTCGCGATCCTCGGGCCGGCCGAGTCAGATCGTCATGATCAGACCCCGACGAGGGCAGACAGCCCGGGACCGGTCGAGTCAGTGGGGAGGAGAAGGTCGCGTGACCAAGAACTTCGCACTATCTCCGTTATGTCTGTGTACGTGCCAGCGAGGCGTGCTCTCCGGCGAAGGGCGTGGGGAGCATGTAGACTGGGAGCCCCTCTGCTACGCACGCGGGTCCTGCCGCGCCGAAGGTGATCGCTCGTGAGTTCCACCGCACGCAACGCCGTGATCGGGTTGGCGGCTGCGCTCATTGCCGTGCTCCTGGTTGCCAGCGGATTCCTTGTGCGAGTGGTGACCGAGCCGGACGCGACGGTGGTCACGGCCGGCGCCGACGGCGGGATCATCGAGGAGACGACGCGTCAGAGCGACGGCGAGTTCGACGGCGATCTGCTCGCGGAGATCGCGCGGGTCCTCGAACAGGACTTTGTCGACAAGTCCCGCGTGGACCCCGAGCTGCTCCGCGAAGGCGCGATCCAGGGCCTGTTCAACGCCCTCAACGACCCGCACTCGGCCTACATCGACCCGGACACCTACGCCCTCTCCCGCGACGACTTCGAGGGCGCATTCCAGGGGATCGGCGCGACGGTCGCTCAGCGCGAGAATTATGTCGTGATCGTGCAGCCCATCCCCGACACCCCGGCGGCGCGCGCCGGCCTCCAGTCCGGGGACATCATCCTCGCCGTCGACGGCGAGGATGCCGAGAACTGGAGCGTCGAGAAGGCCGTGCGCAAGATCCGCGGGCCACAGGGCAGCTCGGTGGACCTCACGATCCGGCGGGGCGACGGCAGCGAGGAGACCGTCACCATCGTCCGGGATGAGATCCCCGTGTACTCCGTGACGACGACGCCACCCACCGGGCGCCTGCTCGACGAGGCGGGCGAGGTGGTGGAGGAGTTCGCCTACATCCGCATCCTGCAGTTCTCGCGGAACACGCCGCAGGAGCTGCGGGACGCCATCACGTCCGCCGAGGCAGCGGGCGCGCAGGGCCTCATCATCGACGTCCGCAGTAACCCGGGCGGACTCCTGCGGGAGACCATCGACATGGCGGACATGTTCCTGGACGACGGCATCATCATGAAGCAGGTGGACCGCGCCGGGAACGAGAGCGTCGCGTCTGCCCGTGCCGGCCAGTTCACCGACCTACCCGTGGTCATCCTCCAGGACGAGTTCTCCGCGTCCGGGTCCGAGTTGTTCGCCGCGGCCCTCCAGGAGCACGGACGAGCCACGGTCATCGGGTCCCCCTCCTTCGGCAAGGGCACGGTGAACCACGCGGTCGAGCTCTCCAACGGCGGCGCCGTCTACGTCTCGATCGCGCGCTGGCTGACCCCGGACGGCAACCAGATCGAGGGCCGCGGGATAACACCGGACATCGCCATCAAGTTGACGCTCGAGGACATCGAGGCGCAGCGCGACGTCGCGATCTTCCGTGCGGTCAACGTCCTGCGTGGCGAGCCGATCCCGGAGCCAGCCACCGTCGACGCGACGCCCGAAGCCACTGCGATGGCGACCGCGGCTCCCTAGCGCGGCTTTCTGGGACACTCCACGCCAGGCGATCTGGCTGCCACGGTGGCGCCATCTGCCCATATGTTATGTCTTGTATGAAGACTCCCCGCCCGGGGAGAAGGCCCACGCGTCGGGCACGCTCCGGGTTCGGCGTAGCCGAACGACACTAATTTCCAAACGGCACGCAACCGCGTAGGTTGGCAGCGGTCGGGCCGACAGCGGCGAGCGCGCGCATCCTGGAGAGACACATGGACTTCGAACCGGCGTACACGGCGGAGCAAGAGGCCTTCCGGGGCGAGTTGCGGGCCTGGCTCGCGGAGCACGTCCCGGACGTCCCTCACCTGGAGCGCGACACCGCCGAGAACTACCAGCGCTTCCGCCAGTTCACGCGCGAACTCGGCAAGAAGGGGTGGCTCTACCCCACGATGCCGGCGCAGTACGGCGGTGGCGGCCTGAGCGTCGACCACGCGATCGTGATCGCCGAGGAGCTCGACCGGTACGACCTGCCGTTCCCGCCGGTGTACGACAGCGGCGGCCGCCTCGGCGGGGCGTCGATCCTGATCTGGGGGACCGAGGACCAGAAGCAGCGCATGCTGCCTCGGACGCTCACGGGCGAGGCGATCACCTGGCAGTTGCTGACCGGCCCCGAGGCGGGCTCCGACCTCGCGGGTACGACGACGGACGCGCGCCGCGATGGCGACGAGTACGTGATCAACGGCGAGAAGATCTACATCGGCGGGTCGCACGACGTGGACTTCCTCTGGACGATCGCGCGCACCGACCCGGCCGGCGAGCGCCACCAGAACCTCTCGTGGTTCATGATCCCGGCGGACGCCCCCGGGGTGACGATCAAGCCGATGCAGCTGCTGGGCGACCACAGCGAGGGCATCGGCCATTCGTGGAAGAACACGATCTACTTCGAGGACGTGCGCATCCCCGCCGAGGACCTCGTGGGTGGCGAGAACAACGGCTGGCAGGTGGCGACCACGCACCTGGAGCTGGAGCACGGCAGCGGCGGTCGCATCGGCCGGAACCGCTGGTTCGAGGAGGCGCTCTACGTCACCTCGCAGATGCGCCGCGAGGGCCAGGCGCTCATCGAGCACCGCGACGTGCAGGACCGAATGGTCGACCTGTTCGTGCAGACCGAGGTGAACCGGCTCTTCGAGCTGCGGAACTTCTGGATGAACAAGACCGGCGCGCGGATGACCTACGAAGGGCCGCAGTCCTCGTACTACCGGAAGGTCGGCGGCCTTGAGGTCAGCCAGGCGATCCTGGACATGGTCGGCCCGTACGCGCTGACGAACGACAAGCAGTACGACCCGACGAAGGGCGTGCTGGAGTCGTACACGCGGCTGGCGATCCAGGCGCTGCACCCCGGCGCGACGACCGACATCCAGAAGGTGATCATGGCGCGCCGCATCGGCATCGGCCGGTCGGAGCGGGAGAGCGCGGGCGCGACGCCGCACTAGCGCTCGCCCCCACCACCACGCCGACCGCAGACGGAAGCACACGAACATGGACCTGGCCCTCACCGAATCCCAGCAGATGCTCAAGGACGGCGCGGAGGACTTCCTCACCCGGAGTGCACCTCGCGACGTCCTCGTGGCGCTCGACGACACCGAGACCGGGTACTCGGACGCGATGTGGAAGACGGCCGCCGAGATCGGCTGGCTCGGCATCGTAACGCCCGAGGCGTACGGCGGCACCGGTGGGACGCTGACCGACGCGGCGGTGGTGTTCGAAGCGCTCGGGGGCGGCCCGGTGCCCGGCCCGTTCTTCAGCTCCGGCGTCCTCGCACCGCTCCTGCTGTCCGCCCTCGGAAGCGACGCTCAGCAGGAGCGCCTCCTGCCGGAGCTCGCGACCGGCGAGACCATCGCCGCGTTCGCGATGACCGAGCCGGACTGGGGCTGGGGCACCGCGGCCGTGCAGATGCGCGCCGAGGCAACCTCGGGCGGCGGGTATCGGATCAGCGGCGCCAAGCTGTTCGTCTTCGACGCGCTCACCGCGGACCACCTGATCGTGGTCGCGCGTGCGGACTCCGGCGTCGTGACGCTCCTCGTCGACGCGCGCGCAGCCGGCGTCACGATCCGGCGCATGACGGGCTTCCTCACCGGCGAGTGCGTCGTCGAGTTCGCCGGCGTCGAGGTGTCCGCTGACGCGGTCCTCCCCGGCGACGAGGCGGCGCTCGCCAGCGCCCTCCTGCGGGCCACGCCGGTGCTGTGCGCGCAGATGGTGGGCGGCGCGCAGCAGGTCTACGAGATGTCGGTCGAGTACAGCCGGACGCGCAAGCAGTTCGGGCAACCGATCGGGCGCTTCCAGCACGTCCAGAACCACATCGTGCAGCTCGTGAACTACCTCGACGGGGCGCGCTGGACGACGTACGAGGCGCTCTGGAAGCTCGACGAGGAGCGCAAGGGCACGGCCGTGGCCGCACACCTCGCGAAGATCTGCGCGAGCGAGGGCTACCTGCACGCGACGAACTACGCGCACGAGGTACACGCGGGCATCGGCGTGATGCGCGAGTACGGCCTCACGCTCTACACGCGCGCCTCCCGGTCGCTGTACCACTCGCTCGGGGATCCTCAGTGGCACCGGCGCGCGCTCGGCAGTCGCCTGCCCGAGATGGCCGAGGCGATCGCGGCTGCTCGCTAGTGGGTGCTAGCGGCCGGTGAACCTCGGTGCGCGCTTCTCCGCAAGGGCGCGGCGGCCCTCGGCGTAGTCCTCGCTGGCGTAGCAGGCCGCGCGGAGCGCCTCGAGCGCTTCGAGGTCACGCTCGTGCTCGGCGAGGCGCGCGGCGCGCATGTTTGCCTTCACCAGGCGCATCGCGAGCGGGGCGTTGCCGGCGATCTCGGCCGCGAGTCGCTTCGTGACGCCCTCGATCTCGTCGAGCGAGACGACGCGGTTCACGAGGCCGCACGCGAGCGCCTCGGCCGCACCCATACGCCGGCCGGTCAGCAGCAGGTCCGCGGTGTGCGTCGGGCCGATCACGCGGAGGAGTTCCTCGGTGTTGTGGAAGCTGAACCCGAGGCCGATGCGGACCGCGGGGATGCCAAACTCCGCGTTCTCGGCGGCGATGCGGAGGTCGGCACGCAGCGCCGTCTCCAGGCCACCGCCGAGGGCGTACCCCTTCACCATCGCGATCATGGGCTTCGCCACATCGCGGAGCGCGTCCCACATGCGCTCGGTCACCTCGTCGTAGACGCGAACGGCCTCGGGTGTCGTGCGGAGCTCGGCGAACTCCGTGACGTCCGCACCGGAAACGAACGACCGCTCCCCTGCCCCGGTGATCACGACCACGCGGACCTCGTCGTCAGCGTCGAACGCATCGAGGATGCCGGGAATCTCCTGCTTCATCGCGAAGGTGACGGCGTTCAGGCGCTCCGGGTTGTTGAACACCATCCAGCCCACGCCGTCCTCGACGTAGGCCAGCAGCCGATCGGTGGGGAGGTCGAGGTGCCGGATGGTCATGAGCGCCGCCCTTCGAGCACGCTCGCGCCGAGCGTGAGGAGGAGGTCGCCGAGATCGCGCATGTCGGCCGGCAGCGCGGGCACCTCCATGCGCTGCGCGCCCACGTGCCCGACCTCGTGCGCGTCGCTGCCGACCGTGAGGGGCTTCGCCATCAGCGCGCCGACGAGCGTCGCGAGCTCGTTCTCGCGCTCCGTGCAGACAGCGTTGACCGCCTCGATCGCGTCGGCCTGGGCAAGCATCGGGTCCTGCGCGAGTTCCTCGGCGGTGAGTCCGGGCTCGAACGGTGGCCGCTGGCTGCCGTGGATGCGGTCGAAGTAGTGGCGGAAGGGGTGCGCCCAGATCGTGCGGTGCCCCCGCTCACGCGCGTACGGGAGGAGCTCCTCGACGGTCGAGGGCAACCGTTCCGTAGGGCCGGCGCCGATCACGATGATGTGACCCCGGTTCGTCGTGACCTCGACGGCGGGGTAGAGACGGACGCCCCAGCGCGCCTCGAAGGCCGTGCGCTCCCAGTCCGTCCACACCCGGAAGTGCTCCGCGACGACGAGGCCGCCGGTCCCCATGGACGCGGCCGCCTCGCCGAGTTGGTCCACCGAGATGCTGGAGTCCGCGGACCCCGCCTTCGTGTGGATGTGGAACTCCAGCAGCGGCACGTTGCTACGAGCCGCTGCGGACGTTCAGGATGTCGCGCGCCATCACGATGCGCTGCACCTCGGACGGACCTTCGCCGATCCGGCGGATGCGGAGCTCGCGGTAGAAGCGCTCCAGCGGGAGGTCCTTGCTCATCCCGAGGCCGCCGAAGATCTGCATGCAGCGGTCCACGACGCGGCCGGCGCCCTCGCTGCAGAGCAGCTTCGCCATGGACGACTCGAAGCGGAACGGCTCACCGCGGGCGGAGAGGTCCGCTGCCTGGAGGGCCGCCATGCGGCCGGAGCGGATGTCGATCTCGTTGTCGACGAGCATCCACTGGATGGCCTGGCGGTTCGCCAGCGGCTCGCCGAAGGTCACGCGCTGCTTCGCCCAGTCCACGGCCATCTCGTGCGCCCACACGGCGACACCGATACACGCCGAGGCGTAGGGGATGCGGTTCCGGGCGAGCTGATCGTTCGCGAGGGCGAAGCCGCCGCCTTCCTCGCCCAGGATGTTCGCGTGTGGGACGCGCATGTCCGTGAACGAGAGCTCCGTGGTGTAGTGCGCGCGGAGCACCTGGACGAGGCGGTCGACACGGAAGCCGGGGGTGTCCGTGTCCACGATGAACGCCGTGATCCCCTGGCGGCCCTTCGTCGGGTCCGTGCGGACGTACACGATGCCGAAGTCGGACGTGTCCGCGTGGGACGTCCAGAGCTTCCCGCCGTTGATCACCCAGTCGTCGCCGTCTCGGACGCCGCGGGTCTGGATCGCGCGGGCCGGGTCGGCGCCGCCGCTGGGCTCGCTGAGTCCGAAGAAGGCGTGTCGCGCACCTCGGAGGAAGGGGTCGAGGTACTTCTCGCGCTGTTCTGGGGTGCAGGCGTAGAGCTGCGCCGGGGGGCTTTCGCCGAAGACGCCGTAGGCGGGGTCGTAGAGGCCGGCGCGGTGCTGCGCCATCTCCTCCGCGACGAGCGTGCGCGTGACCACGTCGACGCCCATCCCGCCGTACTCGGTGGGGATGTCCATCTGGTAGAGGCCCATCGCCTTCGTCATCCCGACGAGGCGCTCATACTCGGCCGGCGGAAGCTGGAACGCGTCCGGGTCGAGGTCTGCCTCGAGGGGGCGGATCTCCTCGCGGATGAACCGGCGGACGTTCTGGATGATCAGTTGCTGCTCTTCGGACAGTCGGAAGTCCACCTACACGACCTCGCTCTTCCAGTGGTAGCGGCCGAGCCTCGGCGGCTGCTCGGGGTCCTCAAGGTTTGCCTGCGGGAGGGTCTCGTGGTCCTCCTTGAACCGGGTCAGCAACTCGATCCAGCGGCTGTAGTACTGGTGGTTCACCTCGTACCGGTAGAACCGCGCCTTGCCCTCCAGGCTGGGCAGGTCGTGTCCCATGCTGGGGTGCGTCCAGTTCTCGGACGCGAGCCGCTCCGCGGTGCTGAAGTGGCGAAAGAGCTCGCCACGGATGCCGAACGGCGAGCGGCCTCCGGCCTTCCCGATGTAGAGCACCTGCTGGTGCTCGTCCGCCAGTTCGTACACGCCCATGGCGCCGGGGAGGTCACGACTCGAAGCGTCGTCATCCCAGGCCGTCCAGGGCTTGCGGATCGGCATGTGTTGCCTCCGGTTCCGTCGCGGCTGGATCCGTGCGTGCTGAGCGAGGCGCATGGGGCGCTCGGGGCGACCGATGCGACAGGCGTCCATGTCGTGTATCACGGCATTCATATCAGGTTCCATGCGTGAATTAGTGCCGTTCGGTTGACCGATGCGGCACTATGACGCTCGCCGAGGCGAGTGGCGAGGGCGGCGAGGGACGGAGATCGTGTGACCGGATCGCTGGAGGGTGTGCGCGTCCTGGACCTCACGTCAGGCAGCTTCGGCTACGCCGGCCGGCTGTTCGCGGGCTTCGGCGCCGACGTGGTCAAGGTTGAACCGCCCGAGGGCGACGTGCTCCGCACGTGGCCGCCGTTCCCGCAGGACCAGCCGGACATCGAGACGAGCGCCCGACACCTCCACCTGAACGCCGCGAAGCGCAGCATCACCCTGGACCTGGATGCGGAGTCCGGCCAGGCGCTGCTGCGCGACCTCGTCCGCCACGCCGACATCCTGATCGAGAGCTACCCGCCGGGCTACCTCGCGGAGCGTGGGTGCGCCTACGACGATCTGATCGCTGTCCGCCCTGACCTCGTGATGGCCTCGATCACCCATTTCGGGCAGGACGGGCCGTACGGCGGGTTCGCCGGGGCTGAGATCGTGGACATGGCTCTGGGGGGCTACCTCAAGCTCACCGGGGACTCCGACCGTGAGCCGGTGAAGTGCTACGACGACATGACGCTGCAGCACGCCTCCCTGCACGCGGCGGTCGCCTGCATCGGTGGGCTCGTCCGGCGAGACGCGACGGGTGAGGGCGACTACTACGACGTGTCCGCGATGGACGCCGCGGTGACGCTGAACGGCGGCGCCGTACAGATGTACCACTTCAGCGGCCACATGCTCCCTCGCACGGGGGCTCGCCTGCTGAGCGCGAACCCGAGGTACGCGTATCCCTCCACGATCCGTCCCTGCGCCGATGGTTATGTCCACGCGCACTCAAACAACCGCCACTTCGACCTGCTTGCAGCCCTGATTCCCGGCGTGGGGCTCGAGGAATTGCTCGAGACGCCGATGGGCAACGCTGACCTCATCGACGCGAAGATGGATCCGTGGCTGGCGGAGCGGACGAAGCACGAGATCGTCCAACTCGCCCAGGAGCTGCGCCTCCCCTTCACCGAGGTCTTCACGCCCGAGGAGATCCTGAGCGACCCGCACCTCGAGGAGCGCGGGTTCCTCGTCGACCTCCAGCACCCAAAGGCGCCTGCGGGGATGCGGCAGCCCGGAGCGGCGGCCACGATGACTGCGACGCCCTGGCATTCCGAGCGCGCTCCCCTGCTCGGCGAGCACACGAACGAGATCCTTGAGGGCCTGCTCGGCCTCGACGCCGACGCGCGCCAGGCGTCGGGAGCCCTCACCTCAGCCGGGACCCTCACACCAGCCGAGACCCTCACCCCAGCCCTCTCCCAAAACGGGAGAGGGGGTCGGAGGTTCGTCAGGGGTGATCGCATGACCCGGCCGCTGGAGGGGTACCGCATCCTCGAACTGACCAACGCGGTGGCGGGGCCGGTGGCCGGCTACGTCCTCGCGGACCTCGGCGCGGACGTGATCAAGATCGAGGCGCCGAACGGACGCACCGCGCAGCAGGCGGCGGCGCCACCGGCGATGGAGGGCGCACCCGACCGCCCGTGGAACCGCGTCCCGAACTTCAACGAGCTGCACCGCGGCAAGCGACACATGAGCCTCGACCTCTCTCGGCCCGAGGGGCGAGAGATCTTCCTGCGGCTGGTGCCCCTCGCAGACGCAGTCGTCGAGAACTTCTCGCCGCGCGTGCTCGGCAACCTCGGCATCGACTACCCCAACCTCCAGGCGGCGCGCGAGGACATCATCCTGACCTCCATGCCCGCGTTCGGGAAGACCGGCCCGTACGCCGAGCGGGCCTCGTACGGGCCGGGGATCGACGCGATGAGCGGCCTCTCGCACCTCACCGGCTACCCGGACCGAGGGCCGGGCAAGCCCGCGCAGTTCTACTGCGACTACCACGCCGGCCTCACGGCCGCGTTCGCGACGGTGGCCGCGTTGCGCCATCGCGACCGGACGGGCGAGGGCCAGTACATCGAGCTCGCGATGCTCGAGGGCGAGATGCAGCTCATCGCCCCCGCGCTGATGGACGTGGTCATGAACGGCCGGGTGCAGTCCCGCATGGGGAACCGCCACGCGTGGCACGCGCCGCAGGGCGTCTACCGCTGCGAAGGCCCCGACCGGTGGGTGGCCGTCTCCGTGCAGTCCGAGGAGCAGTGGCGCGCGTTCGCGACCGTCGTCGGTGGCAACGCGCTCGCCTCGGACGCCCGGTACGCCTCGGCGGAGGCTCGACGTGAGCGGCACGAAGAGCTCGACACGCTGATCACGGCGTGGTCCGAGCAACGGAGCGACTACGACGCGATGCACGCGCTGCAGTCGGTGGGCGTCCCGGCGGGCGCCGTCCTCGACTGCGAGCAGGTCATGGCCGACCCGCACCTCCTGCATCGCGAACTGCTCATGTGGCAGGACCATCCGGAGGCGGGACGTTTCCCGCACACCCGCCTCGCGTGGCGCTCGCGGAGTGGAACACACGGGCCGAGCGGACCGGCGCCGACGTTCGGCGACGGCAATCCGTATGCGCTGCGGGAACTCCTCGGCGAGCCGCCCGAAGTCGAGGCCGCCATGCTCGATGCCGGCGTGCTCGCAGTGGAGCCGCGGGGATAGCGCGGGAACCGAGGCAAGGCGTCATTGCCGTCATTGCCTCGGCCAGTCGCGATGGACGAACATCACCTGGCGCCCGCACAGGGACGCGGATGGCGAGAGGGACGAGACATGCAGGGTGTGAAGAACCGCTATTGCATCGTCGGGGTGGGCAACACGCCATACGGCCGTAACCCCGGGCTCTCGCAACTCGGGCACAACGTGATGGCGATCCGGAACGCCCTCGATGACGCCGGGCTCACGACCGCCGATGTCGACGGCGTGCTCACGAAGACGCCGACGTCGACGTTCCCGGGGCTCTGGTCGGCGAAGGTCGCGGAGGCGCTGCGCATCATCCCGAACGTCTGCGCGACGATCGACCAGGCCGGCGCGAGCAATATCGGGATGATCCAGTTCGCGATCAGCGCGATCGAGACCGGCCAGGCGAACGTCGTCGTGTGCTCGTACGGGGACAACCCCGCCACCGGCAGCCGCAGCAGCTACGCGGCGCCCAAGGGCGACGCCGCTTCCGCCGGGCTCTTCGGGGCGCCCTCGGCGTACGCGATGGCAGCCCGGCTGCACATGCAGAAGTACGGCACGACGCACGAGCAGCTCGGCAACGTGGCCGTCGCGCACCGCTACCACGCGAGCCTCAACCCGGACGCACAGTTCCGCGAGCCGATCACGATGGAGGACTACCACAACTCCCGGTGGCTGGCGGAACCGTTCCACCTGCTGGACTGCTGCCCGGTCTCGGACAGCGGCGCTGCCTGGATCGTCACCACCGAGGAGCGCGCGAAGACGCTCAAGAAGCCTCCGGTCTACATCCAGGGGATCGGCCAGGGACATGCCGCGTGGGACTTCCACCGCCGGCCCGACCTGACCGTGAGTGGCGCCTCGATCTCCGGTCCGATCGCGTTCAAGGACGCCGGGATGGGACCGGAGGACATGGACTTCGCCGAGCTGTACGACTGCTTCACGATCGTCCCGCTCATCACCCTGGAGGACTACGGCTTCGTGAAGAAGGGCGAGGGCGGCGCGTTCTACGAGGAAGGTCGCACCTACATCGGCGGCGAGTTCCCGATGAACACCTCGGGCGGGCTGCTGTCGGAGACCGGGATGCCCGGCCCGCAACACATCCTGGAGGCCGTCCGCCAGTTGCGGCACGAATACGAGGGCACCGAGCGCCAGGTCGAAGGCGCGGAGGTGGGCCTCGTCAGTCAGCAGGGCGGGATCATGACCACCCACGCCACGATGGTGCTGACCAAATAGGGGTCCCCACGAAGTAGGAGCGCGCGATGCCCGACCCGATCCCCAACGCCAACAAGGTCGCCCTGCTCCCCGAGCCGACCACCCTCGACGCGCCGTTCTGGGACGGGCTGCGGGCGGGCGAACTACAACTGCAGCACTGTGCCGGGTGCGGGTCGTTCCAGTACCCACCGGAGACGTTCTGCTACGACTGCGGCAGCAACGACCTCAACTGGGAGGCGGCCAGCGGCGCCGGGACGGTCTACTCCTTCATCACCGTGCACCAGCGCTACCACGCCGCCTTCGCGGACAACCTGCCCTACAACGTCTCGGTCATCGAGCTGGACGAGGGGCCTCGACTGATCTCGAACGTGATCGATATCCCGTCGGACGAGGTCGAGGTCGGGATGCGGGTGAAGGCCGCACCGCGCGACCTCGACGGCGAGCGCTCGTGGCTCTACTTCGAGCGCGCCTGATCCGCAGACTCCCCGAGAGGAACTGACATGAGCATCGACTACACCATCGACGACAAGATCGCGACGATCGTCATCAACCGGCCCGAGGCGCTCAACGCGATGACGCCCGAGATGTACGCCGACCTCTCGAAGGCCTGGATCGACGTCCGCGACAACCCGGACGTGTACGTCGCCGTGGTGACCGGTGCGCCTCAGCCGGACCGCCCACCGGAGCGCCAGGTGTTCTCGGCCGGGGCCGACCTCAAGCTCACCATCCCCGCGAAGAACCCGACGCGTGACCTCTGGCAGACGCAGCAGGACCAGATCCTCAACCGCGGACTCGAGGTGTGGAAGCCCGTGGTCGCCGCCGTGAATGGCCTCTGCCTTGCGGGCGGGATGACGCTCCTGATGGCCTGCGACTTCCGCATCGGATCCGAGCACTCGATGTACGACCTCTCCGAGGTAAAGCGCGGCATCCTCCCGGCCAACGGGGGGACGCAGCGGGCCACCCGGCAGCTTCCCTACCCGATCGCGATGGAGGTGCTGCTCCTCGGCCGTCGTCTCACGGCGGAGCGCGCCGCGCACTTCGGCCTCATCAACGAGGTAGTCCCGCACGACGAGGTGATGTCGGTCGCGATGGAGTACGCCCGGCAGATCCGCGAGATGCCACCGCTGGCGGTCCGCGCGATCAAAGAGCTCGCGGTGCGGGCCCACCAGGGGCTCCCATTGATGGAGGGCCTCCGCCTCGAAGCGACGATGTCGTACGTCCTCAAGCAGACCGAGGACGCCCGCGAAGGCACGACCGCGTTTGCCGAGAAGCGGCCCGCAGACTTCCAGGGTCGGTAAGCCCCCGACTGCCCTCGACGTTCCGCAGCCGCTGACGGGGCTGCGGGGTACCCTCGATCGTGGCGTCGTCGCGCTGGCGACGCCCGCTGGGATCAGTGGCATGGCCAGGACGAAGACCGCGAAGCCGAAGGATGAACGCGACCAGAGCGGCACGCTCGCGGTCAACCGTCGCGCGCGCTTCGACTACGAGATCACAGAGTCGGTCGAGGCGGGCATCATGCTGACCGGCACGGAGATCAAGGCGCTCCGTGCGAGCTCCGGCTCCATCGCCGAGGCGTTCGCCCGCATCCGCGACGGCGAGATGTGGCTCTACAACATGCACATCCCCCCGTACGGCCCGGCCCGCGAGAACCACGAGCCACGTCGCACTCGGAAGCTCCTGATGCACCGACGCCAGATCGAGGAGTGGGAGCACCTCCTGGAGACGCAGCCGCGCACGACGATCGTGCCGATGCGGATGTACCTGACGCGCGGCAAGGCGAAGATCCAGATCGGGCTCGCGCGCGGCAAGCGCTCCTACGACAAGCGCCAGGCGATCGCGAAGCGCGACGCCGACCGCACGATCCAGCGTGCCGTCCGGCAAAACCAGCGCTAGCAGCCCTCGCACCGTGCGCACGTATCGGGCGTTCGGAACGCCCGGGCATGGGGTATACTCGGAACGTGCACGCGAAGGCGTGACCGTATGGGGACGACAGGATTCGACAGGTTCGTTCTGGTACGGATTGCGGGTTGAGGTGCCGTCACCCTCATAAATCAGGCGGCAAACGGATAACTGGCAACCGTCAACTTGCCCTCGCTGCGTAACTAACGTAGCGACGTGGTCGTAGGCCCCACCTCGACGGGTTTGCGACCGCGACGTTAAGTCGAGGTGCCGTGCGGACCTGCGTCTCAGGGTCGCCGTACGAAAGACCAACTGAGACTGGCCGGGTCAGTCCTCAACTGCCATCGGGTGGACGCCGGCAAGATTAATCCGTGGTGGCTACACCCGTAGACGTTCGTATTTGGCGTTCTCTGGACGGGGAGTTCAATTCTCCCCCGTCTCCACCAGCCCACCACCCGGGACGCTGCATAGCGTCCCGTTTCTTTGGTCGACCAGCACCGCGGTTGCATCAGGCCGCGACGTGACTGCACCCCTCAGCAGCACGTCAAAACCGGGTGTCGGCGTCAGGCCAAGGACACGTCGTGCGCCGAGGTCGACGTAGACCGATGACACCATCGGGCCGAGCAGGCGGCGTTGTTCGTCTGACGTGGCCCTTTCCCACACGCGCGGAAGGTCGCCCAGCAGCAAAGCCGCTTCCTCGTACAGCGGTTCGAACGTCGGTGCGATGGCTGAGAGGTCGAGGTCGATGGCACTGATGAACCGGTGATAGTCAGCCTCCGTCACCGTGCCATCCACGAACGCCATCCCAAGCCGCTTCCGCTTGGCTTCGAGTGCTGCGCGTGCCGACGCATGGTCGTCGTCGGCGACCAGTCGGGCGATCCCGTCGCGCCAGTCGTCCGGGAGTTCCAGCGAGGCCCAGATCTCGCCCAACTGCCCGTCGATGACGTCAGAGACGACCGAGTGGCCGTTCGAGTCGCATTCGACGCCGTGACGCTCGCGGTAGCGGGGTCGATTCGCCTTGTTCCGCTCGGCGTGGAGCCGGCTGCCGCATCGTGAACAGAACACGCGGCCTTGCAGCGCGCCTGAGGGCCCGGTGGCGACTCTACGCGGCCTCGCATGCCCTCGGCGGCTCTGTGCAGCCGCGAACGTCTCCTCGTCGACGATGGCCTCGTGCTGGCCGGGGAACTCCTCGTCGCGGAACGTCACGACGCCGACGTAGAACCGCGTCCGCAGGAGATCACGAACCGCCCAGGGGGTGAACAGGGTGTTTCGTCCACGCGGGCGGTGTCCGCGTTCGTTGAGCCATGAGGCGATTTCATTGTTCGAGTCTCCTCGCACTCGTTGCAGATACGCACCTTGCACCGCCTCGGCTTCGGCAGGCACGACGACAGCGGGGCGGGTGGAGTCCGTTCCGCGGTAGCCGAATGGCACCGGCCCAGCGGGGAGGCCGGATGCCGCGCGTTCGTGGAGTCCCTTCGAGACGTGGACGCCGAGCTGGTCGGAGAAGAACTCGGAGACGCCGCCGATCATCGTGAGCATGAGCCGACCCGACGGGGTGCTGAAGTCGAAGTTCTCGACCACGCTCACAAAGCCGACGTTCGCCTGACCGAGCGCCTGCAGGGCCTGACGCTGCACCGAGACGTTCCGCGCCCAGCGGTCGATGGTGTGGACGACCACAAGGTCGAACCGTCCGAGGCGGGCATCCTCGAGCAGTGCTGCGAGACCGGGACGCTTCGCGAGCTGGTCGGTGTACGCGCTCACCCCCTCGTCGGCATAGAGGCGGCTCAGCGTGTATCCCTCGCGCTCGCAGTAGCGTTCGACCTCGCGTCGCTGGGCCGAGAGCGAATGTCCGTCGACCTGGCTCTCGTCCGAGACCCGGACGTATCCCACCGCGCGCCGTGCCGTCATCGTTCGTCCTCCCTGCCCACCGCTCGCTCGCGGAGCAGGATGGCACGAATCACCGCCGCGTACTCGTTCCAGAGCGCACGGACAGCGGGGGAAGGTGGTTGGGGAATCTCAGGAAGGGCCACGGGACGAACCAACGCGCTATCAGGAACCGGTGGCCTCTGGTTGCCCTTCGAGGCTCGGGAGGCGGTTGTGGCCCGCCTGTGCGCGTGGCACCCCACTTGGGATGGATGCCGATCCCGTTCGCTTGGCTACCCGGTGGCGGGGTGCCTTGCCGCCCGCAGCATACACGATCCCGCAGCACCGTGGCGCCGCCCTGCTTTGCTCTGTTGAGTTAGTGCTCTGTGTATCAAGTGAAGGAGAACCCCGCCCCGTCCGGCTTCGCCGGTCGGGACGGGGTTCATCTGTCCACGGTACGCACAGAGGCAGAATTCGGATGCAGGGAGCGGGCGGCGAGCACGAAGTGCTCGCCGCCCCTGTGGTCAGGGTTGGTCGTAGGGACCCGCGCATCAAGGCCACAGCCGCTTCGCGGTCGCCTTCGGCGAGCCTTGACGCGCTACGCTCGCGACAAGGCCACAGGCGATCGCGTAAAGAGCAGTTCTGTGAGTAAGGCGTATCAAACCGGACAGCCGGGCGAACACTGGGAGCCGGAGGGGCTGCCAGCCGGTCGCCGTGTCCTCATCAATTCCCCGGACGCCCGAGAGCTCTACGACCTGGTGAGTTGGCGTTCGGACTTCGAGCGAGCTGCGAGGCAATTCGACCTGCTGTATCGGCTCCTCGGAGGAGTTGATGCGGACGACGCTATCGGTTGGGCGGCGGATGATCCCGACGCGTTCATGACTCAGATGGCACTGTTCGCTGCCGCCGTCGTTTCCTACGGCCGACCGTTCCACAAGGATGCTCGTTCGCGACAGATGCGCCGGAAGGATGTCGAAGCCGCAGTGGCCGGTCAGGCAAACGCGAGTGTCCTGCTCACGTGGCATGATTGGCTCATCGGGGCGCGAGACAAGCATTTCGCCCACTCCGGAAGCGCCGTCGAGTCGCTGCAGGTTGCAGCCGTGATTGATGAGGTTGGCAATCCTCTCGCTGTTTTTGCACCAATGCTCCCCCTTGGGGGGATTCCCTCTCGGGAGGTTCGTGCCTGTCGGACGTTAGCCCGAGTGGTCGAGTCCGACTTACGCGTTCGTGAAAGGCAGACCGGTGAGCGAATTCATACCTGGCTGGCAGCTGACCACGAGCGCACCTTGCAACTCCCAGATCTCGAGACGCGCCTAGGAGATGCTCGGCACGTGAATCGACAGCGTGCCCGCAACCAGAGGTAGATTTGCCCCTCATTCGGAACACGAGAAGCCGCTCCGCCACCAGAAGCGATAACTCGCACCGGGCATATGGGTAGTTGGCGAAGCGCCCTCCCCGATCGCCCCACCACCCTGTAATCGACCACTAGAATCCGGCGGATGTCTGAACGACGCATCGCCCTCCGCTATCCCGCACAATGCGTCAGGTGCCAGACGGCGCTCAACCCCGGAACAGAAGCGTTCTGGGACAGCGGCGCCAGGACCGCGAGTTGCCTTGAATGTCCTGCCGCCCTGACGCCTGAGCCATCGCCCCGGGTGTTCGTGTCCGGGATAGCGGGCGCCTCTGCGCGACGCGAAGGGGCGCGCCGCAGCACGCGCCGTGAGGAGCGTATCCAGCAGCAATTCGGACGGCTGAGCGGCCTCGTGATGGCGTTGAGCGACGACCCGCAAGCAACGAAAGCCTGGGGGCAAGGCGCGGTCGGCGAAGAGCGTCTGGCCAAGATCCTCAATCGTCTGTCCGGGGCGCAACTGCATCTGTTGCATGACCGCCGCATCCCGAGAACGCGGGCGAACATCGACCACATCGCTGTGGCACCCAGCGGGGTCTATGTGATCGATGCGAAGCACTACAGCGGTCGGGTGGAACGTCGGAAGCCTTTGTTCGCTCGTAGCGCATCGCTGCTCGTCGGAGGGCGTGACCAAACGAAACTCGTTCCAGGAATCGAGAAGCAGGTCGAGGTCGTGAGGGACGCGACGAGCAGCCTCGCGCCCCTCCCTATCAAGGGAGTGCTCTGTTTCGTCGGTGCGGAGTGGGGGCTCTTCCGGCAGCCGTTCACGGTCGGAGCTGTTGACATCCTTTGGCCCGAGGCACTTGCGAAACGTCTTACGACGGAAGGCCCGCTTACACCCGAGGTCATCGAAGCCGTCAGTCGGGTACTCGAAGCAGGCTTGCCGTCTGCTTAGAAGGCGGCTCATCTGGCATCCACCCACCGGACTTGGTAGCTCGCAACGCACATATGGGCCGCTGGCGGAGAACTCTCCCCCGTCTCCACCATCACTTCCGCGGCCGAAGGATCGGCTGCGACCGTCCTCACGCCCCCTCCCATTCCGTATACTCGTCGAGGGCGGCTTCGGAGACGGAGCGCCCGCGGGGTAGTCGTCCTGTTGTTCGTTCTACCGGCATCGTGCGCGGCGACCAGGCCGCGTGCCGGGGTCACCTGTGGCCCTCCACAACCAGCGTCGAGGCGTACCGAGAGGTCCGCGCCTCCCACTGAGCCACTGAGGAGCCACGCATGGCCCGCCACCTCACTCCGTACTTCCGTTCATCCCGTCCGTGGCACGGTGCGCTGGCGCTTCTCGCGGTGGCGGCGCTGGGGCTCGCGCTGCTGGCGGACGCGCCCCTGGCGAGGGCTGACCATGGGCCCGCCTTCGTCGTGAACAGCGAGGCAGACGCCGCGCTCGGCGACGGCGTCACCTGCGAGGTCGCCGACCCCTGCACCCTCCGCGCCGCCATCAAGCGCGCGAACGACGAGGGCGGCGGGCACATCACGTTCCACGCGGACGTGGACGGCGTCCCCATCCTCCTCGGCAGCCAGTTGCCCGCCGTCACCACCGAGGTCACCATCGACGCCGAAGGCCAGGACATCCAGGTCGCCCGGCCCGGGGCCGCCGGCAACTTCCGGCTCATGGAGGTCGCCCCCGCCGGAGACCTCACGCTGACCGGGCTGACGCTCACGGGCGGCAACACCCCCGACAACAACGGCGGCGCGATCTTCAACGGCGGCGTCCTGACCGTGCTCGGCGGCACCTTCACGGACAACGCCGCGGGCATCGGCGGCGGCGCGATCTTCAGCACCGGCGACGCCCTGACTGTGCTCGGCGGCACCTTCACGGACAACGCCGCGGTCATCGGCGGTGGCGCGATCGCCGGCGATAGGGCGCTGACGGTGACCGGCAGCACCTTCACGGACAACGCCGCGCAGAGCGGCGGCGCGATCTACGGCTTCGGTGTGCTGACCGTGACGGACAGCACCTTCATCGGCAACACCGCGACCAGCGGCGCGCCGAGCGGCGGCGGCGGCGCGATCTACGACGAACGCACGCTGACCGTGACCGGCAGCACCTTCACCGGCAACACCGCGGTCAGCGGCAGCGGCAGCGCCATCCGGCACACCGACGGCGGCGGCCACCTGACCGTCGCCAACAGCACCTTCACCGGCAACGTCGGCGCCATCAGCGTGGTCCGGAGCTCCACCGCCGCCACGCTGACGAACCTGACCATCGCCGGCAACGGCGGCGCGAGCATCGCCGTCTCCGACGGCTACACCGTCACGGTGTCCAACTCCATCCTCGGGAACGACGACGGCGCCAACTGCGTGGTCCCGGACGGCACCATCACCGGCGTCAACAACATCGTCCAGTCCGCCACCTGCGGCAGCCTGGACGAGGCGGATGGCAACCAGTTCGGCGTCCCTGTCTGGACCGGCAGCGACACCTCCACCGTCCTCTCCGAGGTCCTCGCGGACAAGGGCGGGCCGACGCTCACCCTCGCGCTCTTCCCCGGCAGCCCCGCCATCGACGCGGGCGACGACGACGCGGCGGACGACGCCGGCCTCACCACCGACCAGCGCGGCGACGGCTTCGCCCGCGTCGTCGGCGCCCGCGTCGACATCGGCGCGCTCGAGTTCGACAGCGCCTTCGTCGTGAACTCCTCGGCAGACGCCGCGCTCGGCGACGACGGCGTCACCTGCGAGGTCGCCGACCCCTGCACCCTCCGCGCCGCCATCGAGCGCGCGAACGACGAGGGCGGCGGGCACATCACGTTCCACGCGGACGTGGACGGCGTCCCCATCCTCCTCGGCAGCCAGCTGCCCGACGTCACCACCGGGGTCACCATCGACGCCGAAGGCCAGGACATCGAGGTCGCCCGGCCCGGCGCCGCCGGCAACTTCCGGCTCATGCGGGTCACCGGCGGCGGCGGGAACCTCACGCTGCTCGGGCTGACGCTCACGGGCGGCAACGCCATCGACGACGGCGGCGCGATCTTCAGCACCGGCGTCCTGACCGTGACCGGCGGCACCTTCACGGACAACTCCGCGTCCGCCGGCGGCGCCGTCAGGAACTCCGGCGGCGTCCTGGGCGTGACGGACAGCATCTTCACGGACAACTCCGCATCCATCGGCGGAGCGATCGTCAGCAGCGGGCCGGCGGCGACGGCGACGGTGACCGGCAGCACCTTCACGGGTAACACTGCGGGCGCCGACGGCGGCGCGATCCTCAATGACCGCAGCGCCCTCACGGTGACCGGCAGCACCTTCACGGACAACACTGCGGGCACCGACGGCGGCGCGATCATGAACGACTTCGGCGACCTGACCGTGACGGACAGCACCTTCACGGGCAACACCGCGCCCAGCGAGGGCGGCGCGATCTACAACAGCTTCGCTGCGCTGACCGTGACGGACAGCACCTTCACCGACAACTCCGCGTCCATCGGCGGCGCTGTCTGGAACTCCGAGGCCGGCGCGACGGTGGCGGGCAGCACCTTCACGGGCAACACCGCGGACAACCTCGGCGGGGCCATCTTGAACAGCGGCGCCGGCCTGGCCGTCACCAGCAGCACCTTCACGGACAACACCCAGAGCGTGGTCGGTGCCAGTACCGGCGGCGGCGCCATCCGGAACTCCGGCGCCGGCACGACGGTGACGGGCAGTACCTTCACGGGCAACACTGCGAATGGCCTTCTCGGCGGCGCCGCCATCCTCAACACCAGCGCTGGCCTGGCCGTCACCAACAGCAGCTTCACGGACAACACCGCGGAGACAGGCATGATCGCCATCCGCGCCAGCGGCAGCGCCACGCTGACGAACCTCACCATCGCCGGCAACGACGGCGCCAGCATCGGCGCCTTCAACAATGCCGTGGTAGTGGTCTCCAACTCCATCCTCGGCAACACCGGCGGGAACTGCATCACGGCGGGCAGCGGCGCCATCGGGGGCGTCAACAACATCGTCCAGTCCGAGGACTGCGGCGGCCTGGACGCCGCGGACGGCAACCAGTTCGACGTCACCGTGTGGACCGGCACCGGCGCCTCCACCGTCATCGAGGAGACCCTCGCGGACAACGGCGGCCCCACGCTTACCCTCGCGCTCCTCCTCGGCAGCCCCGCCATCGACGCCGGCGACGACGACGCGCTGCCGGTGGCCCTCACCACCGACCAGCGCGGCGACGGCTTCCCGCGCATCCTCGGCTCGCGCGTGGACATCGGTGCGTTCGAGGCGTCGCCCCCGCCCGACGGGTTCGTCGTGGACAGCGCCCTCGACGCCGCGGACGCCAACATCGGCGACGGCGTGTGCGCGACCAACCCGGCGGACACCCTCGGCGTCTCCCGCTGCACCCTGCGCGCGGCGGTCCAGGAGGCGAACTTGTGGGGCACCCTCTCCGACGCGGTGGTCACGATCACCTTCCACGAGGACCTGGACGGCCAGACGATCACCCTCGGCGGCACGTTGCCGACGATCGTCAACGGCAGCACGATGTTCATCGACGGCGGGGGCACGGTAACCGTCAGCGGGGACGAGGAAGTACGCATCATCGCGGTGGCCGGCGGCGGCGACCTGACGCTGACCGGGCTGACGCTGCGGGACGGCCTGGCCGGCGACATCGGCATCGGCGGTGCGGGCGGCGCGGTGCTCAACCAGGGCTCGCTGACCGTCATCGACAGCACCTTCTCGAGCAACACCACGACCACCAGCGACGGCGGCGCCATCTTCAGCACCGGTGCGCTCACCGTGACCGGCAGCACCTTCACCGGCAACGCGGGCCTCGGCGTCGGCAGCGACGGCGGCGCGATCATGAACGACGGCGGCACGCTGGCGGTGACGGACAGCGCCTTCAGCGGCAACAGCGCCGGCAGCCATGGCGGCGCGATCCTCAGCACCGGCGGGATGTCCGTGACCGGCAGCACCTTCACCGGCAACACGGGCCTCGGCTTCGGCAGCGACGGCGGCGCGATCTGGAACTCCGGCGGGCCGCTGACCATCGTCAACAGCACCTTCACCGGCAACAACACCCCCGACCAGGCCGGCGCGATTCGGACGAATTTCAACTCCACCCTGACGAACGTCACCCTGGCCGGCAACTCGGACAACCTTTTCGCGATGGACATCCTCGCCACCGGCGCGGGGGTCACGGTGACCCTCGTCAACACCATCGTCGGCAGTGGCGTCCCGGCATGCTCCGCCCTCGCCGGCGCGACGATCGTCGGGAGCAACAACCTGATCGCGGCACCCGGCTGCGGCAGCATCGTGACGGACGAGAACGGCAACATCGTCGGCGTCGGCACGGGCGGCCTCGGCCTCGCCGCGCTCGCCGACAACGG
>CAYPYF010000012.1:32441-49347 GCA_964414675.1 uncultured Dehalococcoidaceae bacterium
AGATCTCCCGTAAGCCGTGGCCCGGCGCCACTGCCGCGCTCGCCGACAACGGCGGGCCAACGCTGACGCGGGCGCTGCTCCCCGACAGCCCCGCGATCAACGCCGGCGACACCGACGCCGCCGACGACGCGGGGCTGTTCTTCGACCAGCGCGGCGTGGGCTTCCCCCGCGTCATCGGCGGCACGGTGGACATCGGCGCGTTCGAGGCACCGGGGACGTACGAGATCACCGGCACGGTCACCCTCGACGGGGACGGACTGGAGGGCGTCTCGGTTGCGGCGACGGGCGGCCACGCGGAGACCGTGACCACGGACGAGTTCGGCGTATACACGCTGACCGGCGTCGAGCACGAGGCGGTGGACATCGTCATCACGCCCACCCTCGCCGGGTACACCTTCACCCCGGAGACGCTGGAGCTGGACGGCCCCGTGATCGGGAACGAGTCGAGCCAGGACTTCGCCGCGACCGCGCTGACGTACACCATCACCGGCACCGTCACCCTCGACGGCGGCGGCACGCTGCCGGGCGTCACGGTCGCCGCGACCGGCCTCGACCCCGTCCTGACGGACGGTGGCGGCGTCTACATCCTGGCGGGTGTGCCACACGGCGCGGAAGAGATCGTGGTCACGCCGAGCCTCGTGGGGTACGCCTTCACCCCGGCGACGCGGACGGTGGACGGCCCGGTGACGGCGGACGTCGGCGGCCAGGACTTCACGGCGACGGTGGCGACGACGGCTCCCGGCGCGCCCACGGGCGTCTCGGCCGTGGGCGGCAACGCCCAGGCGACGGTGACGTTCACCGCGCCCGCCTCGGACGGCGGCAGTGCGATCACGAGTTACACCGTCACCGCTAGCCCCGGCGGCCTGACCGCCACGGGTGGGGGCAGCCCGCTCACCGTGCTCGGCCTCACGAACGGCATCGAGTACACCTTCACCGTGACGGCGACGAATGCCGTCGGCACGGGCGACCCCTCGGCCGCCTCGAACGCCGTCTCCCCGGTCGCGCCGCCGCCTCCGCCACCCGACGGCGGCCCGACCCCGCTGCCGCCCACAACCACCACGCTCGTCGACGGCATCTCCGTGCTGCTGGAGGATGAACAGACCACGACCGTCGAGGACGGCGAGCCGGCCACCGTCGAGGTCACCGCGCCGGACGGCAGCACCGCCACCGTGACCGCGCCGCCGGGCGCGCTACCGGTGGGCGCCACGCTTTCGGCCGGGGCGGTCGGCGACCTCGACGGCCTCGTGGAACAGGCGCCGCCGCCGGAGCGCACCGTGCTCGTGCTCTCGTTCGTCTTCGAGGCGACGGGGCCGGACGGTAGCGACCTGCGCGGCGAGTTCGCCCCGGCGATCGAGCTGACGTTCACCCTCCCTGCCGCCGCCGTGCCGGACGGCGCGACGGACGGCACGCTGGTCCTTGTCTACTGGGACGGCGAGACGGAGGCGTGGGTGGAAGTGCCCAACGCCCTCGTCACGATCGACGAGGAGGACGGCAGCGCAACGATCACGGTGAGCATCACTCACTTCACGATCTTCGCGGTGCTGCACCGGCCGGACCGCGGCACGTTCAGCACGCCGCTTTCTCCCTCGGGCGTCACACTCACGGTCTGGCGCGGCGGCGGCTACGCGACCCTCGCCACCGCGCTCGGCCCGAGCGGAGGTGCGGTGTGGGTGACGTCGGACGGGCGCTGGTACGGCTACATCGTCGGCGCACCGCCGTTCGTGAACGCCTCGTTCCTCACGCGGTTCCCGGACGGCCCGCCGGCGGGGATGCCGGTGGTGGTGGCGCGGTAGCACGGAGGTGAGAGCGATCGCGGGAACGATGCGGTAGCAGCGGGCCGGTGGACCGCCTCATGCTGCTCGCAGCCAGCCGAGGCCGAAGACTCCGGACTCGTGTGAGGCCGGGAGGATCAGGCCAGAACGCGGTTGGAGATACTGGAGTCCTACCCTCCTCGTCTCCACCCCACCCTCGCGATGGGATCAGTTCAACCCGCGCACCCGGTGCGGTTCGAACCGCTCGCTGCAAGAGTGCCCGGAATCGAGGCGTCGGCGCGATGCCGACCATCAGCTTGGAATCGAACTCGACGTACTCGGCATCGCTGTAAGCGCCGTCCGGAGGCGTGAACAATGCACATCACCTCAGCACCGCCGCGCGTCGCTTCCCGTAGCGCCGTCTCTCGCATCTCGGGGGACAACTCGAGGGAGTTGAACAGAATGCCCATCTGATCATCGATGAGCCCTGGATTGCCCGGACGTAGGAGTCGCCCCGGCCCATCGCATCGTGGGCGGCATCGAGGAGATCGCCCGCCTGCTGTATCCCGAGCAGTTCCCGTCGCGGACGATCACCAGGGACGCCTACAGGCGCGCCCGTACGGACTCGGCGAGGCGTCCCGGGGCCACCTCGTCTGAAGCGATGTCGTCGAAGAGGACGTACTCGGCGTCGAGCTCCGTCGCGAGCGACCGCGCGAGCCGGAGACGCACGTAGCCCGTCTCTGTATCGACTACGAGCGTCCGCACGCCGAGGCGCCGCAGCCCACGCGCCGCAGCCGTGGTCGCCTCCGCTCCCGAGGCATCCCCCCGCGCCACGTTTGAGCGCCCGTCCGAGATCAGCACCACCAGGGGCACCACCCTGGCATCGCGCCGGCGCTCCACCTCGATGAGCGTCGCCGCCCGCTCGAGGCCCGCCCACAGTGGTGTCCGCCCCCCGGTCGCGAGCGACTCGAGGCGCCGATGTGCGAGCTGCACGCTCCGCGTCGGCTCAAGGACGAGCTCCGCGTCCTCGCCGCGCATGGTGATGAGGGCAACACGGTCGCGCTTCTGGTAGGCGTCCGTGAACAGCGCGAGGATCGCCCCCTTCGTCGCTTCCATCCGATCCCGAGCGCCCATCGACCCGCTCGCGTCCACGACGAACACCACGAGCGCCGCCGCCTTTGCCTCACGGACCTTCACCCTGAGGTCGTCCGCGCGCAGATCGAGGCGTCCCGCGCTCCCACGCCGCTGCTGCCACGGCGCGGCGGCCCGCATCGTCGCCGCCAGGTCGAGGTCGAGCGGGCGTCCGCCGGGTGCTCGCGAACCTACGTGGTGCCCGGAGACACCTTCGGTCAACGTCGTCGCATGACGACCGGACGCGTTCCGGGTGCGCCGGTCCGGCCGCCTCAGGACCGGTGCCACCAGCGGGACACGCTCCCCGACCGCCGAGGGCATCTTGTCGGACTCGTCGCGCTCGTCGCCTCCATCGGAGGGCGCGTCCCCATCTTCCGGGAGTAGTCCCCCGGCAGGCTCGTCCGAGTCCGCCCCGCGCCCGTCCTCGGACGGCTCGGAGCGACGCTCGCGCGGACGCTGGCTCGACGCGTGCTGCTGGAGCACCTCGGTCACCCGCTCGGGGTCGAACCGCGGCTCCTCGAACGGGTGGCGTCGTTGCCGGTGTGCCAGCGCCAGCACCGAGGCCTCGCGGACGTCGTCGAGCGTGACATCGTCGCGCGCCTCCCACGCCGCGATCGCGCCCGCCGTGCGATGGATCACGATGTCCGCACGCAGGCCATCCACCCCATGCTCGCTGCACACGTAGGCGATGGCCTCGATCATCTCGTCCGCCACCCGCACCGAGGCCACCCGAGCGCGTGCCGCGACGATCTGCGCGCGCAGCGCCTGCTCCGACTCCGCCCATGCGGCGACGAACGCCGGCGGATCAGCATCGAACTCGATGCGGCGCTTCACCACCTGTACCCGCTCGTCCGTGGTGAAGTCGTGATCCGCCTCCACCATCAGTCCGAACCGGTCGAGCAGTTGTGGGCGTAGCTCGCCCTCCTCGGGGTTCATCGTGCCCACGAGGATGAACCTCGACGGATGCCCCACCGAGAGCCCGTCGCGCTCCACGTAGTTTCGTCCCATCGCCGCCGCGTCGAGGAGGACGTCCACGAGGTGGTCGTTCAGCAGGTTCACCTCGTCGATGTAGAGGATGCCGCGGTGCGCGGCCGCGAGGATGCCCGGCTCGAACGCCTGCTCACCGGACGCCAGCGCGCGCTCTACATCCAGCGACCCGACGAGCCGATCCTCCGAGGCGCCGACCGGCAGGTTGACGATGCGCACCGCCCGCTCGATCACCTCCCCGCCCGCCTCGATGCCGCGCGTCGAGCAGTGCGGGCACGCGGCGCGTTCCGCGCCCGGTGCGCAGGAGTACGGGCATCCCCGCACTACCTCGATGCTCGGAAGCACCGAGGCGAGGGCGCGGACGGCCGTCGACTTCGCAGTGCCCTTGTTCCCGCGGATGAGCACGCCACCCACCCCGGGATGCACCGCATTCAGCAGCAGCGCGCGCTTCATCCGCTCCTGACCCACGATGGCGCTCAAGGGGAATCGCACCTCGGCGTTATGTCTTGCATCCTCCGTCATCCCTAGAACTCGATCCCGGGCTGCGCGCGGATGCCCTGCTCCTTGAACGGGTGTTTGACGAGCGTCATCTCCGTGACGAGGTCGGCGTAGTCGATGAGCGCCTCCGGGGCATAGCGGCCGGTGATCACCAGGTGCATGTCCTCCGGCTTGTGCTCGCGCAGCCACGCGATCACCTCGGCGGTGTCCAGCCATCCGTAGTGCATCGGGTACGTGAACTCGTCGAGGACGAGGACGTCGAACTTCCGCTCGAGGATGTACCCGCGGGCGCGTTCCCACCCCGCCACCGCGAGGGCCGCCGACTCGTCGAGGTCCTTGCTCTTCCACGTCCAGCCGTCGCCTGAGCCCTCGACGTGGATCCCGGCGTCGCGTGCCGCCCGGATCTCCCCGAACCGCGCCGTCCCGGGCTTGATGAACTGCAGGACGCCGACCGCCATCTTCCGCCCGCGGGCGCGGAAGGCGATGCCGAAGGCCGCCGTGGTCTTGCCCTTTCCGGTGCCGGTGTTGACGATCACGAGCCCCTTACGGCGCTTCGCCTCGCGGACTTCGCGCCGGTACGCCTCGGACTCCGTGTGGTCACGCTCGGCTGACGTGTCGCTCATCGTTCCGCCGCTCCCTCCACCGGCCGAGGCCGCTCGCGTCGTGCCTCCGATCGGCCTTCGACATCGCCCTCGGCGTCGAGGAGCGCCGATGCGATGCGCGCCTTTGTCTCCGGCTCCGGCGACGCCCACATCCCGCGCTGGATCGCCTCCATCAGCCGCCCGGCAATGTCGCGGCGCGCCCACGGGTTGCTCTGCTCGAAGAACGCCGTCATCTCCTCGTCCAGGAGGTACGCCTGCGTCACCTGCTCGTACTGCCAGTCCTCCACCACCTGGGCGGTGGCGTCATAGCCGAACAGGTAGTCGACGGTCGCGGCGATCTCCAGGGCGCCCTTGTAGCCGTGGCGCTTGATCGACTCCAGCCACTTCGGGTTCACCACTCGGGAGCGGAAGACGCGGTTCGCCTCTTCCTGCAGGGATCGCACGCGCGGCATCGAGGGGTCCTGCGTGTCCCCGAAGTACCGCTTCGGGTTGCGCCCCGTCAGCGCGCGGATGGTGGCGATCATCCCGCCGTGGAATTGCATGTAATCGTCGGAATCGAAGATGTCGTGCTCGCGGTTGTCCTGGTTCTTCACCGCGATCGAGACGGTCCCCAGCGCCTGCCGGAACGCCCGCCGTGCGTCTGTCCCGAACTCCGCGCGCGTGTAGGCGTAACCACCCCAGTTCACGTACGTCTCGGCGAGGTCGGCGTCCCCTCGCCACTGCTGCTCGTCGATCAGCTGGAGGATCCCCGCGCCGTACGTTCCCGGTGGGCTTCCGAAGATGCGATAGCCCGCCTCGCGCCACGCATCGCCCTCGGAGAGCCCGGCCTCACACATCCGCTCTGACTCGGCCACGCGGTGCGCCCGCACGAAGTTCTGCTCCAGCGGCTCGTCGAGGCTGGACACGGTCTCGATGGCTTCGTCGATCAGCGCGATCGCGTGAGGAAACGCATCCCGGAAGAAGCCCGAGATCCGGCAGACGACGTCCACGCGCGGTCGCCCGAGCTCTGCGAGTGGGACCACCTCGACCCCGGTCACGCGCCGGCTCTCCGGCTGCCAGACGGGCCGCACACCAAGCAGCGCGAGCACTTCCGCGATGTCGTCCCCCGAGGTCCGCATCGCCGCCGTCCCCCAGATCGAGATCCCCACTGACCGAGGCGGCTCGCCTTCCTCGCGCACGTAGCGCGCCACCGTCTCACGCGCGAGGTCCTGTCCGACCTGCCATGCGGTGTACGACGGGATCGAGCGCGGGTCGACGGAATAGAAGTTGCGTCCCGTCGGGAGGACGTGCGCCATCCCACGCGTCGGCGCGCCGCTCGGCCCGGATGGCACGTATCGCCCCTCGATGGCATCGAGGATGTGCTGCACTTCGTCGTCCGTGCAGTTCAGCGCCGGCACGAGCCGGTCGCAGACGAAGACAAGCGTCTCCCGCGTGAAGCGGAGTCCCGCCTCGTTGTCCACGTGCGGCATCACGAGGCGGATGACGTCGTCTACCGCTGCACTGTCGAACCCGCGCTCGTCCAGCACTCGCAACAGGCTGCGGTTCAGCGCCTGCACCGCCTCCAGCGCCTGCGCGTTCGTAGCGACATCGTGGCCGGAGTCCTCGGCGAGCCCGTCCGGTACGCCGAGGACGCGCTCCCCCGGCGCTGACAATGCCTCCGGCACATCCAGGCCGTACGCCGCACCGACTCCCACGCGCAGGCTTGGCACCGCGCCGTTCGCGAGGCGCACGAGCATCATCAGCGTGTCGAGCAGCGGCTCACCCTGCGGAGCGCGCCCGAGCACGTGCAGTCCATCGCGGATCGGCGCGGTGCCGAGTTCGTGCAGATAGGCGTGGATCGCCTCCACCAGGTGCGCGAACTCCGATCCGGACAGGTCCGAGATCGAATACGGGACGCCGTCCTCGTGCGTCGTCGGATCCCACTCATGCGTGTGGTCCTCTGCGTTGTCGCCATTCAGGAGGACGTTCAGGTCGCGGTCCAGCTCGGCCTCCCTGATGAGCGCCCAGATCTGCTGCTGTAGGAGCGGGAGCTTGTCCGGGTCGGTGCGCTCCAGGAGGTAGTACTCGTCCACCAGCCGGCCGAGGCGGTCCATGGCGCCGTAGGTGTCGGCGGTCGTCATCGGCGGCGGCAGGTGGTCGACGATCGTGGCGTGCGCCCGGCGCTTGGCCGAGGCGCCCTCACCGGGGTCGTCCACGATGAACGGATAGATCAGTGGGAGATCGCCCAAGAACAGGTCCGGATAACAGTCGACGGAGAGGCCGATACCCTTCCCCGGCAGCCACTCGAGCGACCCGTGCTTGCCCATGTGGACCACGGCGTCCGCGCCGAACCCGCCGGACTCCTCGGGCTCCGCGAGCCACCGATACATTGCGTGGTACGGGTACGGCGGCGCCAGGTCCGGCTTATGCATGATGGCGGTCTTGTCCATGCCGTACCCGCGCGGTGGCTGCACCGCCACAAACACGTTGCCGAACTGCAGCCCCGCCAGCGCGAGGTGCCCCGTGCCGTCGACATAGTGCGCACCCGGTGGCGAGCCCCATTGCTCGCGCATCTCGTCGGCGCGGCTCGCCGGGATCGAGGTGAACCACGCCTCGTACCGCTCGCGGGACACGCGCGCGATCGCCTGCCGCATCTGCTGTTCCGTGAGCAGGTCGCGGTCGTAATGTCCTCGCTCCACGAGCAGCGCCATCATCGTGTCCGAGTCCGGCGGCAGCTCGCCCACCTCGTACCCCGCGGCATCGAGGCGGTGCAGCAGGTCGAGGAGTGACGCGGGGGAGTCGAGGCCCACCGCGTTCGCGATGCGCGCCGCCTTCGCGTTGTGGTTCGTCAGTACCACTGCGACACGCTTCTCAGTGGCGGGGATGCGCCGCAACGCCGCCAGCCGCGCGGCCAGCCCCATTACCCGCCGTGCACGGTCGGGTAGCGCGATATGGCGCGTCACGCGCTCGCCATGCGATCCGGCCGTGTCCTCCTTGAAGGCCACGGGCACGCTGATGATCCGCCCGTCCAGTTCCGGGATCGCGACGTTCATCGCGACATCGAGAGGCGGGAGGCCGTTCTCAGATTCCCGCCAGCGCTCCGCGGAGATCGAAGCGTTCACCGCCTGTACCTGCGGAATGTCCATCCGCCGCAGGATGTCCGCCGCCCATTCGTCCTCGGAGCGTTCCTCCAGCGACGACGACCCCATCGCGAAGGACATCGTGTTCACGACCACGTCCACGCTCGGACCGCCCACGTCATCGAGGAAGTAGGAGAACGCGGGCGGGATCCCATCCGAACCGGCGGTCTCGTCCTTCAGGGAGTATGCGAAGACCGGGAGGACGTTCATCCCCGCGGCCTCGCCCGCCTCGACGAGTGCATCGATGAACGAGGTATCGCCCGCGAGCCAGTAGGAGCGATAGAACGTCAGTCCGGCCGTGGGGCGACTCGAGTCCGCGATGGCACGCCAGTCCTCGATGCGCCCGCTCGGCACCCGTGGGTGGTACACGCCGGCGCGCGGCTGCTCCGCCGGCGGCTCGTAGCCGATGCCCGTGGCAAGGAGATGGTCACTGAGGAAGTACAGGCACTGCCGGAAGTTCTCGATGCCACCGAGCTGCAGGTACGCCTTCGCCTCGTGCGCCACGGCGACGCCGGCGTTCGAGTACGCCATAAGCTCCGGGTCAAGGTCGTCCGTCCCCGGCATCGCCACGAACCACTGCGTGTCGCGGTCGATCATCGAGGCGAGGCGATGGAAGCCCGGCAGCCCGGAGGCGCCCCCATGGATCTTCACGACGACGACCTCCGCCGAGGGCACTACGGACTCGAAGAACGCAACCGCATCCGCCTCCTCGCGGAGGTGTCCTACGTTCAGCACCTTCACCGACGGCAACTGCGCGTCGAGGTCGCCCGCGATCGACGAGGCCATCAGCACGTCGGTGTCTGCGTGGGTGAGGAACAGGATGCCTTCCCGCAGCATCTGGCGAGGCTCGCGGTCAGCGGGCAGCAGCGCGTCGACGTGCTTCCCGTCGTTTCGCACCGCGGAGAACACATGCGCCTGCAGGACGGCCGGCGGAGGCAGGTACCGCTCGGCCGCGATCATCGTCTCGATGTAGTCATAGAGGTCGACGATGCGCTGCTCGGTGTTCATCGAGTGAAAGAACGTCGTGGTGCCCTCGAACAGCAGCATCGTGACGTTCGCGAGCGGACACGGGCCGAGGCACCCCGACATGTTCAGGTGGACCTGGTTGCGGATGCGACGCCGCTCCCACTCCTCCTGGTATCGGTCGTAGTGCCCTTCTGGCTTGCCGTCCTCGACCTGCCCGCAACAGCAACCGAAGCGGCAGACGAAGAGCTGCCCCATCTGCCGGTTCACGTTGACCAGCTTGCCGTCCGCGCGCGTGACCACGTTGCGGGCGCGCGCTACGCGCGGCGGCTGGTCGAACCACTCGACGCTGGTCACCGCGCGGATGCCGGGGCGAACGTCGAGGCCGTCTGCGTATCGGGCGTCTCCTCGTGCAGCGCGAGGGGCTTCCATGAGGGCAGCCACGCGAACCCTGCCGCGAAGACCGCCCAGAACACCAACTGGCTCACGAAGGCGTGGCGACGGAACTCCTCGACGATCGCGGCCAGCTCTGGCCCGACGACATTGCCTTCCGCGGGCGGCATCACGAGGTACACCACCACCCCACCCGCCACGACCAGCGCGACGCCGGCGACGGCCGAGATCCTCGTGGCCGTGCCTCGGCGTATCAGCACGATGGTGAGGGCAATCCCGGCAACGACGAGCAGGGCGGCGAGCAGCTCCAGCCCCACGAAGTTCCGCATGCGCTCGTTGATGGTGTCCGGATCACCGACCGCCGGCGGGTTCGCCGGGTACTTCAGGAAGGCCAGGACGCCGAGCGAAAACCAGCCGCCGCCCGCCACCGCGAGCCGCCACCAGGGCGCTCCCCCGTTGGGCAACCGCCGGAAGCCGAGGAAGTACGCGGCGCCGACGACGGTGCCCCAGGCGATCCCCAGTGCACCCCAGCCCAGCCAGAGCCCGATGCGCTGGCCCTCGCGCGACACAGGCGGTGCGTCGTGGCTGTGTCCCCCCGCAGGCTCGGGCTCCGCGGCGGCAGCCGCCTCTTCCATCGCGATCGCACGGTCGATGATCGGTTCGGTCAGGACCGCGTTGAACAACGCTGCCGCGAGCCCGGCGAGCAACCCTGCGACCAGCGCCAGCGTCAGCACGCGGCTGAGCTGCGGTCGCGCTGTGGAATGGACAGACGTGGACTGAACAGCAGCTTGCTGCATCTCAACTACCTCCAGGACGCCGGCTTGCCGGCACGGTGCGGTGTCGTGCGCTAGTGGCACGGGAACGACGCACTATGACGCGCGTCGTGCACCAGTTCGTGGATGTAGTTCGTGTCGAAGGCCTGAGCGCCTTCCGCGACACTGATGAGGTGCCCCTGGTCGAACGCGATGAGCGCATACAGCGCCAGCGCGAGGACCAGCGCGGCCCATGCCGCCCCCGATGGAGATCGAAGAAGTCCTGGAATCATGGATGCTGCTCCTCCCCCTGCTCGACCTCTTCACGGGTCGGCGGAGACACAAGAAACCCCCGCACGCGGGGGTTCAGGGAGCAGGCCACGATCCGGCCGACTCGCCATCACCCGTTTCGCGCGGGCTGGACGTGCACTACGAGTCGGCGACCTGGCTTACCGCCTCACGGGCGGATCACAGTTGCGGAACAGCGCCGGCATCTCACCGGCTTCGCGACACAGTCGTAGCCTCGGGACAATACTCTTCGCCCTCAGGCGATGCAACGAACGTTGCTCGACCTACTCTGGCCGTCCCCTCTCCCCAGTCAGCTCGCCGGAGCACGAAACGTGCGAGGAGCGGGACATCCGCTTCGGCGAGTAGTGGGTGAAAGAGGATGGCACCTCCCGGTCCGACACACCCGTTGCTATCGCGAGATGTCGCGACGAGATAGTCCTGAGTAGTATGTGCCGGCCTTCGTCAACCCGACGCTGCTGCCCGCGGACACGGACCTCGACGAGCTCGTGCTGCGTCGATGGGATGGCGAACGCTGGACGTACATGCCGCAGACCCTCACCCGGCTCGACAACGGCAACCTGATCTTCGAGGCGACGAACCGGGAACCCGGCATCTACGCTGTAACGATCGAGCCAGACCGCAGCACCTACCGCCCGGCTCCGGTGCCCGGCAAGACTGCCACGCTCTGGCGAGGCGGCACGCCCGAGCGGGCCGTCGAGGGCATCGAGTCGCTCTGGATCGTCGTGGACGGCCGGTTCATCGGATATGCCCCCGGCGCTTCCGACTTCGTGAACGCCGCGTTCCTCGTGAGGTTCCCGACCAGCGAGATCCCATACGGCTCGGTCGTGCTCACCGTCCGCAGCAGGACGCGCTGATCCGGCGGACACTTCGAGCTCCCGCGTGGAGGCAGGCACCGCCCCCGACGACGGTGCTCCTCGCCGAGCAGTAAGCCCCGGTTCAACGGGCCGATGCGGGGCCTGACAGGGGGCGCCTACCTGCCGTGCGTGACGACGAACAGCGGGGCCCCGCCGGGCAACCCCTCAACGCGCACGCTCGCTCCCTGTGCTGTGCCATCTCTACCTCTGGGATTCCGAGACGACTTCCTAGCCTCTCTCCATGAGCGGAGTAGCCTCTTCACCGCCTGATGCGTCGACGGCCGGCGTGGGGATGGTCGATGCGCGGACCATCCTGACGCCGGCGTCCGGATTCATCCGGCGCTATCGCTACTCGCTGAATCCGTACTCGGGGTGTCGCTTCGCGTGCGAGTACTGCTACGCGAGGGCGTTCGCGCCGACTGCCGAGAAGCGGCGGACCTGGGGCGAGTGGGCGTCCGCGAAGCGCAATGCCGCTGCGTTGATCACGAAGGCCTGCCGCGATGGCACGTTGCGGTCTGGCGACGCCATCTACATGTCGAGCGCAACCGATCCCTATCAGCCCGCCGAGCACCATCTCGCGCTGACGCGCTCCATCCTCGAGGCGATCCTCGCTGCGGGTGTGCAACCTCGGCTCACCGTGCAGACCCGGAGCCCGATTGCGGCGCGCGACATCGACCTGTTCCAGCGCTTCGAGCACATCCGGGTCAACTTCACGGTGACGACGGACTCGGAACAGGTGCGTCTTCGGTACGAGCCGAAGGCGCCGGCCATCAAGGTCCGGCTACACGCCGCACGCGCACTCGTCGAGGCGGGCGTGCCGATCGGCATCTCGATCAGTCCGATGTTGCCGATGGCGGACATCAAGGCCTTTGCCGACACGGTGGCGGTCCTTGATGCCGCCGAGTACGTCTCGCAGTACATGGCGCCGCCCGGCCCGATCTTCGCGGCCGGCACCCTGCCCGCGACGCTGCGCATGGCGCAGGAGGATGGCTGGGGGCAGGCTCAGTATGCCGCCGCGCGGGCGGTCATTCAGCGCGCCCGCGGTATGCACCGCCCGTTGCTCGAGGGCGACGAGGGGTTCGCCCCCGCCTGAGCCAGGCACCTCACGTCGACCCCAGAGCACGCCGAGCATTGCACGATAGCAGGCGGCCCGAGGTGGGATGCGCGGGCTTGCCGGATCGCCGTCCCCACCAGGAACTATTCTCGTTGACGATCGCAGGTCTCTCAGTCGGGAGCCGACGTGACCCCGAGACGCAACGCTGCGCGTCCGTTCCTCATCATGTTCCTCGCAGGGGTCGTGCTGCTGACGCTCGCTGCGGGGAGCGTTGCTGCGCTGTCGGCGCGATGTGACCGGCAGGTCGGGGACGAGACGGACTTCCCGCTGTTCGTGGCCCTGGGTGAAGCGGCCTGCGGCGCGGCGCCCTCGTGGGCCGCTAGCCGCGGTGGCGGTGGCACGGCAGCAACTCTGAAACACAGCGTTCTTCTTCGCGACATGGGTGCGCAATCGTGGGGCCGCATTGTGTGCGGAGACCACTAGGGTTCCGCCTCGCGAGAGGGTCTGGTCCGAGAGCGGTCGCCCATCCATCGGCGGATGGGTACACGGCGGGACAAAAGCCCGGGAGGTGGATACCTCCTGGGCTTTTTCTATTTCCGCTCCGCCCGGACGGGTGGGCGGCCGACCCCAGAGGGAAGGACTGAACCGATGCTGAAGCGATACGCGAGGATGCTCGCCCTCATGCTGTCCGTGGTGGTGCTCGTCGCGCTCGCCGCTGCGTGCAGCAGCGACGACGGTGACGCCACCACGGCCCCCACGTCCGAGGCGACGCCGACCGGGACCGAGGCGACCGCGACGCCGGCGGCGGAGATGGGCGAGCCGATCCAGATCGGCTTCTCGGCATGGCCTGGCTGGTTTCCTTGGCAGGTGGCACAGGAAGCCGGGATCTTCGAGCAGGTCGGCGTGAACGTCGAGATGGTCTGGTTCGACGGCTATCTCGACTCGATCAACGCGTTCGCGGCCGGGCAGCTGGACGGCAATACGCAGACCCTGAGCGACACTATCGCGTCGGTCGGTGCGGGCTCCGACCAGGTGATCGTGCTCGTGAACGACAACTCCACGGGGAACGACCAGATCATCGCGACGGCCGACATCCAGTCGATCGAGGACCTCGCGGGCAAGCGCATCGGCGTCGAGGTCGGCGTGGTCGACCACTTCCTCCTGCTGCTGGGCCTCGAGTCGGTCGGACTCACCGAGGAGGACGTGGAGATCGTGCCGCTCGAGACCGGCGCGGCGGCAGCGGCGTTCGCCGCGGGGCAGCTCGACGCGGTCGGTGTGTTCGCGCCGTTCACCACGGCGGCACTGACGCTGGCGGGCTCGCACACGCTGTTCACCTCGGCGGAGTTCCCGGGTGCGATCCCGGACCACCTCGCGCTCTCGCGGAAGGTGGTAGAGGGACGTCCGGCGGACGTGCAGAAGATCATCGACGCGTGGTTCATGACCCTGGACTACATCGCCGCGAACCCTGACGAGGCGATGACGATCATGGCGGCGCGAGCGTCCGTGTCCGTTGAGGACTACGCGACCTACAACGCCGGCACCACCATCTTCTCGGTCGAGGAGAACCTGGAGGCGTTCGCCGCTGGCGACAACTTCACGAGCCTCTCCTTCGTCGCCGGCGAGATCGTGCCGTTCCTCATCGCGGCGGAGTTCATCACCGAGGAGCCCGACCTCTCGGGCCTCTTCGACTCTTCATTCGTCGAGACATACGCGTCGATGCGGTAGGCCGGGCTCGGACAGTCGGACGGAGCGTGGGAGGAGGGCAACGATGAGCGCGTTTGAACACGGCGAAGCGCCGCCCTCCTCCCACGCTCCGGCCACGGGTGCGGCGCCGCTGCGGACGAGCATGCCGAAGGCAGGGACGCCGAGCGGGCGCCTCGGCGTCGGCCGACGGACGCCGCACTTCTGGCGCGTCCGGGAGGAGCTCCCGACGCGCCTGCGGACCATCCTCGTGGGGGTGTCGCTGACGGCGCCGATCGTGCTGTGGTTCATGATCTCGAACATGTCGGACTCCCTCTTCACGCCGACGCTGACCGAGATCTGGTCGGCCGGCTGGGAGCTCGCCCAGTCCGGCCAGCTGCAGGCGGACGCCTGGGCGAGCACACGCCGAGTACTGCTCGGGTTCTCGCTGTCTCTCGTCGTCGCGGTACCGCTCGGACTCGGGATGGGGACGTTCAAGAGCATCGAGGCGCTCTTCGAGCCGTTCATCGGGTTCGTGCGGTACATGCCGGCCACCGCCTTCGTGCCGCTGCTGATGATCGTGTTCGGGCTGGGCGAGGAGCCGAAGATCGCCGTGATCTTCATTGGCACGGTGTTCTTCAACACGCTGATGATCGCGAACATCGTGTGGCAGGTGCCGACCGAGTTGATCCGCGCGGCCTTCACCCTCGGCGGTGGGCCGGCGACGGTGTTCCGGAAGGTGATCTTCCCGTACAGCGTGCCGGGCATGATCGATGCGGCGCGGGTGAACCTGGCGGCCGCGTGGAACATGGTCATCGTCGCCGAGCTCCTCGCAGCGAACGAGGGCATGGGGCTGCGGATCGTCCGGATGCAGCGCGGCCTGAACACCGACACGATCTGGGCCGTCCTCATCGTCATCGGCATCATCGGGCTCGCGACCGACCTCGGACTCCGGTTCGCGCGAAACCGCATCTCGCCGTGGTCGCAGGAGTAATGCCATGACGACACGCACCACAACGGCGCTCGAGGTACGAGGGGTGACCAAGGTCTTCCCGGGACGCAAGGGCGCGGAGACGGTCGCCATCGACGGCATCGACATGCACGTCGAGCGCGGGGAGTTCGTCTGCCTCGTCGGAGCGTCCGGGTGCGGCAAGTCCACCCTGCTGAACATCGTGGCCGGGCTCACGGATCCGACGAAGGGCGAGGCGCTCCTCGAAGGGCTCCCGATCGCCGGGCCGAGCCCGGACCGCGGTCTCGTCTTCCAGGGGTACTCCCTCTTCCCCTGGCGGACCGTCGAGGAGAACGTCGCGTTTGGCCTCGAACTCTCCGGGATGGAGAAGGTCGCGCGGCGGGCGCGGGTGGCCGAACTGCTCGAGGTGATGCAGCTCACGAAGTGGGCCACCGCCCGCCCGAGCCAGCTCTCCGGCGGCATGCGGCAGCGCGTGGCGATCGCCCGAGCGCTCGCACCTCAGCCGGAGGTGCTGCTGCTGGACGAGCCGTTCGGCGCCCTCGACGCGAACACGCGCATCCTCATGCAGGAGTTCCTGCTGCAGGTCTGGCGCGACATGGGGATGACGATCCTCATGGTCACGCACGACGTGGAGGAGGCGATCTTCCTTGCTGAGCGAATTTATGTCTTGTCTTCGCATCCCGGCCGCGTGAAGCAGGAGATCGTCCTGCCCTTCGGCCGAGTGCGGTCGCAGTCGCTCAGGCGGCAGCCCGAGTTCCTCGAACTGCGCGAGGATGTCCAGCGTCTCCTCCTGGCCGAGGTCACCGACGTGTAGCGGCCCCTGGTCCCGAACGAAGCAACCCCACCTTCGACGCCTCGGGCGTCGCGGAAAGGCTCAACGTGTCTCATCCACTGTTCCACTCGCACGACTACCAGGGCGACGTCCCGCTGCACGACCAGTACGGGCCGGAGGCGAAGTACGCGGTCGAGGCTGAGGCCCTCCTCCCGACCTCGAAGTACGAGGAGGAGATCGCGCGCGGCCTCGCCCTCGGACTGGAGGCGGCGCCGTCGATCGTCGACCGGCGGATCCCGACGTTCAGCCGCGGCGAGCTGCCCCACTTCGCCGGGATCAACACGTTCCTCAAGTCGTTCTACCTGGAGGACGTCCACGACGTCGGGCAGTTCGATGTGGCGGTCTTCGGCGCGCCGTTCGATGGAGGCACGACCTACCGACCGGGCACGCGCTTTGGGCCGCAGGGCATCCGCAAGATCTCGGCGCTATACGGGCCCTACTCGTTCGAGCTCGGCGTGGACCTGCGTGAGTCGATCACGATGTGCGACATCGGCGACATCTTCACGATCCCCGCGAACATCGAGAAGACGTTCGACCAGATCAGCAAGGCCGTGGGGCACGTGTACGCCTCCGGCGCGTTCCCGGTCGTCCTCGGCGGTGACCACTCGATCGGCTACCCGACCGTCCGAGGCGTCGCCGAGCAGATGGGTGACAAGAAGCTGGGCATCATCCACTTCGACCGCCACGTGGACACCCAGGAGACCGACCTGGACGAACGGATGCACACGACCCCGTGGTTCCATGCGACGGACATCCCCAACGTGCCGCCGGAGAACCTCGTGCAGATCGGGATCGGCGGCTGGCAGGCGCCGAGGCCGGGCGTGAAGGTCGGCCGTGAGCGCGGGACGACGATCATGACCGTCACGGACGTGGTCGACATGGGCATCGAGGAGGCCGCCGCGCGCGCCCTCGAGGTCGCGTGGAACGGCACCGACGCCGTCTGGCTCTCGTTCGACGTCGACTGCCTCGACGCCGCGTTCGTACCGGGCACCGGGTGGCCGGAGCCGGGGG
>CAYPYF010000013.1:0-11290 GCA_964414675.1 uncultured Dehalococcoidaceae bacterium
GCGAGCGTCCTCAACGCTACCGGGAACGCCGAGGACTGGCGCGACTGGTGGGAGTCTCCCGAGGCGGAGACCTACTACTTCATCGGCAAGGACAACGTGCCGTTCCACACGGTGATCTGGCCGGCGATCCTCATGGGGTCTGGCGGCCTGAACCTCCCGACCGATGTCCCCGCGAACCAGTACCTCACGATGTCCGGCGCGAAGGCCTCGAAGAGCCGCGGTGGCGTCGTCTGGGCGCCCGACGCGCTCGAGCGGTACGACCCGGACCCGATGCGCTACTACCTCACCGCAGCCGCGCCCGAGACGAGCGACTCCGACTTCACGTGGGACGAGTTCGTCCGCCGCAACAACGACGAGCTGGTCGCGCGGTGGGGCAACCTCGTGAACCGCGTGCTCACGATCACACGACGCAACTTCGAGGACCGCGTGCCCGAGCCGCCCTCGGCGCTGTCCGAGGAGTCGACCGCGCTGCTCGCGCGCCTCGACGAGGCGTTCGGCACCGTCGGCGAGTCGTACGCGGCGGTGCAGCTCCGGCGCGCACTCAACGGCGCGATGGAGGTGGCGACGGCGGCTAACCAGTACCTGGACGCGCGCCAGCCGTGGGTGCGCGTGAAGGAAGACCGCGAGCACGCCGCCGAGACCCTGTTCGTGGCACTGAACGTGATCAGCGGCCTCGCGTCACTCCTCAACCCGATCCTGCCGTTCACGTCGCAGAAGGTCGGGACGTTCCTCGCGCACGAGGGCGAGGTCCAGGCCGCCGGATGGCAGCGCACGCCGGTTGTCCCCGGCACGGCGCTCCCCGCGCCCGAGCCGATCTTCAAGAAGCTCGACGACTCCGTCGTCGAGGAAGAAGCGGCTCGCCTCGCCCCGTAGGGGTACCCGGCTGATCGTGAGCAAGAAGAAGAAGCCCCTCGCGCCCCCGCCGGAGCCACTCGCCGGCGTGGTCGATGCGCACTCGCACACCTGGGACGAGCAGATACAGCCCGACCACGACGAGGTGCTCGCGCGCGCGTGGAGCACGGGCCTCGCCGCCATCGTGCAGGTCGGCTGCGACCTCCGCACCACGCTTGCCTCGCGTGAGATCGCGGCGACCGACCCGCGCATGTTCGCGACGGCGGGGCTGCACCCTCACTCCGCGTCGCACCTCGCCGAGGAGCGCGAGGCGATCGAGGCAGCCGTCGCCGGTGGTGGTTATGTCGCGATCGGCGAGACGGGCCTCGACTTCTTCCGGAACCTCTCGTCCCCCGACGACCAGTACGCGGCGCTCCACTGGCAACTCGACCTCGCGAGGCGGCACGACCTCCCGGTCGTGATCCACTCACGCGATGCCGACGAGGCGTGCTTCGACGTGCTGCGCGGCTGGGCAGCCGAGGTCGGCCGCTACCTCGGCCCGGACCGCGAGATCGGGATGATGCACTGCTTCGCGGGCGACCTCGAACTGGCCGAACGCTACATGGCGATCGGGTTCCTCATCTCCGTCCCCGGCCCGGTCACGTTCCCCGGGAACGACCGAGGGCAACTCGTAGCCCGGTCGATCCCCCTCGAGCGGATGCTCGTCGAGACGGACTGCCCGTACCTCACGCCCGTCCCGTGGCGCGGACGACGCAACGAGCCGGCGTACGTCGCAGAGACCGCGCGCTTCGTCGCGGGGCTCCGAGGCATCGACGCCACGGAAGTCGCACGTCACACTGCACAGAACGCGGCACGCCTGTTCGGGTTCGACCTGCCCATCGTGAGAGCGGACCCCGGGGAGACGTCATGACCACCAGCACGACCAGCGACCTGGAGCGCCTGTACGGCCCCGTCGCCTCGGACCTGCCGCTCGTGGCCGACAAGATCCGGTCGATCACCGACGCCACCGACTTCGTGTTCCTGCAGAAGATGCTGGAGTCCGCCCTGGCCGGTACCGGGAAGTTGATGCGCCCCGCGATCGCCCTCATGGGGGGCCGCCTCGGCGACTACGACCTCAGCAAGCTCGTCCCGCTCGCGGCCAGCGTAGAGCTCCTGCATACCGCCACGCTGGTGCACGACGACGTCATCGACGAGGCCGAGACGCGCCGCGGTCAGCAGACCCCGAACGCCCTCTTCGGGAACGCAGCGTCCGTGATGCTGGGCGACTACATGTTCGCCCACGCCGCGGACTTCATCGCGCAGACCGACAACCCGAAGGTCGTCCGCCTCTTCGCCCGCACCCTGATGACCCTCGCGAGCGGCGAACTCACCCAGGACATCACGGTCTTCGAATACTCCGAGGACGTCACGCGCTACCTCGACCGGATCCACGGCAAGACCGCCTCGCTCTTCGGCACCGCTGCCGAGGGCGGCGCGATGGCGTCCGGCGCCGACCCGGCGATCAGCGAGGCGATGCGCCTCTACGGCATCCGCCTCGGCATCGCGTTCCAGATCGTGGACGACATCCTGGACTTCACCGGCGACCCCGAGGTGATGGGCAAGCCGGTCGGCTCCGACCTCCAGGGCGGGACCCTCACCCTGCCCGCGATCCTGTACATGCAGCAGCGCTCGGACGACAACCCGATCCGCAAGGCCTTCGAGGGCATCCGCCGCAAGGCGAACCTCGACCGTGCCATCCGCGAGATCCTCGACTCGGACGTCATCGACGAGGCCCACCGCACGGCGCGCCAGTTCGGCGACCAGGCCGTCGAGGCCCTCGACGCGCTGCCCCGCGGCGAGGTGCGCGACACGCTCACTGCCCTCGTCGAGTACGTGTTGAGCCGCAAGAACTAGCCCCGCTAGTAGCCGCGTTCCGCGCGCCACTCCCGGATCCAGCCGGCGTGCTCCGTCTCGTGCTGGCTCACCAGGCCCGCCTCGCCGTACCTCGACGCGTCGAGGCCTTCGAGAGTGGCGTCCGCGAGGGCGTCGAGGAAGCGCGTCTTGCTCTCGTCGAACTCGCGGCGGACCTGTGCGAGAGAGTGGTCCCAGCGGGCGCGTGTGACCATGGCGTTGAGGGTCTCGTCCTCCTCGGGCGTGAGACGCCAGGCGGACTCGAGGCCGGCCGAGATGCGCTGCACCTCGGAGGCGCGGACCTCGTCCCAGAAGGTGATGTGCGCCATGTGATCCTTCACGCACCAGCCATTGTGCGATCGGTCGGTCATCTGCTCGTCGGTCAGGCCGGCGATGGCGTCCAGGAAGTCCACACGCATCGCGCGGAAATGGGTCAGCAGCGCGTCTCGGCCCTCACTCATACGTCGTGTCCTCCGAGCTGTCGGCAACGCGCGCAAGCGCCGCCTCGGCATTCACACGTGCGCGCCGTGTCGCGCTCACGAAGCGCGCGCTGCCGATCTCGCGTTCGACGACGGCGTGCATCAGCGCGTGCATCGTGGACTCGAGGCGGGCCGCGAGGTCGTCCGTGAGGCGGATGCGACCGGCATCCTCGTAGGACTGGGACTGGTAGGCGCGCAGCACTTTCAGCACCGTCGCGTCGATCGGGAAGACGCCCGGACGTCGCTTCGCGCAGCCCTCGCAGTAGACGCCACCCTCGATGGCGGACCACCACGCCCGCGCCGCCTCGACCGGTTCGGAGCAGCCGAGGCAGACCGTGAACTCCGGGCGGAAGCCGGTCGCGTCCAACATGGCCAGCTCGTACGTCCGCGCGACGAGTTGGAGGCCGTCGCCGCGGGCGAGGCGGACGAGCGCGTTGTGGAGATGCCCGTAGAGGCCGTGGGCGTCGGCGTGCTCCACGGTGAGCCGGTCCGCGAGTTCGAGGACGTACATCGCCGTGCTGAGGCGGTCGAGGTCATCGCGGAGCGCACCGAAGGAGTCGAGGCCCTGCGCCTGCGTCACGATGTCCATCGAGCGGCCCGCGGCGAGGGCGACCTCCAGCCGGGTACCGGGCTCCAGGTGGCCCGCCATCTTCGAGCGGGCGCGCAGCACCCCGCGCGCGACGACGTCGATCTTGCCTCGATGGGGGGTGAGCAACGAGACGATGCGGTCCGCCTCGCCGAGGCGGCGATAGCGCAGGACGATGGCTTCGGTCTTGGTGACTCGGGGAGGCCTACCGGGCACGGCTAGACCTCCTGGCGGAACTCCATCGCGCGGCCGAGCGTGACGTCGTCAGCGTACTCCAGGTCCGCGCCAGCGGGCAGGCCGCGCGCGAGGCGCGTCACGCGGAGCCCGAGGGGGCGCAACAGCCGCGCGAGGTACATCGACGTCGCTTCGCCCTCGAGGTTCGGGTTCGTCGCCACGATGACCTCAGCCACGTCCGTGTCGCGATCCCGGAGGCGACGGAGGAGTTCCTCGACCTTGAGGTCCTCGGGCCCGATCCCGTCCGAGGGCGAGATCACGCCGTGCAGCACGTGGAACATCCCCGTGAAGCCTCCCGCGCGGTCGATCGCGAGGACGTCGAGGGGTTCCTCGACGACGCAGATGACGGTGCGGTCACGGGTCATGTCTGCGCAGATACGGCACGGGCTCGCGTCGGTCAGGTTCTGGCAGAACTCGCAGAGGACCACCGACTCTTTGACCTCGATCAGCGCGGCCGCGAGCTCCCGCGCCTCCTCCTCCGGGGCACGGAGGACGTGGTACGCGAGGCGCTGCGCCGTCTTCGGGCCGATGCCGGGCAGGCGGTGGAACGCGTCGATCAGCCTGCTGATCGGCGAGGTGCCCGAGCCGGGGGACGGGGGAAAATCTGGGTGCATCACTCCTGCAGGTTACCCGTCGATCCGGCGGGCGCCCTGCTTCAGCGCCTCCTCGACGAGGTGTCCGCCGGCGCTCTTCGAGGGCGCTGAGGTGCCGGCGCTGCCGAGCTCGGCCCATGCCTCGACCTCGAGCGTGACGTCGTGGGCGAGGACTTCGGCGATCGCGTCGCGCAGTGCGCCGCGGATCTCGGGCGTCTGCTGCACCTTGTCGAGGTGTGCCGGGAACTGGAACCCCACGGTGACCACGTCACCTGACATGGACTTCGGGAAGGCGTTGCTGGGGGTGCTCAGGTAGGCGCCGGCCCGGACATCTTTCTTCCGCGCGAGCGCCTGGACGTCCGGCCACTTCTGCCGGAGCGTCGAGAGCTCGTCGGAGACCTGGCCGCCATCCGGAGGCGCGAACTGGCGGGGCGGTGCGGCCTCGGCGGGTGCAGCGGACGGAGCGGTCGAGGGCGCCTGCCGAGCGGGTGCCTCGGGGCGCTGCTGGGGCGCTGGCGCCCGCTGCGGCGCCGCCTGGCGGGCCGGCGCGACTCGAGGAGCCGCGGCCGGCATCGCGGGCGCCGCGACGGGAGCGGCTGCCTCGGTCGCCAGTCCGGTAGCGAGGGTGGCGAACGCGATCTCGGCGGGGAGGGCGTCGTAGGCGTCGCCGGCGAAGTCGATGTCCCCGAACGCCCGCAACGCGGCGACGATCTCAGCGACCTGCGCCGTAGCCGCGACGTTGTTGAGCTCCTCAAGCTGGGTGTCGGCGAGGCCGACCTCGTCGGCTGCGCCTGCCTTCAGGAGAAGGACCGTGCGCAGCACACGCACGACCTCGCGCGTGAGCGAGCGGATCTCGACGCCATCGTCGCGCGCGCCGGCGAGGATGGTGAGCCCCACCTTCAGGTCGCGCTCGATGGCCGCGCGGGCGAGCTCGGCAGCGCGGTGGTCGACGACCAGGCCGAGGCCGCTCCGCACCTGCTCCAGATCCAGCGAGCGGCCGTGATACGCCACCAGCTGATCGAGGAGGTTGATCGCATCACGCAGCGCCCCGGTCGCCTGCCGCGCGATCAGCTCGAGGCCCAGCGCATCGACCTCGATCGCCTCGCCGGCACAGATCGTCTGCAGTCGCGCCACCACCGCATCGAGTGGGATGCGACGCAGGTCGAAGCGCTGGACGCGCGAGAGGATCGTCAGCGGGATCTTGTGCGGCTCGGTGGTGGCGAGGATGAAGATGACGTGCGGCGGAGGCTCCTCGAGGGTCTTGAGGAGCGCGTTGAACGCCGCGTCCGTGAGCATGTGCACCTCGTCGATGAGGTAGACCTTGTAGCGCCCGGCCGCCGGCGCGTAGCCCGCGCTCTCGCGCAGGTCGCGGATCTCGTCGATGCCCCGGTTCGAGGCGGCGTCGAGCTCGATGAGGTCGATGGCACGGCCCTCGTCGTAGGAGACGCAGGACTGGCAGTGGTCGCACGGCTCGCCGCCCTCGGGCGTCGGGCAGTTCACGGCCTTCGCGAGGATGCGGCCCGTGGTGGTCTTGCCGGTGCCGCGGGGGCCGGAGAACAGGTACGCGTGAGCGGGTGTCCGGTGACCGACGGCGTTACGCAGCGTCGTGATCACAGGATCCTGGCCCGCGACGTCGCCGAAGCGACGCGGACGCCATTTCCGGTAGAGGACTTCCTGGGCCAAAACACCCCCGGCGCGCTCAGGGGGAGACCGGCGCGCCCGTCGAGGCAGTGTAGCAACCGCCTTCCCTGCGGTCAGACGCGCCCGGCAGCCACGGATACGATGCTCTGGTGACCATGGACCGACCCGACCACCCGTCCCTCAAACCGGCCCTCGTCCCCGAGTTCGCCGTGACTGAGATTGAGCGCAGCGTGCGCTTCTACGTCGATGTCCTCGGCTTCTCCGTGCTCTACGACCGGCCGGAGGAGCGCTTCGCGTACCTCGTACGCCGCGTGGACGAGCGCGAGGCGCACCTGATGCTGGAGGAGCACGGTGGCCGCTCGTTCCACGCCGCGGCCATGGAGCATCCGTACGGCCGCGGCGCACACCTCCAGATCGAGGTCGACGAGGTCGCGCCGCTCTGGGCAGCCGTGCAGGCCTCGGGCGCACCCGTCGTGCTCGCGCTGGAGGACCGGTGGTATCGACGCGGGGACGGTGAGGTGGGCAACCGCCAGTTCGTGACGCAGGACCCCGACGGGTACGTGCTGCGCTTCTTCGAGAGCCTCGGCGCACGCTAGCCGGACGGCGGTCAGTCCTCGTGCACCTCGCGGCCAGCGTGGATCGCGGGGCCGAGGACGGCCTCCTCGCGCGCCTTCATGACGGCCTCGTCGTCCGGCTCCTCGTGGTCGTAGCCGAGCACGTGCAGCAGCCCGTGGAGGATCACGTGGGCGAGTTCTTCGCCGGTGGCGAGGCCGACCTCCGCGGCCTGGCGTGCGACGGACTCCACGGACACGACGATGTCGCCGAGGAATGGCGGTTCGCCCTCCGGCATGGGGAACGCTTCGCCTTCGCTCGCGGGGAAGGACAGCACGTCCGTGGGAGCGTCGACCTCGCGGTGGCGGAGGTTCAGCTCGTGGAGAAGCGAGTCGTCCGCGAGGACGAGCGCGAGCGATGCGCCGTCCTCGATCCCGTCCTCCGTGAGGACGCGCTCCAGCATCGCGAGGAGCGCCACCTGGTCGACGAGGTCAGTGACCTCGTCGTCGACTTCGATGCTGATCTGGTGTGGCACGAGGGCGACCTCCCCGGAGGAGGCTACAGCAGCGTCTCAGCGGCGCTGCGGGCCGCCTCGATGAGCGGTGCGGGCCAGAGGCCGAACACGACCACACCGGCCGCCGAGGCGAGCAGCGTGAGGCGGGCGCCGGGGGCCGGCTCGAAGCGCGTGCTGTCCTCGGGCTCGTCGAGCCACATCGTGCGGAGCCAGCGCAGGTAGTAGAAGGCGGAGATCGCCGTGTTCAGGACCGCGACGGCGACGAGGGCGACCAGCCACTCGTGCCCGGTCTGGATCGCGCCGTTGAAGATGTAGACCTTCGCGATGAACCCGGCCGTCGGCGGGATCCCCGTCAGCGACAAGAGGCAGAGCGACAGCACCGCCGCGAGCAGCGGCGAGCGCTTCGGCAGACCGGCGTAGTCGGCGATGTTCTCGGACCCGGTGCGCTCCGCGACCACCTGCACCGCGATGAACGCGCCGATGTTGGTGGCCGCGTACGTCCCGAGGAAGAACATCACGCCGCTCGCGCCGAGCGTGCTCCCCGCAGCAACGGCGGCGAAGCCGACGGCGATGTTGCCCGCCTGGGCGATCGAGGAGTACCCGAGCAGGCGCTTCGCGTTGGTCTGGAGGATCGCGCCGGCGTTCCCGAACAGCATCGAGAGTCCGGCGAGGACGGCGATGAACATGCCCCAGTCCTCAGCAAGGAACGAGTCCCCGCCGCCGAGGCCCGTGTAGAACAACCGCAGCGCGACCGCGAACCCGGCCGCCTTCGAGGCGACCGAGAGGAACGCGGCGACCACCGTCGGGGAGCCTTGGTACACGTCCGGCACCCAGGCGTGGAACGGCGCGATCGCCATCTTGAAGCCGAACCCGGCCACGATGAACACGATCGCGAGCAGCAGCGGCAGTCGCTGGTCCTCGGGCGCGCTCGCCATGAACTCGGCGATGCCGCCGAGGCTGGTCGTCCCGGCGATGCCGAAGAGGAACGCAAAGCCGTACAGCAGGACGGCGGCCGAGACGGCGCCGGTCATGAGGTACTTCAGGCCGGCCTCGGCGGAGCGGTCGCTCCTGGCGAGTCCGGCCATGATGAACTGCGCGATCGAGGTGGTCTCCAGCGCGACGAAGATCGTGATGATGTCGTTCGCCTGCGCGAGGATCACCATCGACGCGGCGGAGACGAGCATCAGCGCGTAGAACTCGGCGCCCTGCTCGATCGAGTCGGTCCAGTGCTTCGAGGCGAGCGTCACCGCCGCCGTCGACGCGATGATGAGGACGGCGAAGAACAGCGAGAAGTCATCGAGGCGGACCGCGCCGGAGAGGGCCTCACCGCGCGTGTCGCCGGCGGCCAGCATCAGCGCCCAGACGAGGCCGATCCCGAGCGCGAGGAGCGTGAGCAGCCAGCGCGGCGCGCGGCGCCCCGAGAACAGGTCGGCGGTCAGCACGACGCCGGCGCCCACGTAGAGCACGAGGGCCGGGCCGATGTGGTTCAGGTTCTCGGCGAGGCTCACGCGACGGCTCCGACGATGGCCGCGATCGGGGCGATACCGCTCTCGATCGCGTCGGTAAGGATCGGCGGGTAGAGACCGACGGCCATGATGGTGACGACGAGCACGCCCATCGCGACGAGTTCAGGCCAGGTCTTCGCGTCCTCCAGGTGGGCCCACGCCGGGTCGGCGGGACCGTGGAAGACCCGCTGCACCGTCCACAGGATGTACCCGGCCGACAGGACGACACCGAAGATCGCCGCCATCGTCGCAGCCGGGTGCACCGAGAACGCTCCGAGGAACGTGGTCAACTCGGCGACGAACCCGGACATCGTCGGCAGGCCGAGGGAAGCGAGGCCGGCGATGACGAACACGATGCCGGCGAGCGGCATGTGGTGCATGAGGCCGCTCATCTTCGCGATCTCGCGGGTGTGGGTGCGCTCGTAGACCACGCCGACCATCACGAACAGCAGGCCGGTGATCGTGCCGTGCGTGAACATCTGCAGCGCCGCGCCGGACAGTCCCACCTCGTTCATCGCGGACGCGCCGAGGAGGACGTAGCCCATGTGCGAGACGGACGAGTACGCGACGAGGCGCTTGAGGTCGGTCTGGCGCAGCGTGATGACCGCACCCCAGATCACCGAGAACCCGGCGATGGCGGCGAGGACCACCTTGAAGTCCTGCGCCTGCTCCGGCAGCAGGGAGAGCGAGATCCTCAGGAGGCCGTAGCCGCCCATCTTGAGGAGCACGCCGGCGAGCATCACGGAGACAGCCGTCGGCGCGTCCGTGTGCGCATCCGGCAGCCAGGTGTGGACGGGGAACACAGGCAGCTTCACGAGGAAGGCGAGCGTGATCGCCCAGAAGACGAGGCCCAGCGGCACGACCGCGTCGGCGATCGGGTTCGCGGCGAGCTCGACCATGCTGAACGTGCCGGCCTCGAGGCCGATGACGAGGAAGCCGACGAGCATGAACGCGGAGCCGGCGAGCGTGTAGAGCAGGAACTTGGTCGCGCTGTAGAGCCGGCGGCCCGAGCCCCACTGGCTGATCAGCATGAACATCGGCAGCAGTTCCAGCTCCCAGAACAGGAAGAACTGGATGAGGTCGAGCGAGATGAAGACACCGGCTACCGCTGCCTCGAGCAGCAGCAGCCAGGCGAAGTACTGCTTCGGCTTCACGTCGATGTTCCACGACACGAGGACGGCGACGACGGAGAGGATGCCGAGGAGGATCACCATCGGCGCGGAGAGGCCGTCCACGCCCACGCCGAACTTGATCGCGAAGCCGGCCGCGTCCGCATCGATCCAGTCGAACGACTGCACGAACTGGTAGCCGGGCTTGTCCGGGTCGAACCCGAAGAACACCACGACCGAGATGAGACAGGCGATGCCGGAGGTGACCAGGGCCACCGTCCGCGCGTTCTTCGCGTTCTCGGCGGGCAGCATGATCGAGACCAGCGCTCCGATGAGCGGGACGACGAGGAATGCCAGCAGCATTACGGCATCACCCGTTCCAGCAGCCCGCCCGCAAGCAGGAAGAGCGCCCCGGCCGAGAAGACGACGCCGACCATCAGCGCCGACGTGTACGCCTGCAGCTGGCCGGTCTCGGAACGACGGAATATGTCACCGGCGATGCGCGTCGCGGTCCCGACACCGTTGACGGCGGCATCGACCACGTACTTGTCGAACGCAGCAGCAGCGCGACCGACGCCGCCGTAGAGGAAGCCACGGACCACGCCATCCTCGGCCGCCTCGTTGACGTAGTAGAGGCGCGAGACGAGGCGGTGGATCGGCGCGATCGAGTACTGGATCGCAGTGGGGTCAGGCTTGCGGTAGTAGTAGAGCGCCGCGGCCACCGCGATGCCGGCGAGCGCCGACAGCGTGGAGAACGCCACGACCACGATCTCCGCGTGGAAGTGGAAGTGCCGCAACTCCTCCGGCAGCGCGCCCTCGACGAACTCGCCGAAGAACGAGGACGGCGCGACGAACCCGGCGACGATCGCGGGGACGGCGAGCACGAGCAGCGGGAAGAGCATCGAGCGGGGCGACTCGTGCGGGTGCGCCAGCCAGCCGTGGCTGTTGGGGCTGTCGTGGCCGCCCTCGGTGGCGTGCGGGTCGCCCGCGGCGACCTCGTGGCCGCCGGCGTGCTCGTCCTCGTGGCCGCCGCCGTGGTCCGCCTCCGGGGCCGCGCCGCCGCGGTACTCGCCAAAGAAGGTCATGAAGATCGCACGGAACATGTAGAGCGCGGTCATGAACGCGACGATGGTGCCGACCGCCCACAGCAGCTTGTCGTGGTTCCAGGCGTCCAGCAGCACCTCGTCCTTCGACCAGAACCCGGCCAGCGGGAAGATGCCGGAGAGCGAGAGCGAGCCGATGAGGAACGTCCAGAACGTCACGGGCATGAACTGCTTGAGGCCGCCCATCAGCGGCATCTCGTAGATTCCGATCCGCCGCGGCTCGCCGACGATC
>CAYPYF010000013.1:11300-47277 GCA_964414675.1 uncultured Dehalococcoidaceae bacterium
CATCAGCGGCATCTCGAACGTGTTCGTGGCGTGGGAGACCGAGCCGGCGCCCTGGAAGAGCAGGCTCTTGAAGAACGCGTGCGTGAACAGGTGGAACACGGCTGCGACGTACCCGCCGAGGCCGATCGCCATCACCATGTAGCCCAGCTGCGAGATCGTGGAGTACGCGAGGACACGCTTGATATCCGTCGCGACGAGGCCCATCGAGGCCGCGAAGATCGCCGTGAACCCGCCCACGTACGCGATGACGGTGTGCACCTCGCCGGGGGCGGCCTCCACGGCCGGGAAGAACCGCGCGAGGAGGTAGACGCCGGCCGCGACCATCGTCGCGGAGTGGACGATCGAGGACACCGGGGTCGGGCCCTCCATGGCGTCCGGGAGCCAGAAGTGCAGCGGGAACTGCGCGGACTTGCCGGCGGCGCCCGCGAGGAGCCCGAGCACGAAGCCGGTGAGGACGGCGCCCGAGAGCGCCGTGTGCGCGAGCTCGTTGATCTCCGCGATGTCGAACGTGCCGGTCTTCGACCAGATCAGGACGACGGCGATCATGAAACCGAAGTCGCCGAAGCGGGTGACGATGAACGCCTTCTTCGCGGCAGCAGCGGCGCTCGGGCGGTGGAACCAGAAGCCGATCAGCAGGTACGAGGTGAGGCCCACCAGCTCCCAGTGGATGAAGAGCATCAGCAGGCTGTGGCTCATCACCAGGCCGAGCATGGCAGCGGTGAACAGCGACATGAACGCGAAGAACCGCGGGTAGCCAGTGTCACCGTGCATGTAGCCGGTGGAGTAGATCTGCACGAGCAGCGAGATCGACGTGACGACGAAGATCATCATCGCGCTCAGACCGTCGATGCGGAGGCCGACCTCCACCTCGAACTCGAAGAGCGACATCCAGTGGTGCGGCTCGAACGCCAGTGCGACGCCATCGTGGTCGATCGCGACGACGAGCGTCCAGATCGCGAGCAGCCACGCGATGAAGATCGCGAGGATCGTGACGCGGCCCGCGAGCAGCGGCCTGTCGCGCAGGAACGCCACGATCACCAGGAAGGAGATGATCGGCGCAAAGTAGATCGCCCAGACGGCTGCTTCGGGAATCGTCATTAGATCTTGTTCAGCACTTCACGCGCGACGTGCGTCTTGCCGTCCGGCACCCAGATTTCTCGAGCGTCCTGCATGGACCCGATCTCCACCGGCGGCACGATGCGCACCGCCAGCGCCTCCTGGTTGAACAGCTCGCGCCAGGTCTCGGCTGCGTAGCCGTCCGGGACGTCCATGAACTTGATCCACATGGCGAGCCCCTACCAGCGCAACAGGTTGACGCGGTCGAGGTCGACCGTCTCGCGCCGGCGGTACACGAGTACCGCGAGGGCGAGAGCGATCGCGGCCTCGGCCGCGGCTACGGTCAGGACGAAGACGACAAACGCGTGCCCGCTGATCGGCTCCTCGCCGGCCTCGAAGGCCGAGGAGAACCGCGAGAACGCGAGGATGGTGAGGTTCACGGCGTTGAGCATCAACTCGATACCCATGAGGACGGCGACGGCGTTGCGCTTCGCGAGCGCCACGACGACCCCGATACCGAACACGACGCCGGACACCACGAGGTAGTGCGCAAGGGTCACGGTCAGCTCATCGATCGCGGGGATCTCCGGCATCAGCCTTCGCCCCCCTCGGTAGTCCGGGTCGAGCGGCGATCCTGCACGAGCAGGATCGCGCCGAGGAGTGCGAAGAGCAGGAGGACGGAGGCGATCTCGAAGGCCAGCACGTAGCGGCCGAGCAAGAGGTCACCGATGACGTTCACGGTGCCGGGGAAGTCCGTCGCCGCGAGGCCATCGCCCGTGCGCTCGGCCCACTCGGTGTCGACGGCGACGAAGCCGACGAGCGCCGCGATGCCGAGGCCCGCGAGCAGCCCCGGGAGGAGATAGATCGAGTTGCTGTTATCCCTCGACGCAAGCGGGGTGAGCATGACGGCGAAGACCATGAGGACGGAGATGGAGCCCGCGTAGATCAGGATCTGCGCGACGGCGATGAAGTCCGCGCTCAGGGTGATGAACAGGCCTGCCATGGCGAGGAAGGTGACGACGAGGAAGACGAGCGAGTGCATCAGGTTGCGCGCGAGCAGCACGAGGAGCGCCGAGACGACGCTCAGGCCGCTCAGCACCCAGAACCCGATCACGATGCCCGTCGAATCCAACGGCCGCCGACTTCCCTACCCGCTCAGTCGCGGGCCTCGCCTGGCTCCTGCCGGAGCCTCCGCACTCTACGTGTTGCGAATCTTCTGGGCAGCCTTCAGGCCACCCAATGTGCCGTCCGAGATCAACTTCGGCCTGGTCCGGTGCTGGGCCGGGGAGTACCCGAGGCGGTCAGCCCAGAACCGCACCATCACGACTGTGACCGCGAGGTTCACCACCGCGAAGGCGCCGAGCGTGATGAGCGCCGGAGCATCCGACCGCGCGAACACGGACGACTCGATTGCCACGATGAACGCCTGGAGGATGCCGAGCGGGATGAGGAACTTCCACGCGTAGCCCATGAGCTGGTCCAGGCGGAAACGCGGCAGCGTGCCGCGGAGCCAGACGAAGAACATGTACACAGCGCCGATCTTCGTGGCGAGGATCAGGTACGGCGGCACCCATTCCTCGAGCCCGAACATCGAGTACCCACCCAGGAAGAAGGTGGACATGAGCGCGCCCACGAGGATGGCGTGCCCCAGCTCGACGCCCATGAAGAGGCCGGCCTTCATTCCGGAGTACTCCGTGTAGAAGCCGGCGACGATCTCGGACTCGGCCTCGCCGATGTCGTTCGGGGTGCGGTTGATCTCGGCGGTGCTGGCGAAGAGGAACGCGAAGGCCGCGAACGGCACCAGCATGATCATCCAGACGTGGTAGTGCGCCTGCCACTCCACGATCTCGCCGAGGTTCAGCGAGCCGGTCAGCAGCACGATCGACAGCAGCGACAGGCTGATCGGGATCTCGTACGACACCATCATCGCCACGGTGCGCATCGCGCCGAGGAGCGAGTAGTGGTTGTTCGACGACCAGCCGGCGAGGAAGACCGCGAGCACACCGATGGACGAGACCGCAATGACATAGAGCACGCCGACGTCGATATCGAGGTAGTTCATGTTCGGCGCCCACGGCACCGGCGCCCACCCCAGCATGGCGGGGATGAAGATCAAGACGGGCGGCAGGTAGTAGAGGAATCGGTCCGCCCCGCGGGGGATGATGATCTCTTTCGTCATCAACTTCACGGCGTCGGCGATGGGCTGGAGGAGGCCGAACGGCCCGGTGCGGTTCGGGCCGACGCGGATCTGGAACTTCGCGAGGGCGCGTCGCTCCACCCACGAACCGATCAGCAGCCACCCGCCGAGGACGGACATGATGCCGATCGCGCCGATGCTGCCGGTGATGATCCAGGTGATGCGGTGGTCGAGGCCCTGGTCGCCGAGCCACTCGCGCAGCCCCTGCACGGCGTTGCCGAGGTCGCGCACGTCGTACCAGTGGCCGTCGAGGCGGCCGTCCACGACGAGGAACCCGATCCCGGCCATGACAGCGAGGCCGACCAGGCCGAAGAGCGCGCCGATCGCCTTGAGGGGCACCGGCACGCCGAGGAGCATCTCCTTGACGCCGGGGCGGTCCTCGATCTGCCGCAGCATTGGGGTCGCGGGGCGGTGCAGGGGCTGCTCGCTCATCGGTCGATCTCCCCGAGGACGATGTCGATCGACCCGAGGGTGACGACGGCGTCCGGCAGCGAGGAGCCCTCGCCGAGTTCGCGCAGCAGCGAGAGGTTGATGAGCGCGGGCGAGCGCAGGTGGAAGCGATAGGGCGCCGGCGTCCCGTCCGAGACGAGGTAGAACCCGATCTCACCTCGAGGGCTTTCGACGCGGCTGTAGATCTCGCCGGGCTCCGGACGGAGCGCCAGCGGGATGTCGTTCTTGTGCGGGCCGGCGGGGATCTGCGCCATCGCCTGCTTGATGATGCGGACGGACTGCTTCACTTCTTCCATCTTCACCATGAAGCGGTCGTAGACGTCGCCCACCGTGCCGACGGGCACGTCGAAGTCGAAGCGGTCGTAGACGCAGTACGGCTCCGCCTTGCGGAGGTCCCACGGCACGCCGGAACCTCGGAGCGCCGGGCCGGAGAGCGAGCCGTTGATGGCGTCCTCCGGCGAGATGATGCCGACGTTGCGCGTGCGCGCGAGGAAGATCTCGTTGTCGAGCAGCAACTCGGCGTACTCGTCCGTGCGGTCCGGCATCTCGTCCATGAGCTCCTGGAGCGCCGGCCAGAACTCGGCGGGCGGCTCGAAGGAGACCCCACCGATCCGCATGTAGTTCGTCGTCAGGCGCGCGCCACAGGTCATCTCGAACAGGTCGAGGATCTTCTCGCGCTCGCGGAACATGTAGAGCAGCGGCGTCTGCCAGGCGCCGGCGTCCGAGATCAGCGTGCCGTTCGCCATCGCGTGGCTCGCGATGCGCTGGAGCTCCGCGAAGATGACGCGGAGGTACTCCGCGCGTTCCGGCGCCTGCACGCCGGTCATACGCTCAACGGCGATCGCGAGGCCGAGGTTGCCGGTCATCGCCGCGAGGTAGTCCGCGCGGTCCGTGAACGGGATGTTCTGGGTGTAGGTGCGCTCCTCGGCGAGCTTCTCCATCGAGCGGTGGAGGTAGCCCACGATCATGTCGAGGTCGCGGATGATCTCGCCGTCCATCACGACGCGGAGGCGGAACACCCCGTGCGTGGAGGGATGCTGCGGCCCGATGTTGAGGACGAACGGTTCGGCGGAGGTCGTCACGCTAGTGCCCCTGCCCGGGCGTGGCGCCGGTCTGGCGCTGCGCCGCGGTCGACTGCGGGTCGACCAGGTTGTCGGTGTTCATCAGGCGGTCAGGCGCAGCCTTGTCCTCGAACGGGAACCGCGCGAGGCCGGAGGTGTGCCCGCCGACCATGCCCATCCAGTCCTTGCGGAGCGGGTGGCCCGGGAAGCCCTCCCACAGCAGGATGCGGCGGAGGTCCGGGTGGTTCACGAAGCGGATGCCCATGAGGTCGAAGACCTCACGCTCCTGGAGCAGCGCGCCCTTGTAGACCGGGTACGCGCTCGGGAGGATCGGGGCTTCGTGGTCGGTCAGGATCGCCTTCACGGCGATCTGGTGGTTCAGGTCCAGCGACTGGAGGTGGTAGACGACCTCGAACCGGTCGTGCCGGTCCACCGAGGTGAGGTTGCTCAGCTGCGCCGCGTCGAACGCCTCGGAGTCGCGGAGCCAGCGCAGGGCTTCCTCCACGCGGTCCGGGGCGACCTCTACCCACTCGTCGTTCGAGGCCACGACGATGCCGGGCAGCGCAGCGCCAAGCGCCTTCGCGACCACGGTCCCTTCGAGCTGTCGCGGTCCACGCGCCAAGGCTAGCGCCACTCCAGGGCGCGCTTGCGCCACGCGTACGCCAGGCCGAAGGCGAGGATGCCGATGAACAGTGCAGCCTTCCAGATCGTGCCCAGGGGGGCCTCGGCGTGCTCGACGGCCCACGGGTAGAGAAAGATCACCTCGACATCGAAGATGACGAACCCGAGGGCGAACAGGTAGTAGCGCGCGTTGAACTGGCCCCAGGACGTGCCCTCAGACTCCACGCCGCATTCGTACGTGGCCATCTTGATGGGGTCCTCGTTGGCCGGGCGGAGCTTGAGGCGATAGAAGAGGTACGAGAGGCCCAGCGGCAGCATCGGGAAGGCGATGGCGAGACCCAGGAGGATCGCGATGCGCCCGAAGTCGTCGGGGATCACCCACGCGTCCTTCCCGCACCCCATCCGACGGCCAGATCATGCACCGGCGGAAGGCTTCGGGGTCTCTACCTGACACCCCTCGAAGCGACCGGAACGTAGCACCCGCCCGATAGAGGCGCAATGAAACGGACCGCCCTCCGCGTCAGGCCTGCCCGGGTGACCCCTCACATGCCAGGTCGCATCCCGCGTTGCGCGAAAGTTGACCGCCCGACTCACGCGGGGATACCTTGCGCGGCGGTCGCGACCGGGTGCGCGAACTGCTCCTCTGTGGCACATGACCCTCCGGTGACCTTCGCCTGCCAGGCGTCGCGTCCTCTGACCGTCGTACGCCCCTCGGAAGTGGCCCCGCCCTCAGTCCGGTGACCTGGCATGCGAACGAAAGGGAGCGGACGTTGGCCGACTACAACAAGCCAATTCCGGATCCGGATCCGTACACCACGGGTCCGTTCTGGGAAGGCGCGAAGGCAGGCAAGCTGGTCTTGCCGCGCTGCACTGACTGCAACCGCACGCACTTCTACCCGCGCAACATTTGCCCGTTCTGCTACTCGATGAACATCGAGTGGTACGAGGCATCTGGCGAGGGGTGGATCCAGACCTACGCGGTGCAGCACCGCGCGATGGGCGGCTGGGCGGACGAGACTCCGTTCGTCACCGCGTTCATCGACCTCAAGGAGGGTGACCGCATGTTCACCGTCCTCCGCGGTGTCGACGGCAACAAGCCGGAAGACATCAAGTGCGGCGCTCCGGTGAAGGTCGAGTTCGAGAAGGTCAACGACGACGTCAGCATCCCGTTCTGGCGCGTGGTCTAGGCGAGGCGGAAAGGAATAACCATGCCGACTAACCCGTCCATGGCCGCCGCGATCGTCGGGGCTGCCGAATCCAACAAGATTGGTTACATCGAGGAGGGCGCCACTAACATGACGCTCTTCATCGAGGCCATCAAGAACGTCTGTGACCAGGTGGGCATCAAGCCCAGCGACATCGAGGGCATTGGCGCCCCCGGCTACGCGAACGCCCTGGCCGAGTACCTGCACATCCGTCCGAAGTGGATCGACACCACCTCGGTGGGTGGTTGTTCGTTCCAGATGCAGGTCCACCACGCGATGGCCGCGATCAACGCGGGCATCCTGGACATCGCCGTGGTCGCCCATGGTGAGTCCGGCTACTCCGCGCGCAAGAACAACGGCAAGGGCCGCGGCCCGCGCCCGGCGGCGGATCCGTGGGCTCCGGCCGCGATGTTCGAGGGGCCGTACGGGCTCTCCGGCCCGCCGTCCAACTACTCGCACGCGTTCACCCGCCACATGCACCGCTATGGGTCCTCGCAGGAGGACTTTGCGCAGATCGCCGTCACCACGCGCGACTGGGCGATGCTGAACCCGCGGGCCGTCATGCACTCCAAGGAGACGCACCCCGCTGGCGGAGCGATCACCGTGGAAGACGTGATGAACAGCCGCGTGATCTCGTGGCCGCTGAAGTTGCTGGACTGCTGTCTGGTGACGGACCACGGCGGCGCCGTGATCATCGCGTCCGCCGAGCGCGCTCGGTCCTTCAAGACCAAGCCGGTCTGGATCGCCGGTGCGGCTGAGGCCATCAGCCACACCTCGATGATCGAGATGGACGACTACACGCGGACCTCCGCGTGGCAGTCCGCCGAGACCGCCTACAACATGGCGGGCATGGGTCCGAGCGAGATGGAACTCGCGATGATCTATGACTCGTTCACGCTGACGGCCGGCATCACCGCCGAGATGCTCCGCCTCACCCCCCTGGGTGAGGGCCCGAGCCTCTGGGCGGACGGCAAGGCGGGCCCGGGTGGCTCCGGCATCCCGGTCAACACCAACGGTGGTGGCCTGTCCTTCAGCCACTCCGGCATGTACGGCATGATGCTGCTCATCGAGGCGTACCGGCAGTTGTCCGGCACCGCCGAGGACGGCATCCACGGCCTGCCAGGCAAGCAGACGAGCGCCAAGACGGCGATCGTCAACGGCACCGGCGGCGTGCTGTCCGTGACCGGCACCCTGGTGCTGGTCGCCGACGACTAAGGTCGTCACGCGGTCGACTATGGTGGGGGCGGTCCTCCGGGACCGCCCCTGCTAGTTTCAGGCCCTGCCAGTTCAGGCCTGCCAGGTTCAGGACGGAACACCCCGAGGCACCTCAGCCGGCATCCTCATCCGGAGCCGGACCAGACGGACCACGCATGCTGCTGGACATCCACACGCACACCCACCCCGGCTCATGGGACTCGTTCCTCTCGCCGGACCAGATGGTCGACCTCGCGAAGGAGTCAGGCCTCGACGGCCTCGTCCTGTCCGAGCACGACTGGGCGTGGGACGGTGAGGCCGCGCGCGACCTCGCGAAGCGCCACGACTTCATGGTGCTCCCCGCGATGGAGCTCAACACGGAGGACGGCCACTTCCTCGTCTACGGCATGCACAAGTACGCGTTCGGCATGCACCGCAGCCACGAGCTCTGGACGCACGTGGAGGAGCTCGGCGGCGTGATGGTGGCCGCCCACCCCTACCGCCGCCAGCACCCGTGGAACTGGGAGAGCGAGAAGGAGTGGACAGACGCGATCGACCGCGCCAAGCTCAACCCTGGCTATCGCTTCATCAGCGCCATGGAGATCGGGAACGGCCGCGGCAAGCTGGAGGAGAACGCCTTCGCAGCGCGCCTCGCGAAGATGATGGGCTTCCGCGTCACCGCCGCCACGGACTCGCATGCCAAGGAAGACGTCGGCAAGTGCGCCACCTACTTCGAGCGGGACATCCGCAACGAGGCGGACCTGGTGGCGGAGCTGAAGGCGGGCCGGTTCTGGCCGATCGACCGCACCGGCGGCAAGATCCTCGCCGACCCGCTCTACCACAGCGTGCCAGATGACCTGCACGACCGCTGGGCGGAAATGGACGCGGTGCACCGCGAGTACCTCGAGACGAACCCGCTCCATCGTCGAGACTGACCTCGGTGAAGCCCTCGTCGCGCTGGATGCCATGTCTGGACGCCCTCGTCGGGCGCGTTTCAGCAGACGTGACGGTCGAAAATTGACAGGGGTAGGGGGCGTCGATATCGTTCGCGCGGCGCTGCCTCCCCCACACGTGAAGGTGTCGCAGGCCAGACGCAACGGTTACGCCGGAATCGACATTTCACTCGTATCGAGGAGGTAGTCGATGGCGGAGTCCGCGGCCCCATCTGTCTTGACGGACGAGATGCGCGCCCAGGTGGGCGTGGAAGGCCCCGAGACCACGCTTGAAGTGACGTCCACCGGATGCCGCATGTTTGCGCGGGCGGTGGGCCATGTGGACCCGGTCTTCTATGACCGGGACGCTGCGCTGTCCCGCGGCTACCGGGACGTCGTCGCTCCTCCGGGGTTCCTCGGCATCCCGGCGTACCTGCCGGGCGCGGCGCCGATGCATCGGGAGGCCGGGGAGCGGCTTCGAGTGCCGTACAAGCGCGTCCTGAACGGCGGGACGAGTTGCGAGTACCTGGAGTCGGTGTGCGCCGGCGACGTGCTCACATCGAGGTCGCGCATCTGTGACTTCCAGGAGCGGGAGGGCTCCATCGGCCCGATGCTGATCGTCCATCGAGAAACCACGTACCGCCGCCCTGACGGCGCAGTCGTCGCCCGCGTCCGCGGGACCGTGATCCACTACTAGGGCGGGGGAACCGTGGCGGAGCAGGTCTTCTTTGAGGATGTGGCGGTGGGACAGCAGATCCCGTCGCTCTGGAAGAACTGTTCCACGCAGCAACTCGTGATCTGGGCCGGCGCCTCCGGCGACTTCTACCAGATCCACTATGACCAGGCCTTCGCCCGGAACACCGGGTTGGAGAACATCGTGGTCCACGGGGCGTTGAAGCACGCGTTCCTGGGCCAACTGCTGCACGACTGGATCGCGCCCGGGGGGCAGATCGAGAAGTTCGGCTGCCAGTACCGTGCGATGGACTATCCGGACCAGGACATCACCTGCAAGGGTGTGGTCACGGGCAAGCACGTGGAGGGAGACCGCCATGCGGTCGACCTCGACGTCTGGACAGAGAACCCAAACGGTCAGAAGACCACGCCGGGCACGGCGCGCGTTATCTTGCCGAGCCGAGGGTAGCCGGGAGCACCCGGCGAGAGACTGCCGGCATCCGCCGGCGCAAACAAGAGTGCCCCGCGAGGGGCGGGAGAGGACCGACACATGGGTGCGTTGGACGGCAAAGTCGCCGTCGTCACCGGCTCCGGGCGCGGTATCGGCGCCGGAATCGCCAAGCTGTTCGCCAAGGAAGGCGCCAAGGTCATCGTGAATGACCCGGGCGTCAACGTGGACGGCTCTGGTGGTGACGCAGGCCCCGCTCAGGAAGTCGTGAACGCGATCAAGGCCGCGGGTGGCGAAGCCTCCGCGAACACTGATTCCGTCGCGGACGCCGCGGGCGGCGAAAACATGATCAAGCAGGCGGTCGACTCCTACGGGCGTATCGACATCCTGGTCAACGTCGCGGGCATCCTCCGCGACCGCATGATCTTCAACATGACCCAGGAAGAGTGGGACGCGGTCATCGCGGTCCACCTGAAGGGCCACTTCAACACGGTGAAGCCGGCGGCGGTGCTGATGCGTCAGCAGCGCTCGGGCCGCATCATCAACTTCTCGTCCACGTCCGGCACGCTCGGCAACACCGGGCAGTTCAACTACGGTGCCGCGAAGTCCGCGATCGCGGGCCTCACGCGCGTGCTCGCGAAGGACCTCGGCCGGTACGGCATCACCTCCAACGGCATCGCCCCCGGCGCCGCGACCCGCATGACGCAGTCCGTCCCGGACTCCGCCCGGCAGTTGCGCGCGCAGGCCGGCATCGCCGCCAACGCGGTCACGCCGATCCAGGAGAGCCAGTACGTAGGCCTGCGCGAGCCGGAGATGGTCGCGCCGATGGTGGCGTACCTCGCCTCCGACGACGCGTGGAACATCAACGGCCAGATCTTCAACGTGGCCGGCGGCAACGTCAGCCTGTCGCACTACCCCGTGGCCATGCGCACCGTCTTCAAGCCGGGCGTCTGGTCCATGGACGAGCTGGACGACGCGGTCCAGAACGTCCTCATGAAGGACATCAACAACCCCGCACCGCCGCGCGACGACGTTGAGGTCGCTGGCCGCGACGTCCCCGCCCGGCCGCTGGCGTAGGCGCGAGAGAAGGGAATCACAATGGCAACTCCCCTTGAGGGACGTGCGTACGTCGTGACCGGCTCCGGCCGCGGCATCGGCGCTGAAGTGGCGAAGCTGATCGGGTCGCTCGGCGGCAACGTCGTCGTCAACGACCCCGGTGTGAACCTGGACGGCTCCGGCTCTGACGCCGGCCCGGCCGCGGAGATCGCGAAGGCGATCAACGACCAGGGCATCGGCAAGGCCGTCGCGAACATGGACACCGTCGCCACCGCTGAGGGCGGCGAGAACATGATCAAGCAGGCCATGGACGAGTGGGGCCGTGTCGACGGCGTCATCCACGTCGCTGGCATCCTGCGGGACCGCATGGTCTTCAACATGACGGAGCAGGAGTGGGACGACGTGGTCGCCGTCCACCTCACCGGCTTCTTCAACGTGGTGAAGCCCGCGTCCATCATCATGCGCCAGCAGCGGAGCGGCCGCATCGTCGGCTTCTCCTCCGGCTCGGGCATGAACGGCAACACCGGCCAGGCGAACTACGGTGCGGCGAAGGCCGGCATCACCGGTGGCGTCCGCTGCGCGGCCCGCGACCTGGGCCGCTACGGCATCACCGCCAACGCGATCTGCCCCGGTGCGGCCACCCGCATGACGCAGTCCGTCCCGGACGCTTCGCGTGACCTGCGCGCCCGCGCCGGCATCGGCGGCGGCGTCCCGCGGGGCGAGAGCATCGTCAACCAGCTGCGTGACGCCAAGTACGTCGCGCCGATGGTGACCTACCTCATGACGGACCAGGCGTGGAACATCAACGGCAAGTGCTTCTACGTCAGCGGCGGCAACGTCTCGCTGGCGCACGACGAGACGCCGTACCGGACCATCGCCAAGGCCGGCACGTGGGAGGTGGACGAGCTCCGCGCCCTGGTGCCGAGCCAGCTGATGCAGGGCACGTCCAACCCAGCCCCGCCGCCGGCTGACCTGGACCTCCCCGGCCGCCCGGTCGCGAAGGCCAGCTAGCCACGTCCAACAACTGGCTCAACAGCCACTAACCTTCGAGGTCACTCGAAGACAGCAGGGCCGCCCAATGGGCGGCCCTGCTCGTTGTCTCGACCTCGGAGGCCGCCTACTGCGCGGCGTCGTCCTCGTCGTCGTCGGGGAACGCCTCCATGTAGATGAAGTCGTAGCCGCCGCGGCTGACGCGCTTCACCTGGCGGAAGCCGGCGCGTTCGAAGGCGGCCTGCGCGCGGTAGTTCCACGACAGGGTATGGAGGAACACGCGGCGCAGCTTCATCTCCTGGAAGAGGTATCGGAGCATGCAGCGCACGGCGTCCGAGCCGTACCCGCGGCTCCAGTAGTCGCGGTTCCCGACGGTGATGCCGAGCTCGGCTTCGCGGCTCATGGCGTCGTAGCCGTAGAACATCACGTTGCCGATGTGCACGCCGGCCTCGCGGTCCTCGATGGCGAACGTGCGCCGATGGATCGTGGGGTACTGGAGTTCTTCGGACATGGTCGCGACGAAGTTCGAGAACCGCACGGACAGCGGGCGTGCGGCATCGTAGGCCGCGAGTTCCGGATCGCACCGCCAGGCGTAGTCACGCTCGGCATCGTCGATGTGCTTCTCGCGGAGCCTGACCAGCTGCCCTTCGGCAATGACTGCAGGCCGGGTCGACGTCATGCAGGCATCTTAGCGATCAGTTCCGCCGCGCGGTGCAAGATGTGCAACTGGTTCTTGTGGGTCAGCAGGCGCTCCGCTTCGGCCAGGTGGAACCACCCCACGTCGTCGAACTCGTGGTCGTGGTCGGCGATGTCGCCGCCGGTGGGACGCATGAGGAAGAGGTGGACCACCTTGTCTACCCGCTCCCCGCCGTCGTCCGTGAACCAGTAGTTCACCTCGCCCAGCGGCTCGATGATCTCCGCGAGGAGACCGGTCTCCTCGCGCACCTCGCGGACCGCCGTCTGCTCCACCACCTCGCCCGGGTCCACCTTGCCCTTGGGCAGCGCGAACAGGCCCGAGGCGCGACGGCTCACGAGGACGATCTCGGGGCCTTCATCGCCTTCGCGGAAGACCACGCCTCCGGCTGCGACCGCTTCGGTGGTCAATTCTGCCGGTCCCGTGCTTCGAAGTCGTCGTCGTCCGAAACGCCGAACATCGGCGAGTCACGTTCGTCGTCCACGAACTCGCCGGTCAGCAACTGCACCTCGGCGAGGGCGTCCCGGATCGCGTCCTGGATGTGGGGTTCGTGACGCTCGGAGAGCCAGCGGGTGAGGACACGCTCGGCCTCGTCGCTCGCGATCTCGCCCAGCGCCTTGATCGCGGCCACCTGGACGTCGTCGTCCTTGTCCTCCTGCGCCAGCATGATCAGGGCAGGCACCGCCTCGTCCACGAGGAGCGCGCCTGCTGCCTCGGCGGAGACCGCGCGCACCTCGGAGTCTTCGTCGTCGAAGTGGTAGATCAGCACCTCGAGCCAGCCCTCCGAGGCGGACCGTCCCATCGCCCGGAGCGCGGCGAGGCGCATCCGGTGGCTGCCGATCTCGTACTGCTCCGAGATGAGTTCACCCGTGGACTCGTCCGAGAACGCACCGAGGGCCTCCAGGGCGCGTCCGCGCACCTCGTCCGACTCCTCGATGTCCTCGATCACGTCGCGGAGCGTGGCGGCCAGCGTCTCGACGTCCTCGTCGGGGACCATGCCGAGCTCGGCGGCGACGACGTACGGCTCGATCGCGGTCGCGACTTCGGCGCGGACGTCGGGGACGGTGTCGTCGCGGAGGAGCGACAGGAGCAGGCGCAGGTACTCCGGACGCTCCTCGGAGTGGAGGCCGCGGACGGCGAGGATGCGCGTCGCCGCGTCCGGGTCACGGACGGCAGTCAGCGCAACGCGGTGGAAGTCGAGCGTGACGTCTTCCTCGACGAGCCGTTCGAGGGCTGCGAGCAACTCACGTCGCCGCTCCGCGGGCACCTTCGGCCACATCGTCATCACGGCGCGGAGCGTGGACTCATCCGGCTCCGAGAGCGCGCGTAGACGCGAGGGCTCCAGCGCCGCACCGCGCTCGACCTCGGCGAGGACTTCCGCGGCGCTCGGCAGCGGCCCCCGCTCGTCGGGATCGGGGGTCAATTCAGGGCCGTCCTGGGTCATCTGGCATCTCCCACCATCGAGTGTAGCAACGGGCGCTGAGCGCCCTCGTGAGCGGTTACGGAAGGCTGGCGAGGCGCTACGACGTCCGGGTCGGTCCCGGGGAGCTCACCCGCTCCGACCGAGGCTCGCGCGACATCAGTTCCTGCATGGCGCGCAGCGGCGACTGTCCCTCGTACAGGACACGATGCAGGCCGTCCGTGATCGGCATCTCGACGCCTAACCGCGCCGCGAGGGCGCGGGCAGCCTCGATCGTCGTGGCGCCCTCGGCCGTTTCGCCCAGCACCTCGAGGGCTGCCGCCAGGCTGGCCCCTCCGGCGACGAGCTCGCCGAGGCGGCGGTTGCGGGCGTGCGGGTTGTACGAGGAGGCGATGAGGTCGCCCATCCCCGCGAGCCCCTGGAACGTCATGGGGTCGGCTCCCGCGGCGACGCCAAGGCGACTCATCTCCGCGAGGCCACGCGTGAGCAGCGCGCCTTTGGCGTTGTCGCCAAAGCCGAGGCTGTCGACCATCCCGGCGGCGATCGCCACGACGTTCTTCAGCGCCCCACCCATCTCGACGCCGATGACGTCCTCCGACGTATAGACACGGAGCGAGGGCGAGTGAAATGCCCGCTGGAGCGCCTCCACGTCGGCGTCGAGGGTTGCGACCACGGTCGAACCGGGCAGCCCAGCGGCTACCTCGCGAGAGAGGTTCGGGCCGGAGAGCACCGCGACCGGGCGGCCCGGCAGGGCGTCGCCCAGGACCTGGCTCATCCGGCGGCCGGTGGACGTCTCAATCCCCTTCACGGCGGACAGCAGAGTGGCGTCGGACGGCACGTGATCCGCGAGCGCAGCGGCGTTCGCCTCGAGCGTGCGCGAAGGCACGGCGAAGACCACTAGGCCAGCGCCGGCCAGCGCCCCGCGAGCGGCCTCGACGGCCAGGCTCGCCGGGAACATGACACCCGGCAGGCGGCGTTCGTTGCTCCGCGCTGAGCGGAGCGCACCGGCCTCCTCGGGCGTGCGTGCGAGCAGGGTCGTCGGCTGGCCGTTGCGTGCGAGGTGCACCGCGAGCGTGGTGCCCCACGCCGTCGCGCCGACGACTACCGCGGACTGGTAGGCCTGGGGCATGGCTACGAGGCGCCCGCCGGTCGCCGTCCGCCGCCCTGCCCCAGCTTGGGCTCGGTGCCGGCGAGGAGGCGCCGGATGTTGCCGATGTGGCTGACTTCCACGAGCGTCATCGTCGGCACCGCGAACAACAGGAAGTACGCGCCCTCGATGTCGCCGAGCGCCCACATACCGCCGACGACCAGGAAGCCGGCGAAGACGCCCGTCACGGACATGAGCGAGGCGTACCGGAAGGCCGCGAGCACGATCATCGAGGCGAGCAGGATCAGCCCGGCTGCCGGCGGCGAGACGCCGAGGAACGCGCCGAACGCCGTCGCGACACCTCGGCCACCGCGGAAGCCCGCAAACGCCGGGTAGATGTGCCCGGCCACGGCGGCCGCGCCAGCCAGCGCACCGGCCGCGGGCTCATCGAACAGCGCGCGGGCGATCACGACGGCGAGGGCGCCCTTGCCGATGTCGCCCACGACGACGACCAGCGCCCGACGCACGCCCATGGTGCGGAGCGAGTTCGTGAACCCGGTCTTGCCGGAGCCGTACTGGCGCACGTCACCGAGGCCGGACAGGCGCCCCACGATCAGGCCGAACGGGATCCCGCCCAGCAGATAGCCAATGCCCCCCGCCAGCGCCGTGGCCACGATCGGGTCCATCAGTCCTCCGCAAACCGGTCTTCGGAGCGACGGCGGTAGACGAGCTTGATCGCCGTCCCGGTGAAGTCGAACTTCGCCCGCAACTGGTTCTCCAGGAAGCGACCATACGAAAAGTGGACCAGCTCTGGATCGTTCACGAAGAAGACGAAGGTCGGCGGTGAGACCGCGGCCTGGGTGACGTACATCACCTTCAGTTTCTTATGTCTAATAGTCGGCGGGCCGTGCTCAGCCATCGCACGGTGGATGACGCGGTTCAACTCGCCCGTCTGGACGCGGCGCTGGCGCACCTCGGCGACGTGCGCGCACAGCTCGAGGAGGTCCTGCACGCCCTCACCGGTCAGCGCGCTGCTGAACATCACCGGCGCCCACGGGGCGAACTTGTAGCGCTGGTCGATCGCCTTCGAGAGTTCTGCCCTGCCCGAGCGGTCCTCCGCGAGGTCCCACTTGTTCACGGCAAGGATCATCCCCTTGCCGGCCTCGACGGCGTACCCGGCGATGTGGGTGTCCTGCGCGGTCATGACCTCTTCGTAGTCGATCACGACGACCACGACGTCGGCACGGTCGATCGCCTGCTCCGCACGCTGCACCGAATGGCGCTCGACGCCTCGCTCGACGCGCCCGCGCCGCCGGATGCCAGCCGTGTCGACGAGGAGCATCTGGTGCTCGCCGAACTCGAACGGGGTGTCGATGGGGTCGCGGGTAGTGCCCGCAACGTCCGAGACGAGCACGCGGTCCTCGCCGAGGATGGCGTTGACCAGCGACGACTTGCCCACGTTCGGACGGCCGACGATCGCCACGCGGACGCGCGGGTCTTCGGCCTCGGCGGGCGGGACGCCCTCGATGGTCTCGAGCACCGTGTCGAGGAGGTCGCCGACGCCCTGCCCGTGGATGGCGGAGACGGAGGCCGGCTCGCCGAGCCCAAGCTCGTAGAACTCGGCGAGGCCGGCGCGCCCGGCACTCGTGTCGGTCTTGTTCGCCGCGAGGATCACCGGACGCCCCGAACGACGCAACAGCTCCGCGATTTCGAGGTCCGCGGCGATCGGCCCCGTCGTCGCGTCGACGACGAAGATCACCGCGTCGGCCTCCTCGATCGCCTGCTGGACGCCTCGGCGGATCAGGGGGCTGAAGGGATCGATGTCGGACTCGATGAGGCCGCCGGTGTCGACGACGCGGAAGACGCGGCCGGTCCACTCGACGACACCGTAGTTCCGGTCGCGCGTCGTGCCGGGGAGGTCCTCGACCAGCGCGCGGTTACGGCGGGTGACACGGTTGAAGAGCGCGGATTTGCCCACGTTGGGGCGGCCCACGAGGGCGACGAGCGGTGCGCGTTCAGCGGTTTGGAGGGTCATCTCTGACTGAGAGTAACCGTGACCGTTTCTGACTGCACTGAGTCCACGGACACACCGTCTGGCACGCGCACCCGGACTGGCACCGTGAACGTCCCCGCGCCGAGGCCGGCGAGGTCAACTTCCGCCGCGAAGTCCGCCGGCGACAGCGCGTTGAGCACGGGCAACGGCCCGGTCAATTGCACGTCCACGACGCCCGGGTCGAACGTCGCCAGGAGCGAGTCGCTGACGTTGAGCGGCGTCACGATCACCGTCGTGCGGGTGGTGCTCTCGATCGCCTCGAGGGTCACGGTGATCGTCGCGCGCTCCGGGCCGACGAACTGGAGGTTGTCCGGCAGCGGGATCGCCACCGACCGGACGATGTCCGAGCGCGCGCCATTCACGTTCACCGGCGCGAGCGCGATCGAGTCGGCCTGCTGGACCGACACGAGCGAGCCCTGCACCTGGACGGCGGGAGGCGACACGCTGACCGAGGTCACCCGGAAGCCAGGCGCCGGCGTCCCGGACACCTCCACCGTGAGCGGCACGGTGCGCGTGATGGTGCTCTGGTCCACGGTCAATGAGACCCGCACGGTCGCGGGATCCAGCCGCACGCCCCGGATCTCGGAGCCGCCCGCGCCCAGCGGCTTCAGCGGCACCGTCTGCTCGACGCTGACCGTGAGCCCCGTCACGTTCACATCGGCGGCGGCCTCGGCCACCAGCTCCACGAGCGACTCGGGGCCGGTCACCGTGACGCTGGGCGTCGCCGGGACCATCGTGCCGAGTTCGTAGCCGATCGGGAGCGATCCGACGGCGCGTGTCTCCACCGAGACCGTCTTGCTGACGAGGTCTTCGAGGTTCACGACGATGTTCCGGGGATCCGTCTCCACGACGCGCGCGCCTCGGACGCCCTGTAGTTCGATCTGGACGGGGACCTCCTGCGAGCGGGCGTCGAACCCGTTGAGGTCGACGAAGGCGCGGAAGTTCGCGGCAGTGAGGTCCTCCCACCGGTCGGTGGGCGCGGACACGCGCACGCTCACCGTCGGGAGCTGGTTCGCGACGCCCAGGGACTCGCGGACGTTCACCGCCTCGACCTGGATGGGCTGCGGGAAGTAGTCGACGATCGTCGGGTTCTCGGTGTCCGTGACGAACACCCAGAGCGAGATCGCGAGCAGCAGCGAGATCACGAGGAGCCCCGGCGTGCGGCGCAGCGATCCGACGAGGCGACGCCACGAGTCGCGCCCCAGGTCCACGAGCTCGTCGCGGCGGAGGTCCCCCAGGAAGCGGCTCAGGACGCCCGCCGTTCACCGGCGGACGTGTTGGAGCCGGACGGCTCCGTCGCCTCCTGGTACTCGAGCTCGAACAGGCGATGCAGCTGCCGGCTGAGCCGGTGGTCGTCCAGGTTCGGCACCATGCGGCCGTTCGAGCAGAGTGACACCGTGCCGCGCTCCTCGGAGACCACGACGACGACGGCGTCGGTGCGCTCCGTAAGGCCGACGGCCGCGCGGTGACGCATGCCGTACTCCGCCGGCAACGGCGAGTCCGACAGCGGGAGCGTGCATCCCGCCGCGACGATCGTTCCTCCGCGGATCACCACCGCACCGTCGTGCAGCGGCCCGGTCTCCGGGAAGATGCTCTGGAGCAGCTCGACGGACAGCGTCGCGTGGATCGGGATCCCGGTGTCGATGACCTCCTGCAGCCCGGTCTCGCGCTCGATGACGACGAGGGCGCCGGTGCTGGTGCGGGCCAGCCCGAACGAGGCGCGCACGATGAGGTTCAGCGTGTCCTGGCGCTCCTCGCGACGGAGGATCGAGCGCATGCCGGTACGTCCCAGCCGCTCGAGGGCGCGGCGGATCTCCGGCTGGAAGACGATCAGCGCGCCGACCAGCAGCCCGGTCACCGAGTTCCGCAGGATCCAGTTGATCACCAGGAGGTTGAAGATCCGGCTGAGGGCGAACGCCCCGATGAGCAGCACGCCCACACCCCGGAGGACTGTCATCGCGGTCGTCCCACGGACGAGGAGCAGGAGCCAGTAGATCGAGAGCGCGACGATGAGGATGTCGACCGCTGCCGAGACATCGAAGCGGATCAGGACGTCCCGTAGGCCCTCCGGAATCTCGGGCAACGGGACCCCCTCAAGCACTCTGACGCGTCAGCGTCTCGCCCCAACGGGGACGGCGCTCCGCGACTGACCTACCCGGCGAGGATAGACGCCAGCACCGCCTGCTGCGCGTGCATCCGGTTCTCGGCCTGGTCGAATACCACGGAGCGCGGGGACTCGATCATCTCGTCGGTGATCTCCTCGCCACGGTGGGCGGGAAGGTCATGCATGATCAGGGCGTCCGAGGGCGCGGCGGCCATCAGTTCGGCGTTCAACTGGTACCCCGCGAAGTCCTCGGCGCGCTGGGCGGCCTCGGCCTCCTGACCCATCGAGGCCCACACGTCCGTGTAGACGGCGGCGACGTCACGCACGGCCTCGGTCGGGTCGGTCAGCTGGGTCACCGTGCCTTCGCCGGGCAGGGCCGCGGCGCGGTCCAGCGTCTCGGCCGGCAGGTGGTAGCCCTCAGGCGACGCGACGACGAGGTGCATCCCCGCCATCACCGAGGCGTAGGCGAGCGACCGGGCGACGTTGTTGCCGTCGCCGACGTAAGCGAAGCGGACGCCCGGGAGGTTCCCGAAGCGCTCGCGGAGGGTCAGGAGGTCGGCCAGCGCCTGGCAGGGGTGTTCGTCATCAGACAGTGCGTTCACGACGGGCACGTCGGCCCACTGCGCAAGTTCGAGGATCGTCGAGTGCTCGTAGGTACGCGCGGCGATCGCCTGCACCATCCGCGACAGGACGCGCGCCACGTCGCGCACCGGCTCGCGCTCGCCCATCTGCACCTCGTGGGCCGAGAGGTACAGGCCGGTCCCGCCGAGGCGGTGCATCGCCATCTCGAACGATGTCCGCGTCCGCAGCGACGGCTTCTCGAAGATCATCGCAAGCGCCTGGCCACGGAGGACCTGGTTCGTCCCGTCGCGCTTCATGCCGAGCGCGAGGTCGAGGAGGCGCGTCAACTCCGCCGGGGACACGTCCAGGATCGAGGTGAAATCACGGCCCAACACGGCGGGACTCCGGAGAATGGGGAGGTCATGCCTGCGAGATGCAGGTGGTTGGCACCCATGACCCCCGGACTGGGGAACGGCCAGTATACCGATCCTCGTTATGTACCGGTATAGGAACGCCCAAACTCACCGAATCGGTACGATGCGCGACGCGATGGCAGTACCCCCACCTGACGGATCGTCGTCCGAGTCTCTCCTCCCCGTCTTCCGACCCCAGCCGGGGACGCTGCTCAACCTCGCCCTCATCGCCCTCGCACTGATCGCACTCGTCGTCATCGCCGTCCGGAGCAGCGGCGATGACCTCGGCGTCGAGGTGGAGCGACGCGACGCGCCCGGTGGCATCGACACGATCATGGTGCAGGTCGACGGCGCGGTGGCCGCACCCGGGCTGATCGAGGCCCAACCCGGCGACCGTGTGGCAGACGTCATCGAGCATGCGGGTGGCGCGCTGCCCGACGCCGACCTCGGTGCGCTGAACCTCGCACTGCGCGTCCGCGACGAGGACGCGGTCCACGTGCCCTTCCAGGGCGACGCACTCGCGACCGCTCTCATCGACCTGAACTCCGCGACGCAGGCGGAGCTCGAGGCGCTCCCGGGCATCGGCCCCGCGCGCGCCAGCGCGATCATCGAGGCGCGTCCGCTCGCCTCCGTCGACGACCTCACCGACCGAGGACTCGTCCCCCCGTCCGTATGGGAGGGGATCCGGACGCTCGTGGTCGTGCGATGAACCGAGTGCCTGCCCTGCCGCTGCTCGCAGGCGGCTATGTCGCCGGCACCGTCGCCGCCGCCATCCTCGGCGGGCCGTGGCTGCTGACGGCACTCATGGGCGGGCTCGTCGTGTCCGTCGTCGCCCTGAGCGGCTCCTCGAGGGCGCTCACGCTGACGCTCGCTGCCACGGTGGCCGTCGCCGCCTTCGCGCACTGGCACCTCGCCACCCTCGACGCACGGCCAGCGCCAGCCCTCGCGTCGATGACCGGCGCGCACGAGGTGGTTGGAGTCGCCCGCAGCGACGCCGTGGTGCGCGGCTCACTGCAGCGCGTGGACCTCGACGTGGAGTTGGTCGATGACACGCCCGTCGAGGGCGGCATCCGTGTCAGCGCCCGCGCCGACGAGGGCCTGGCACTCGCCGGCGACCGGATCCGCCTCGTCGTCGACCTCGACCGACCGCCCGAGGTGGAGGCGTTCGACTACGACGCGTACCTCCGGGACCGCGACATCTACCTCGTCGGCTCGTTCCCGCGCGATTGGGAGCGCCTCGGCACCGCCGATCGAGGCTGGCGCGGCGCCCTCGAGGGGTTCCATCGCACCGTTGTGACCCGCATCGGGAGGACGCTCCCTGAGCCGCAGGCCTCGCTCGCCGCGGGCATGCTCATCGGTGAGCGAGGGTCCCTCCCGGACGACGTCGATGAGGCGCTCCGTGCCACCGGGACGACACATCTCGTGGTCGTGTCGGGCCAGAACGTCGCGCTCCTCATTGGGATCGCGGTATCGACACTGACTGCGTTCGTCTCGCGGCGGATCGCATCGCTGATCGCGCTGGTGTTCCTCCCGGCGTACATCACCTTCGTCGGGGCGGACCCTCCGGTCGTCCGCGCGGGGATCATGGCGGTCGCGGTCGTCGCCGCCGGTGTCACCGGGCGTCGGACTCCGGGCTGGGTGTACCTCACGTACGCCGCCGGCCTGATGCTCGCGATCGAGCCGCGGCTCGTCCGTGACGTCGCGTTCCAGTTGAGCGCAGCGGCGACGGCCGGCATCACGACGCTTGCGCCCGTGCTACGCGACGCCACTCTCGCGAGGTTCCCGTCGCTCACCGCACCGGGTCGCGCAGCCCTCGTCGGCGTCGCCTCCACCGCGACCGGCGCAGCGATCGCCGTCCTCCCGGTGCAGGTCGCAGCCTTCGAGGTCATCGCGCCGTGGACGATCCTCGCGAACGTCCTCGTCGCGCCGTTGTACGAGGCCACGGTCCTCGTCGCAGCCGTCGCGGCGCTGGCCGGAGGCGGCGGACCGGTCGGGACGACGCTCGCGATCGTTCCCGCCTCCTTCCTCGCCTTGGTCGAGATGCTGGCCGGGCTGCCCGCCGCTCAGGTCGCGGTCACGCTCCCGCTGGTGGCCGGAGTCGCGTTCGTCGGCGTCCTGACCGTCGTGACCGCTTGCCTCGCCGGGTACGTCCGAACCCACACCACGGAGGCAGTCCTCGATGGAGGCGTCAGCACACACCTCGCCACCACCACCGGGCTCGCAGTCGTTGCCATCGGGCTGTGGTGGGGCGCCCTCGCGCCGTCCGAGGACCTCCCACGGGTAGCAGTGCTCGATGTCGGGCAGGGCCTCGCCGTACTGGTGCAGGACGGTGACGCGACGTTGCTGATCGACACCGGGCCACGCGACGGTGCGGTGCTTGCCGCGCTGGGCCGCGAGGGCGTCACGGACCTCGACGCGATCGTCCTCACGCACGACGACCTCGACCACACCGGTGGCCTGGAGTCGATCCTCGACCGGATGTCGGTCGGCTCGGTGTACGCGGAGGAGTCCACCGTCGAGAGGTACGCCGACCGCCACACTGCCCAGCCGATCGACATCGGCGACCGGCTCACGGTGGGTAACCTCACCGTCGAGGTCATCGCGCCGCCCGCTGCGACCAGAGACCACCGCCTCTCGTCCGACAACGACGGATCGCTCGTCCTCATGGTCCACCTCGGCGAGCGCCGGATCCTCGTGACCGGAGACGTCGAGGCCGCCGGCGAGTCGTGGCTTGTCGCGTCGGGGGTGGACCTCGGCGCGGATGTGCTCGTCGTGCCGCACCACGGGTCGAATACCTCCTCGACCAGCGCGTTCATCCAGGCCGTCTCGCCGGCGGTTGCGGTGATCCCGGTGGGAGCGAACGCGTACGGCCACCCGCACCCCGACGTCCTCGGCCGGTACGCGCTCGACCCGGCCATCTCGCTTCGCCGGACGGACGAGGCCGGCACGGTGACGTTCCGCAGCGACGGCGACGGGCTCTGGATGGACACCCGCCGATGAGAAGATCGGCCGCATGAGCAAGGTGCTTTCGGACCGGGTGCTGAACCGCACGCTGCTGCAGCGTCAGCTGCTCCTGGAGCGCGCGTCGATGCCACCGATCGAAGCCGTCGAGCACCTCGTCGGGCTGCAGGCACAGTTGCCGCTCGACCCGTACTACGCGCTCTGGTCGCGCCTCGAGGGGTTCGAGCCGAGCGAACTCGCGGCACACGTCGAGCAGCGCGATGCGGTCCGCGCCGTGCTGATGCGCGGGACGCTGCACCTCGTGACCGCCGGGGACGCGCGCACGCTGTGGCCGCGCATGGAGCCGATGCTCACGAGGACGTTCGGCGCGACGGCGTGGGGCCGGCAGGTCCGCGCGATGCCCGAGGACGAACGTCGCGCCTTCTGCGAGGAGGGACGCCGCGTCCTGCACGAGCAACCGCTCGCGGCCGGCGAACTCGCCGCGCGGATGGGCGAGCAGTTCGGCCACGTCCAGGAGCAGGCGCGCCGCGCGATGACCTACGTCATCCCGGTGGTGCAGGTCACGCCTCGCGGCGTCTGGGGGAAGACGCTGCCGCCCACCTGGGCCAACCTCGACGACTGGGTGCGGAGGCCGCTGCGGACGCCCATTCCGCTGCCCGTGCTCGTCCGCCGGTACCTCGCTGCCTTCGGGCCGGCCTCGGTCGCGGACTTCCAGAACTGGAGCCGCCTGACCGGGATGCGCGAGACGTTCGAAGGGATGCGGAAGCGGCTGCGCACCTACGCGCCGAGTCCGGCCGGGAGCTGTTCGACCTTCGCGATGCGCCGATCGCGGATCCGGATGTGCCCGCCCCGGTGCGCTTCCTTCCCACCTACGACAACGTGGTGCTCGGCCACGACGACCGATCGAGGATCGTCCCAACCGCCCGAGGCAAGAGCGCGTTTCTCGCCGAAGACCGGAACGTCGGCACGGTCCTCGTCGATGGCATGGTCAGTGCGTGCTGGACGGTCGCTGCGACGAAGTCGCGCGCCACGCTGGGCGTCGAGACCTTCGGTCGCCTCACGCGAAGCGACGAACGCGCCGTCACCCGCGAGGCGATGGCGCTGCTCGCGTTTGCCCACTCGGGCCTCGACCACGACGTGACGATCCGTGCGTACAGCGGCCCGCCGAAGCGCCGCTAGCCCTCGGTCTCCGCGTTCGACACCGGTGGCATCGGTACGACGGCGAAGAGGGCGTCGACGAGGCCCGGGTTGCCGAGGCGCCACGTCCCGCGCTCCATCGGCTCGACGCGGATCGCATCGCCGGGCGCGAGGGTGACCTCGGCGCCGTCGCCGGCCGCCACGATCAGCGCGCCCTCGAGGAGGACCGCGAACGCGGGGATGGCGCGGTGGAAGCCGGGGTGCGATCCGGACTCGAACCGCATCAGCATCACCCGGCTCGCGTTGCCGAGCACCACACCGCCCACGCCCTTGAACTCTCCCGGCCCGTTCTCGAAGGGGGACGCGAGGAGTTCGAGAGGTTCGAGCACCGACTTGCCGGTGTCGCCTCGGGAGAGCCGGTACTGCGCCATGGGCTCATCGTACGGTGGAGGCCCCCCGGATGCCGCGCCAGTACCCGCTCACACTCGCCTCTCGAAGTGGGAGCCGTCCAGACGCTGTAGCGCGACCCGGTGGCAATCCCCCACCTCTGACCCTCCCCCACGAGGGGGGAGGGTCAGAGGTGGAAGGCCGGAACGGTGGGGCGTGCTACGTTCCGACGGCCTGACGGCGGCACCTCGTTGACTGGTCTGGAGACGCACTTGGCATTCGAACGCTCCCACGGCCGCGGCCTCCGCGAGGAACGCCCCCTGGTCATCGAGCCGGGCTTCACGAAGCACGCCGAGGGCTCCGTCCTGATCTCCACCGGTGACACCCGCGTCCTCTGCACCGCGAGCGTCGAGGCCGGCGTGCCGGGCTGGCTCCGGAACTCCGGGCGCGGCTGGGTCACCGCCGAGTACGGCATGCTCCCGCGCTCCACCCACACGCGATCAGACCGCGAGGCTGCCCGCGGCAAGCAGGGCGGGCGCACGCAGGAGATCCAGCGCCTCATCGGCCGGTCGCTCCGGGCAGCGGTCGACATGGGCAAGCTCGGCGAGACCACCATCACGATCGACTGCGACGTCATCCAGGCGGACGGCGGCACCCGCACCGCCGCCGTCACCGGCGGCTGGATCGCCCTCGCGATGGCGGTCGACTACCTCCAGCGCGCGGGCGGCCTCCCGACGTCGCCCCTGAAGACGCAGGTCGCCGCGATGTCAGTCGGCGCGATCGAGGGACACCTGTTCCTCGACCTGGACTACCGCGAGGACTCCGGCGCGGACGTGGACTTCAACGTCGTCGCGCTGGGCACCGGACAGCTCGTCGAAGTGCAGGGCACGGCTGAGCACGCACCGTTTACGCGCCAGGAGATGGCGCAGCTCGTGGACCTCGCGATGCTGGGCATCGAGCGACACTTCGAGGCACAGCGGAACGTGATGAAGGAGTGGCGCGCCGCGCACTCGTAGGACGGTTGCGCTAATCCTCGTCCTCGTCGCGAGCATCCGTCTGATCGGCGCGGCGTTCCTCGCGTTTTCCGGCGTCGTTCTGGGCGACGCCGATCCCGCCGAACGCGATGCCGATCGCGAGCCCGATGCCGATGCCCATCGCGATGTTGTCGAGGACGACGCCGATGATGACACCGACCACCACGCCGACAGCGATACCGCTGCCCGCGACCGAGCCAAGGGGGTTGCCCATGGGAGCCTCCGCGTGTCCCCAGCGAGACGCTGGACCCGGGGAAGCCGACCGCGCCTTCCGACCGTAGGCCGGATGCGGGAGAGTCTGCAATGCCCGTACCCGGTACGGGCTCGCTCACGCTACCGCGACTGAGCCTGCAGGACGCGCAACGTCGCCAGCGCGCGCCCGGCATCGGCGGTCGCCACGAAGAGGTGGTCGTGGTGGTACGCGGCAATGACGTTCGCGCTGACGCCCGCCTCAGCGAGGGCGCTCGCAACCGCCGCCGTGAGCCCGACGGCGTCGAGGCTCGAGTGCACCGTCAGGGTGATGCGCCGCATGACGCCCTCGAAGGCCAGTCCAGAAGACTCTGCCCGCCCCCGCTCGAGGACGAGCGTCAGCCCTTCCTCCTCGGCGAACGACGCGAGCGGCTCGAGCTCCTCGAACGCTCCATATCGCGCGCCCTCGACGGTCACGAAGACGTACTCGCGCTCGTCCAGCGCCGGGTCGAGTTGGGCGAGGAGTTCGCGGAGGTCAGTGAGTCCGGGCATGGCGCTCCTCGGGCGGCGGTCGTGGCCGAAAGAAATGATCGTCGATCTGATCAAAACTCTTGACGGTCGATCCTTGCACACGTAATTTTATGTCCAACCACCCGAGGTCAGCCGCTGTCTCCCCTCCCCAGGGACAGACAGGCGGACGACGGGATCGACGCATGCTGTACACCGTGATGTGCCGGCTTCAGCGGCCTGCCCCCGAGTACCCGACGCTTTCCGGCGCCATCCAGGCCGCCGGCGTCGCGAACTGGCAGGTCAACGACGCCACCTGGCTCGTCGAGTCCGACCACCCCGCCGAGGCGCTCCGTGACTCGCTGCAACTCTGCATCGAGGACGGCGACCTGGCGATGGTGTTCCCCGTGGGCGTCGGCGGCGGACGGTGGACGCCCCTCGCGGACTTCCGCTACGGTCGCCAGTTCCTCACGGGAGCGCTGAAGCGTGAGCAGACGGCGCCGACTGTCTAGCGTCGCGACGGTCGCCTTCGGCGTCTCGTTGTTGCTCTCCCTTACCGCATGCTCAACCCGGGCGTCGCCGGACGACTACATCGCAGCGGACGAGTGCCCCGTCAGCATCCCAACCGTCGGGACGCCGACCGGACAGCACACCCCGGGCTCCTACCACCACGCGGGCGACCTCTGGGTCACCGGCCCGCCGGACGGCGTCCTCGAACTCATCGGACCCGAGGACGGCGGTCTGCCGGGCACCAAGCTGGTCTGGTATCGACCCGAACGAGGCGCGCCACTGACGGTCACGGGCCGACGTCTCGACGGGCCCTCGGGGCCGCTCGTGGCGTCGATTCCCGAGGGCTACGCGGGGCACCTCCAGGCGACCGGCGTCAACCTCCCGGAGCCCGGGTGCTGGGAGATCACGGGGCGTTCCGCCGGCGAGACACTCACGTTCGTCGCCCGCATGGAGATCAGGACGCCGTGACCACCGAGATCGTCTTCGAGACGCATTCGCAGACCGAGGACAACGAGGCCGGGCGCGCCACCGGCTGGCTCCCCGGCCGCCTGTCCGAGCAGGGCCGCGGCCTCGCGGTCGAACTCGGACAGCGCCGGCGTCGGGATGGCATCGACGCGATCTTCTGCTCGGACCTCGCAAGGGCGCGCGAGACGGTGGGCATCGCGTTCGAGGGGATGACCACCCCGATCCTGCTCGACTGGCGGCTGCGCGAGTGTGACTACGGCGACGAGAACGGCGGCCCGGCGGCGACGATGCACGCCGAGCGCCGCGCGCACCTCGACGTGCCGTACCCGGACGGCGAGTCGTGGCGGCAGGCCGTCGAGCGCGTCATCGGGTTCGTCGACTCGCTCCCGGCGAGGTGGGACGGGAAACGGATCCTCGTCGTCGGGCACGTCGCGACGCGGTGGGGGCTCGAATGCCGCCTCCAGCGCCGGACACTCGAGGACCTGATGGCCGAGGACTTCGCATGGCAGGAGGGCTGGGAGTACCGCCTCGAGCGGTAGTCCCGCCCCCCGGACTACGCGCCCGGCAGCGCCTCGCCCCAGCGGTCGAGGGAGGCGACATCGGCGAGCGGGTTCCTCGAGACTGGCCCGAAGTTGCCCTGCGGATAGCCGACCGGGATCGCGTAGACCACGACCGTGCCGTCCGGCATGCCGAACAGCTCGCGCACCTCGGCCTGCACGTCCGGGTGCAGGCTCGTGATCGTCGCGCCCAGGCCGAGCGCCCGCGCGGCGAGGAGCAGGTTCTGGGTCGCCGGGATGACGCCGGTGGTGTCCACCATCGCGCTGCTGGTTGCGCACATCAGGATGATCACTGGCGGCTCGCCGAAGTGGTCCGCGAGGCGCATCGCGCTCATCCGTACCTTGTCCGTGGGGTCGAAGTCCTCGGGCCTGTGGAAGCCCTCGTCGCGACGCTTCGCCCACCACGCCTCGCGGTAGATCGCGCCGAGCTTCGCGCGCTGCTCGGCGTCCTGGACGACGAGGAAGTGCCACGGCTGGCGGTTGCTGCCCGAAGGCGCCTGCCGTGCCGCATCAAGGATCGTGACGATGTCCTCGATCGCGACGGGGTCGGGCTTCAGGCGGCGGATCGCCCTCATCGAGTACATGACCTCGCCGAGGGATGGCGTGAGGCGGTCAGCGTGGGACATCGGTGGTTCCTTTCGCCCTCGGAGGGCCGTCGGGCGGAGTCGAGACGGTCAGGCGTACTCGCCGAGGAACATGCCGCCCAGGACGTGGACGTGGGCATGTTCCTGGGACTGCATGCCGTCGTAGCCGAAGTTGGAGATCAGGCGGAAGCCGCCGGGACAGTGCTCCTTCGCGACCTTGATGGCAGCCTGGCCCACCTCGCCCATCTCGGACCAGAGCTCTGTCTGGGTCTTGTGAGACTTGGGGGCCGCGAGGAGCATCGTCGGGACCCAGCGGAGGACGTTGCGGAAGACGATCACGTCGTCCGTCTCGTACAGGATGTCCGCCGGCTCACGCTTCGCAATGATCTCGCAGAACACGCAGTACCGAGCCATGAGGTGCCTGTCGTCGTGGGCCCGCGTGCCTCGGATGGTCGACGTGAGACCTTCGAGGTAGAACGTCGGGGCGAGGATTGCGAGACTGTGCGCTGGTCCCGGTGCGCGTCGAGCGCCGGGCGTCGGAGCGGTCAGTCTATGGAGCGCCTTCCGACACCGTCAAAGTCAGCCGTCCCACACACGCCTGGCCTGCATCGCATCCGAAAGAGCCACCGCCATGACTGAGATCCGTCCCTTCCGCGGCCTCCGCTACGACCAGACGAAGGTGACCCCGGGCGATGTCATCGCCCCACCCTACGACGTGGTGGGCGCGGACGCGGTGAAGGCGCTCCACTCGCGCTCCCCCTACAACGCCGCCCACCTCGAGAACCCCGCAGGCTCTGAGCGCGACCGGTACGCCGGCGCCGCGAAGCTCATCGCGCAGTGGGGGAAGGACGGCGCGCTCAAGCGCGACGCGAAGCCCGCGTACTACGTGTACGAACAGCGCGCGAAGATCCCCACCGGCGCCGGCGGGACGCGCACCGTCTCGCGCCGCTGCTTCTTCGCCCGCACCCGCCTGCACCGCCCGGAAGAGGGCATCATCCGGCCGCACGAGGCCACGCTGACCGGCCCGCGCGAGGAGCGCATGAAGCTGCTCCAGGCGACGAAGACGAACATCAGCCCGGTCTTCGGCATGTTCCTGGACCCGTCCGGCGACGCGAAGCGCGTCCTCGCCGATGTCGCCAGGCGTGAGCCCGACTTCGAGGCGACCGACGCCCTCGGCGACCGCCACCGGCTCTGGGTCGTCACCGCGGCGTCCGAGGTGAAGACGCTCACCGAGGCGGTCGAAGGCTCGAACGTCACGATCGCGGACGGCCACCACCGCACGCACACGGCGCTCGACTACCTCGACCTTGCGCGGACGGCGAAGAAGGGCAAGTGGACGGGCAACGAGCCGGAGAACTTCGTCCTCATGGGGCTCATCCCGGAGGACGACCCGGGCCTCGTCATCCTCCCGATCCACCGCCTCATTCACGGCGAGGTCCCCGGCGACCTCCTCCAGCGGCTGTCCGCCCTCTACCGCGTCGAGGCGGCACCCACCGCCGGGGCAGCATGGGCACAGGTGCAGGCGAACCGCATGGGGCCGTTCACGTTCGGGCTTCTGGGCGCGACCGGTGACGAGTCCGCACACGTCCTCACCGCCCGCCACCCACAGGCGATCCAGAACGCGATGCCGCAGCAGATCTCAGACGCCTCGAAGGGCCTCGACGCGCTGGTGCTGACGGAGACGGTGCTCACGCCGGTCTTCGGCATCACGCGCGCCGTGCTCACGCAGGGCAAGCGCGTGACCTTCACCGAGAGCCTCACGGAAGCCGAGGAGGCCGTCGACAGCGGCGAGGCCGCCCTCGCGTTCCTCGTAAACGCGACCCGCGTCGAGCAGGTCACGCACGTCGCCGACGCCGGCGAGGTGATGCCACAGAAGACGACCTACTACTACCCGAAGCTCGCGACCGGGATGGTCTACAACCCGCTGGACTAGGTCCGCGACTGGCGATGCCTACGCGCCGTAGCGGTCGCCTGTCGCGCCTACCTCGGCGAGGTGGGCGATCTCGGCGTCGGTATACCCGAGCTCGCGGAGCACCTCGGCGTTGTGTTCGCCGACCAGGCCCGTCGGGCGATCCCACGAGGGCGCGTCCGGCGCGACGTTCCAGAGGAAGCCCGGGAACGCCTGCATCCCGATCACGGGGTGGTCGACGTACTTCATCCAGTCGCGGGCGGCGTGCTGCGGATCGGCGAGCAGCGACCACGGGGCGATGACGGGCGCGGCGATGGCGCCGGCCGCCTGCACACGCTCCGCGATCTCCTCGGCGGTACCGGTCCGCGCGAAGTCGGCGAGTGCCGCATCGATCTCTGCGCGGGCGGCGAGGCGTCCCGGGACGCCGGCCCAGGCGTGGCCGCGTGCCGCCCACTCGGGGTGGCCGGCGGCCTGCGCGAGGGCGGCCCACTGCGCGTCGTCCTCGGCGGCGAGCACCACCCACGACTCGTCGCCAGCCTCGCCGCCGGCCGTTCGGTAGCAGCCGTGGGGGACGACCAGTGGATCCGCGTTGCCGACACGTTCCTGGCTCCGCTGGTTCATCCCCCAGTCGGCGGCGAGCGCGGGGAGGTGCCAGTTCAGCACCTCGATCTGCGAGATATCGATGTAGGCGCCCTCGCCCCTCGCCGCGCGCTGCTGCAGCGCCGTGATGACGGCGAACACCACCGCGAGGGCTCCCGTGGCGTCCGAGTGGAAGATCGGCTGGGTGTCCTCCCGTGGCCGGTCCGGGTAGCCGCGAAGGATGGTGTGGCCGGCCGCCGCGTCGAGGCCTGAGCCGAGCGTGACGTAGCCCTCGTACGGGCCGTTCGCACCCCAGCCGGGGAGCGAGATGTAGATCAGCCGGGGGTTGATCTGTCGAGCGACGTCGTAGGAGAAGCCGAGCTTGTCCACGGTGCCGGCGGAGTAGCCCTCGAAGAACACGTCCGCCGTCGCGAGCAGCCGTCGCAACGCCTCGGCGCCGCCGGCCTCGCGGAGGTTCAGCGCGATGTTGCGCTTGTTCCGGTTCGAGATGTGGTGGATCGGACTGCGCTCGAACGGCGGGCCGCCCTCGCCCGGCCACGGCTGCACCGTCGCGAGCGGGCGCGTCATCGAGTTCCGCGGGTACGACTCCACCTTCACGACATCCGCGCCGAGGTCGCCGAGGAGCGACCCGGCCATTGGCCCCGCCCAGACCTCGCACAGTTCGACCACGCGGATTCCGGAGAGCATCGTCGAGGTCATGCGGTCACCCCCGCGCGGAACAGCGCGAGGCGCTCCGTGGTCGAGTAGCCCAGGCTCCGCAGTACCTCGTCCGTGTGTTCCCCGAGGCGCGGCGCGGGCTCCGCTGCCCACGCGCCGTCGAGGTGGAACGGCGGCCCCGCGAGCAACGTCGTCGCTGCCGTGCTGCCCTCGGGCAGCACGTGCTCGACGAAGGAGCCGCGGGCGACGGCCTGCCGGTCGCTCACGACCTCGGACACGTCGAGGACGGGCGCGACCATCACGCCGTACGACTGGAGGTAGGTGAACACGTCGTCGCGTGTCCGCTCTCGCAACCAGGGGTCGAGGATGGCGAAGAACTCGTCGAAGTGCAGCGCCTTCTCAGCGGGCGTCAGGAAGCGTGCGTCGGTGACCAGGTCCGGCCGGCCGATCGCCTCGCAGAGTCGCGGGAAGAACGGCAGATTCGCCGAGGCGAACATGACGTGGCCGTCAGCACATCGCCAGCACCCCGCCGGGTAGATCGTGCGCGACTGCCCGGCCTGCCTCGGAGACTCCGCGCCCTGGAACTCCCAGGGGATGAACCAGGTGTCGACGTTCCCGGTGAGGGCCTCGACGCCGGAGACCTCGACGTCGCGAGGTTCGCCGCCCTGCGAGGTCGCCCACAGGCAGGCGGCGGCCACCGCGGCGGCCGTGGCGCCCCACTGCATCTCGGGGATGTACGGCGCGTAGCGCAGTGGCTCCTCGCCCGGGATCGAGTGCTGCCGCATCCGCCCGCTGGAGGCGAGGAGTGACGTGCCGTTCTCGCGACGCTCGCTCCGAGGCCCCTCCAGCCCGTGCTCGATGAGCACGACGATGCTCGGACGGGGCCGCAGGGCGCGGATCCCGTCGCTCAGGTCGCGGGCGAGCGCGGTGTCCGCGTGGACCAGGGCCAGGTCGGCGGCGCCGCAGAGGCGGTCGAGCACCTCGACGCCCGACACCGTCGTGACGTCGAGGACGAGCGATCGCTTCCCGGTGTCGAGCGCGGTGTGGAACGCGCCGGTCTCCAGGCTCGGCACGTCGGCGGGGAACGGACCGATGCGCCGCAATACGGCGCCGCCGGGTGCCTCGACCTTCACGACATCGGCACCGTGGTCGGAGAACAGCTTGCCCGCCGCCGCGAGGGGGATCGACCCGCCCACCTCGACGACACGACGCCCCGTGAGTGGCCGAACTCCGTCCACATGGGCTCCTTGCTGCGCGTCCGACCCGGCGATTACCGGTGTTATATCAGCCCTGCCCGGGGCACGGCGTCCGCCCGTTCACATGCAGCAACGCAGGAGGCCGCCCGTGGGGCGGCCTCCTGCGTTCACGGGACTGAGCCCGGTGCTAGCGGATGCGGGCCTGTCGCACGCGGTGGATGCCGTCGAGCGCCTCGACCTGCTCGGCCTCGTCGCTCGTCAGCGCGCGCGAGACGCCGAGCAGCATGAGGGCGCTCGTGCCGTCCGGGATCGGCGCCACCGACATCGACGAGATGTTCACCTCGAGGCTCCCGAGGAGCGTCCCCACACGGCCGATGGAGCCGGGGCGGTCGATGTTCTCGATCAGCAGGACGTTGTCGGTCGCGCCGTCCTGCTCGAGTTCGACGGGGTAGTCATTGATGCCCACGATGGCCGGGCCGCCGGCGGCGTCCGTGGCGGACACGATCTCCTCGCCCTGGTCGGTCGTCACGTGCACGGTGACCACCGAGGAGTACGGCGCGAGCGCCGGCCCGGTCGTCTCGTCCAGGCGCATGCCGCGCGATTCGGCCTCGGCGAGGGCGTTCACGGCGGAGACGCGCTCGTCGAGGACGGCGGTCAGCAGGCCGGACGCGACGGACGCCTTCAGCGGCGTGAGGTCCTTCTGGTTCCCGATCGCCCCGAGGTACTCGATCCGCACGCTCTGGATGTTGCCGACCTTGATCTGCATCGCGACGCTGCCGGCCAGCTGGGCCGCGCCGAGGTACGGCCCGATCACGGCCATGGTCTCCGGATCGACGGTCGGGACGTTCACCGGGAAGCGCGGAGCGCCCCCCGCGAGGACCTCGAGCACCTGCTCCGCGACATCGACCGCGGCGCGGTCCTGCGCCTCGTTCGTGGAGGCGGCGAGGTGCGGGGTGACGACGATCTTCGGGTGCGTGGTGAGGATGTTGCCGACCGCCGGCTCCTCCGAGAACACATCGATGGCAGCCCCGCCGATGACGCCGTTGTTCACGGCGTCGTAGAGCGCCTGCTCGTCAACGAGGGCGCCACGGGCGGCATTGATGAGGATGCCGGTCTTCTTCATCTTCGCGAGGCGCTCGGCGTTGATCATGCCGCGATTGGCCTCGGTCAGCGCGGTGTGCAGCGTGACGAAGTCCGCCTCCGCGAGCAGGTCGTCCAGCTCCATCATCTCGACGCCGAGCGAGAGCGCCCGGTCGGCGGTCACGTACGGGTCAAAGGCGATGACGCGCATCTGGAACGCGCGCGCGCGACTCGCGAACTCCGAACCGATCCGCCCGAGGCCGACGACGCCGAGCGTCTTGCCGGCCACCTCGACGCCCTGCAGCTTCGCGCGGTCCCAGGCGCCGCCCTGCAGCGAAGCGTGGCCCTGCGCCGTGTTGCGGGCAGCGGCCAGCATGAGGCCGAACGCGTGCTCCGCGGTGGAGATGGTGTTCGCGTGCGGCGCGTTCACCACGACAACGCCGTGCTCGGTCGCCGCGGGGACATCGACGTTGTCGACGCCGACGCCGGCCCGGGCCACGATCTCCAGCTGCGTCGCGGCGGCGAGGACCTTCGCGGTGACCTGCGTCTGCGAGCGCACGATGAGCGCCTTCACGTCCTTCACCGCCTCGCAGAGGTCGGCCTCGGAGAGGCCGGTCTTGACCTCGACGTCGTGGTCGCTGCTGAGGAGGTCGATCCCCTGCTGCGCGATCTTGTCGGCGATCAGAACTTTGGCCACGGTGCGGTCCCCTCGTGAGTCGGTCAGTGCATGAGCGGTCGGTGCTCAGGTGCGGTTGCGGTGGAAACAGTGCGGCCCGGCAAGTGCCGGGCCGCGTGGTCTGCGTGGTCTAGGGCTTGAACCCAGCTTCAGCGAACGCCTTCTGGAGGGCGTCCAGTCCGGACTGGATATCCGCCTCGGTCATCGCGCCGAGGTGGCCGAAGCGCATGATCTTGCCGCGGAGCTTGCCCTGGCCGCCGGCGAAGACGGTCTGGTACTTCTCACGCGCGATCTTGCTGACCTCGCTGCCGTTCACGCCCTCGGGCACCCAGAACGCCGTCACGGTGTCGGACTCGACGCCCTCGTCCGCGAGGAGTTCGAGGCCCATGCCGCGCACGCCGTCACGGACCATCTGGCCGATCTTCTGGTGACGGGCAAAGATGTTCTGCAGGCCCTCGGCCTCCATCATCTCCAGCGCCTTGTCGAGCTGGAAGAACAACGACACGGCCGGCGTCCACGGCGTCTGGCCCGATGCCAGCGAGTCCGTGTGCCGCTTCAGGTCGAAGTAGAAGCGCGGCTGCAGCGGGGCGGTCTCGGCGTGGCGGGCCCAGGCGCGCTCGTTGATCGAGGCGAAGGCGAGGCCGGGGGCGACCATCCAGCCCTTCTGCGAGCCGGACAGCACCACGTCCAGGTCCCACGCGTCGGTCTGCACATCGATCGAGGACAGCGAGGAGATCGCGTCGACGACGAGGAGGGCGTCGTGCGCGTGGACGAGCGCCGCGAGTCCCGGGAGCACCGGGTTCGTGACACCGGTGGAGGTCTCGTTGTGGGTGATGAAGACGGTGCGGATCTCCGGGTCGGCCTTCAGGGCCTCCTCGATCTTGTTGAGGTCCGCCGCCTGGCCGTCCTGGTACTCCTGCAGGACCAGCTCGCCACCGTAGATCTTCACGAGGTCGCAGAAGCGGTTGCCGAAGTTGCCGATCGAGACGACCAGCGAGTGCATCCCGGGGCTCGTGAAGTTGACGACCGCTGACTCCATGGCGCCGGAGCCGGAAGCCGTGAGCGTCGCGACGTCGTTCGTGGTCTGGTAGACCTTCTTCACACCCTCGGTGGTGCGGGCGATCATCGCGGCAAACTCGGGTCCGCGGTGGTTGATCATCTCGGCGGCGCCGGCCTGGGCTACCTCCGCGGGGACGGTGGTAGGACCGGGAATACGCAGGTTCACGATGGCTCCTTGAACGACGGGGCAGGCTCGGCCGGGTGCGCCTGGGCTGCATGGCGGGCCGGGTTCGATCGATGTTACGAGCCGTCCGA
>CAYPYF010000013.1:47287-48411 GCA_964414675.1 uncultured Dehalococcoidaceae bacterium
CGATCAACGAACCCTACGAAAACACAACTCCCATCGGCGCATGCTCGCCCACCCGACCCCCTCATGGATGACCACGCGATCGCTGTCCTCGAGTTCCCCGTTGTACTCCAACGACTGGCGGCCCTTACCTCGTTCTCCGCGGGGCGCGAGGCGGCGCTCGCGTTGCGTCCGCTCTCGGACATCGAGGTCGTCACGCGCCGCCAGCGGCAGACCGGCGAGGCGCTGTACCTCCACCGGATGGCGACGACCGCATCCATGGGCGGCGCGCGCGATGTGCGCCCGCTCGCCTCGGGCGCGGAGCGCGGCCAGGTCCTGACGGCGGGCGACCTCATCGATGTCGCATCGCTCTGCCGGACGGCGGGCCAGGTCGCCCGCACCATCACCCGACAGGTCGAGGATGCCCCCCTCCTCGCCGCCCTCGCGTCCGGCATCACGGACCTCGGCGCGCTCCGGTCGCTCATCGAGGACGCCATCGACGAGGGCGGCACGGTGCGCGACTCCGCGAGCACGGAGCTCGCCCAGATCCGCCGCGAACTGAACGAGGCGCACGCACGCCTCCAGCAGCGGCTCCAGGCGATGCTCAATTCCTCGACGGTCGCGAACGCGCTCCAGGAGCCGATCATCGTGATGCGCGACGGCCGCTACGTGCTGCCCGTGAAGGCCGACTTCCGGGGCGCCGTCCGCGGCGTGGTGCACGACACGTCGTCCTCCGGGCAGACCGTCTACGTCGAGCCCCTCGCGGTCGTCGACCTCGCGAACCGGTGGCGCGAACTGCAGGTGCAGGAACGCCACGAGGTGGAACGTATCCTGCGCGAGATCTCGGGAGCCGTCGGCGACGCTGCGGACGACATCGACGATGCCGTGCGACGCCTCGGCGAGATCGACCTCGCGCAGGCGAAGGCGCGACTCGCGGAGGAGCTGGGGGCCGGAGAGCTCGCGCTGCGCGGCCGCATCCCGTGGCTCGTCGAAGCGCCGGCGGAACTGCGCCTCGTCGAGGCGCGACATCCGCTGCTCCCGGGGACGGTGGTCCCCACCTCGCTGCACGTCGGTGGCGACATGCGCGCGCTGCTGATCACCGGCCCGAACACCGGCGCCAAGACGGTCGCGCTCAAGACCGCCGGGCT
>CAYPYF010000014.1:0-19673 GCA_964414675.1 uncultured Dehalococcoidaceae bacterium
CCGCACCTCGAGTGTGCACATGCCCTCGTAGCTCAGGGGATAGAGCGGCGGCGTCCTAAGCCGCTCCCCACGCTCACCCTCGGGATTTGCGGCGTCACTCCGAATCTACGCAACAGCCCGGATCAGGTTCCTCTCCCCGCGCGTGGAGCACAGTGGCCGCGCTGTTGTCGGGAAACCTGTCGGGAAAATCCACGAAGAAGCCCAGGCGATCGCCTGGGCTCTTCATTGTTCCTGCTGACGGCCGCCGGGCGCGGACTGCGGCGGGGGTTCGAGAATGCCCGGTCCCGGCGGCCGTGAGAACGCAGACATCATCACGGGCGACCGGGCGATCGCCACGGTGGATCTGTCACTGCCACATTCTTCAACGCCTTCGAGGAGGACTGGCCCGGCCGCCTGAGCGAAATGACGAAGCGGCTCGAACGGCGACGCGCCACGGGGCGATCCGCCGCCTCCGCCGAGTACGCCTGGCTGATGGGCACGAGCGGCGTCACCGTGTACGCCGATCCGTGGTCATCGTCACCGCCGATCGTGCTCGCCCCTCACCTGCCCTACGGCTACTGCCAGCTCGTGACCGTGGAGCTGGACGTACCGGACGGAACGCGCGAGGAGGCGCGGAGGGTCGAGCGGGATCATCGGGAGGATCTGCGGGCGGCGCTCCGTGGCGAGCCTCGCGAGGATCTGGACGGCCAGTTGCTCCGGCAACCGGAGCGTCCGCCGAAGACACGGTGAAGCCCTCGCCTGGCGGTCGGCGAGGGCTTCACGTACCCCGACACCCACGGAGGGGATGCGAGTGTCGGCGGTCTATGGCTCCTGTGGCGTCGGCACCGCCGACGGCCGTAGAGCATCGCGGCCGCGCTGGACGGCGAGCGATGCCCCGAGGCCGAGCAACGCCACGGTGAGCACGTTGGGTTCTGCGACTCCGACGTTCGCGAGCAGCTCCTCAGCGAGCCCGCCGTACCAGTACGCGATCGCCAGCACGATTCCGATGCCGTCGGCGACGAGCGGCCACAGCGAGGTGCTGGACGTCGAGTGCCAGTAGGAGCCGGTCGAGATCGCCCGCACCGCTGCCTTGATGTGTTCGGTGAGCACGAGCACCGCGAGCGGGAACCCGAGCACACCGAAGACCGCCTCCGCCAATCCCTGGTCCATGTCGATCCTCCTTCTCGCCCCGCTCCGGGGGCGTGACTCACTACTTCAGGAGCTGCTTCGCACGCTCCGCGTGGCCGCGGGCGGCCACTACCGCCACCCGCGCCTCGTTGGCCCGAGCAGCGGCGTCCTGGGCTCTCTGCTGCGCCTCCTGCGCGCGCTGCTCCGCCGTGGCAACCGCCGCGAGCGCTGCATCGATGGCGGACTGCATCGCCGCCCGGTCGATCACCGGCAGCGGTGGAGGCGGTGGCGGTGCGGGCGGCGGTGGGGTGGCGGTCGTGGGAGCGACGACGCGGAGCACCTGCCCGATCTCGATCACGTTCGGGTTCGCGAGGGCGTTCCACTTCACGAGGTTCGCGACCGTGACGGCGTAGCGGATGGCGATAGCGCCGAGGGTGTCGCCCGCGCGGACGGTGTACGTCTGCCCCGCCGAGGGTGAGCCGATCAGCTCGAAGAACCGCGCCCACGGGAACTTCGGGCCGGGATCGGACTTGCCCGTCTTGCGGCCGTTCGCCGTGTCCTCGTGCCCGATGAAGCCGCGCGGCACGGCCTCGGAGCGGAGCTGCGACCAGTACGAGACGCGGACGAGCGGGATGTTGTGTGCCTGGACGATCGGCCGGGCTAGGTCTGCGGCCGCGGCGATCGCGGCGTCGGTGTACGCCTCCAGCGAGGCCGACTGCGCGATCTCGATCGCGTAGCCGCGCTCGTCGGCGGAGAACTCCTGCGAGGCGCCCTTGCCGCCATAGCCGGCGGAGAACGACCCGTGCCGCGTGCGGTACTCCGACGCTCCGCCGGCGCGGGTGAACACAGCCTTCTCGCCCTTCGCTCCGGCGAGGGCGTCCGCCGTCGGCCCCCATCCGCCCATGTCCGGCGCGGCGCCGAACCAGTTGGTCGTCGCCGCGAACTGAGCAGTCGCCGGCGCGTCGCCGCGCGTGGCGTGGATGATGATCAGGTCGATCTGCCCGGTCACCGGCCGCGTCCGGCGGGTGTGCGCCGGGACGCGCTTGTCCTGCGGTGTCTGCGTGGTCATGCCGTCCTCCGTTCTTCGAGCGCTCCCAGGCGCCCGTCGATGTCCTCGAACTTCTGATCCCCCCGCTCCAGCCGTTCCACGCAGTTGGAGACGAGATCACGCATGGGGCGGCCTCGCATGTGCTCGGGGAGCATCCCTTCGTTCCCGTTCGGGGCGAGGTGGTAACGCACGTCCTCGACGGTGCGGCTCAGCGCTCGCCCCCATCGGTAGGCGCGCTGTCCGGCGATGACCACGCCGAGCATGCCGAGCGCGGAGGCGATCGCCAGCGTCGCCATCGGCCCGGCCCGATCGGCGAGTGCGAAGAGCACCGCGGCCGCTCCGGCGACGGCGGTGATGGTGAGCGCCACGTCTCGGACCCTCGCGAGCGTCATCTCGCCTCCCTACCCGTAACTCGCCCGCTGCGAGCGGAGCAGCGCGTCCGAGGTGAGCCCGCCGAGCGTCTGAGGGGGCGCGCCCATTTCCACAGTGATGCGCTCGCCGGCTTGGTTGAGTTCGACCCGCACGGCGACGATGCGGCGGATGACCTCCGCGACCGAGGCCTCCGGGACGGACAACGCCACGTCCCATCCCACGTCGTAGTCCTGCCGGTACACGGCGCTCCGTGACGGCTGTGCACTCGCGGAGACGCGCGCGTAGTCACGCGCGGCGATCGCAGCGAGTCCGAGCGTCTGGCGGTCGTCGGAGGTCGCAGCGTCGCGGGCATCCTCGAAGGCTTCACGCAGGCCGTCCCGTGCGACCGATCCGGGTTCGATGACCTCCGTCTCGTCGCGGGTGTCACCCGTGCCTGGCCCGAGCATGAGGATCGCGTTGCGGACGCCCCGGCGGTCGAAGCGGTACTCCATCTCGGCGACGTTGGCCCACGAGACGGAGAAGGGAGGCGCGGGCGAGATCTGCGGCTCGCTGACCCGATACTCGTAGCCGGTGCCCTCCACGATCGCGACCTCCTGCAGGAGGTCGCCGGAGCGGGCGATCGGGACAAGCACGTCCGCGAGCAAGTTGCGGCGCAGGGCGGTGAAGTCCACGGTGGCACCCCGGGCGCCGTCGGCCTCGACGGCCCAGGTGATGCCATCGAGATACGTCGACCACTGGCGGTCCGGGTCAGCATCGGACCCGGCGTTCTCGGCGACGTAGTGCTTGAGCGCTGTCTCGGCCGGGACGTTGCTCTGCGCGTCTTCGCCGTAGCGGCCAGCGGTGCGCCCTTCGAGGAAGAAGCCGAGCAGGTCCGGACCGCCGAGCGTCCACGTGCCGCTGACCGAATCGAGGCTGCCGTGCTCGATGACGCCGGCGAACTCGTGAGCGGATCCCCGCCGGACCTCGACCAGCCAGCCGGGAGCAGAGATGTCGAGGCCGGGGAGGTCGAGGTCCGCGATCGAGTCCTGGTGGACGGTGAGCCCAAACTCGCCCGCGCTGATGTCACGGCGCGTCCAGGTCACGTCTCGATAGCCGGTGATCTCGGCGATCACGTCCAGGGTGCGCAGGTCGCGCAGGAGGAGCGTCGTCTCGGACGGCGCCCCGGCGGTCACTGGTCGCTGCCCTTTTCGGTGGCTTCCAGCGTCTCGCCGAGCGCCGCCTCCAGTTCCTCCTTCGTGGCCGCCCCCTTCTCGAGGAGCGCAACGGCGGCGATGCGCTTCGCCTCCTGCGCGATCAACGCCTCAACGTCCGGCTCCTCCGGTGCAGGTTGTTCGATCTCGACGCGGGCGTCCGGCGGGCGCGGGTCTTCCTCGGCCTCGAACTCTTCCACGTCCTCTGGTGCGATCCCAACGGCGACCGCGTAGCGTTCGATCCATTCGGCGTCCTGGGCGCTCGACTGTCCTGCTCCCAGCACCTCACCAGTGGAGATGATGCGGTAGTAGTACATCTAGGCCACCTTCCGGCATCGCATCATCGAACCCTTGAGGATCGAGCTGTTGGACATATCGGCTGTCTCCTGTGCCCATTGGAACTGGACGTTCCCGGCCGTCGCGCCGATCGTGATGCGAGCCCACACGCGGGTCGGTACGCCGACGTAGATCGCCGTCGTGTCGATCTCGTCCGAAGCTGTGGCGTCCAGGTTGACGGAGACCGAAGCGCTGCCATCGAAGAGGCGCGTCGCACCGCTACCACCGCTCGGAAGCGCGAACGCGATCTTGAAGTCTGGCGGCGAGGCCGCGGATGTCAGGAACAAGTCCAACTCAACGAGATAGACGCTGTTCGCCTCGGCCGCGAACACGAAGTCGTCATCGTTCTGGAGCGTGTTCGAGTTGTTGACCGTCTCGTCGGCGGCCTTCGTGATCTCAATCCAACGTGCCCCGCCGGCGAACTCGCGTTCGTCGATGAACGCTGCGATCGCCCCGCCGGTCGTCACCGTGTACCGGCAGATCGGGATGTCGTAGGTCGTCCCCGATACCTGCGTGAGGTCCGGGATCGTCGCCGTGCCGTCGGGGCTGCTGATCTCGATAAGGCGAACGGTCTGAGCCGCCCACGAGCAGCGGAGCACGAGCCGCCGTCCGGTCGTGCCGACTGCGGGCGTCACTGGTGTGACATCGATGGTGGCGGTGTTCAGGTACGGATGTCCGTCCACGAACGCCGCACCATCGAGCATCCGCACCTGCGTTGCGCCGCTGATCGTCGATACGGCCAGCTCGCTCCCATAGCGCGGCAGGACACCCTCGTTCGCGCCTCGGACGCCCACAAGCGCCGCCTCGACGCGCCCCCACGCGGCGACGCTGTGAGGGCTCTCGTCACCGCCTCCGCCTATCTCCCAGACGTAGCTCTGCTCGGCCATCTCACACTCCCACCAGGCGCCGCCAGTACTCCAGGACGACCGCCCCGGAGCCCACGGAGGCGCTCACCGCGACTTCGTTGATTCCCGGCACGAGCGTCCACATCTCGCTCGCGGGCGTGCGCAGCGCCATCACGTTCGTCCCGTCGTTGAGACGCGCGGTGCGGCGGTCCATGTCCACCACCACGCTCTCGTCTTCGGCCAGCACGAGGCCGGCGAGGACGAACTCCTGCCCGGTCGTGACGTTGCGGAACGCCGGGTCCTCCGCCCCTCCCGCCGATGCTGTGAACGTGATGACCGGCGCGCTCGGGAGGTCGCCTGCGTTGTTGATCGCCTGCGTCGTGCCGGTTGCGGTGAACGCGATCGGGAATGAGATCGGGAAGGCGAGCCCGCCCAGCGCGAAGTCCAGGCTGATGGCCTGCTGCGGGGTCTGGCGCCATCCGGGGTCCGGGCACCGGAACGAGACGGAGAACTGGTCGCGGAATCCCTGCTGCCCGCCGCCGCCGAACCCGGCGCCCCCGGCGTACTTCGCCGGGATCTCGTAGGTCGGCCCGCCGTCCACCGGCTGATAGCGGAGGACGCCGAGGCCACGGCGCGGGTTGAGGACGGACGCCAACTCGCGACGCAGCGCGTGCAGCCCCGCCCACGTGGAGCCTGCGGCGCGCACGGTGGCTCGGATGTACCGCTCCTCCAGCTCGTCTCTGACGATCGTGACGCCGTCTCGTCGCGGCACGCGCTCGATCTGGTCGCGCGGCTCGGCGACGCCCGCGCCTTCCAGCGCGAGGAGCCGCACCGGGCCGCCCGCCAGTTCGATGCTGTCTCCGTCGGCGGCGACGTACTCCAGGTACATCAGCGCACCGTCCCGCTGAGAGTGGAGGCCAGCTCTTGCCCGGCTAGGACGACGGCGTTGCGGATCGCGGACGGCGAGCGGTCCTCGATGTTGATGGTGATGTCTTGCTGGAAGCGGGCCGGGACGTTCCCGAAGCTGCCCACCACCTCCCCGTCGCGGGTGACGACGGCGTAGTCGGAGCCCGACGACGTGCGCAGGTTGGTGGCGCCCTGCGCGAGCAGCTCGTTGTAGAGGTTGAGCATCGGCGACAGGAGGTGCGCCGGCGTTCCGGACGCAGCGTTCGCGAGGCTTGTGACGGTGCCGAGGCGCGCCTTCGCGGCCTCTTCCGCGGCGCGCTTCAGTTCGTCCGCCTTCGCGATCACGTGGTCCATCGCGATCGAGAGCGCGTCCGGAAGGTCGATGCCGAATACCTGAGCCAGTTGGTCCGCGAGCGCCCGCGCGTCCGCGAACATCTGGTCGTTCTGGCGGCGCGCCGTTTCGGCCATCGCCTCGCCACCGCGCAGGAAGGCGTCGATGCGGCGCTGGAGGCCGTCCTGCTCGATGTTGGCGACGGTGTCGGCCATCGCCTGGGCGGAGTCCTGCACCCGCTGCCAGGCGATCTCCAGCGCCGAGGGGAGGTCGATGCCGAGCGAATGGTGGAGCCGGATGGCGAGCCGTTGTGCGTCCGCGAGCATCTGGCTGTTCTGGGATTCCGCCTGCGCCGCCAGCGCTTCGCCTCCGCGCAGGAACGCCTCCACGCGGCGGGCCATGCCGTCCTGCTCGATCTGCTCCAGCACGTCGGCGAGCGTCTTCACCTTCGCCGCGGCTCCGGCCGCGCCGCCTCCGAGGCCTCCCAGGCCGTCGCCCAGCCCGCCGAGGTCAGGCGCTGCGGCGTTAGCGGCACCGCCGACACCCGTGATGGCGTCTTTGAGGCCTCCAACCGCCCCGCCCACCTTGTCCACGACGTTGCCCGCCACGTCGGCGATCGCGCCGAAGATCACCTCGACCTTCGGGATGTTGATCCCGAAATGCTTGCCGCCCACGCCCGGCACCCAGTCGGGGATGTCGAACTCGATCTTGTTGAGCTGGTCGATGAGCCAGTTGAATGCCGTCTGCAGGACGTTCACGAAGCCTTCCGCGAAGCTCTTCACTGCGTTGAGCGCGTTCTGGACGGGCTCCGGCATCTTCGAGAACACCATGTCCCAGTTCTCGCCAAGCCACACGACAGCGGCGACGAGGCCGCCGATGGCAGCACCAATCGCGATGACCGGAGCTGCAGCAGCGACCATCCCGACGACGAAGCTCCCCGCGGCCGTCGCGCCGGCGATCAGCGCCGGGACGAGCGCCGCGGCGATCACCGCAGCGATCCCCGCGATCGCGGGACGGCTGCCCGCGATGCGCTCCCCGACGGTGCGCACGAAGTCGCCCAGCCGCTCCAACGCGGGGAGCACGCGAGTCACCACCACCGTCACCAGCGCAAGTTGCGCCTCGCGCCACTTCACCTGGAGCGGTAGCAGGTATTCACCAACACGCGCGGCCATGTTCTCCGCTGCCGCCGCCTGTCGCGCAGCGGCGCCCGCAGCCGTGTCCGACTCACGGGCGAACTGCCCGGCCGCGACGCCGCTCCGCTCCATGAGGAGCGAGTAGGTCGCCATCTGCTTCTCGGCCTGCGTGAGCGCAGACGCTTTCGTCTTGCCCGTCTCCGCCAGGGCGCGCTCCTGGATGTCGATCGCGGTGAGCGTGATGCCGTACTTCCGCACCGCCTCGGTGTTGCCGACCATCGCCGAGTTCAGCGCCGTCACGGCCTCGCTCGCCGTGCCGCCGAACATCGCCGCGAGGTCGGCGCCGCGCTGGACGAGTGCACCGGTCTGCTGGGTCGCGGCCTGCATGTCGAGGCCCATCCCCTTGAAGACCGTTCCGGAGAACGAGGCCAGCTCGTTGTAGGAGTTACGGGACAGGCCGGCGGCCTGCGCCGCCTCGTTCGCCCACGCATGGATCGTCTCGGCCGAGCCCTCGAAGATCTGGTCGATCGCACCGAGCGACTGCTCCAGGTTGGTCGCCCCGGCGGTCGCGTCGCCGAAGAACTTCGTGACGCGCCCGCCCATGTCCCCGATCACCCGCGCCGAGAGGAAGCCAGCGGCGATCTCGCCGACGCGGCGGAGCGTCGCACCGAGGCCGTCCGCCTTCCGGCCGAAGTTCTCCGTCTCTTTGCCGGCGTCGCGCAGCACGTTCGACAGCTCATCGCGAGCCCGCATGATGACTTCGAGCGAGGCCTCGTTTCCTAGCGCCACGTCAACGACTCCCCCGCTTGGTCCAGCGGTCGCGGATGCGCGCTGCGGACGATTCCGCCGCGATGTCGATCAGGACGGCCTGCACGAGCGGCATGCTCGTGTTCAGGTACTCCTGCTCGCTCCAACGCATCCGCTTCATCACCAGCAGTCCTGTCAGTTCGTCGGGCCAGCCGCCGTCCCCGAGGTAGTAGGCCTCGAGACGGCGGCGGAGACTTCCCCCTCGATGGCATCGAGGTTCGATATCTCCTGCACCACGTTCATCGCCCAGTTCGCCGTCCCGATGTCGAGGCGGCGGATGTGCTCCTCCACACACGGGACCGGCTGCCCGGCCTCCGGGTGCGGAACCTCGTTCCCGTGCTCGTCGGTGGTCGTCGCCGGGTAGACGTAGGACCAATCCTTCAGGCTCGCGAACAGCATCTGGAGCCCGGCCTCGAAGTTGCTGACCTCATCGCTGCGGTGGGCGTGGTCGATCGTGAGCGGCATGAACCGCATCCACTCGCCGGGTTCGTGCGGGATCTCCCGCCTGATGCGATGTCCGCCGCTGACCAGTGCCATGTCGCTCTCCCCTCCTTCCGGCGCCTTGCTAGGAGCCGGGGTACTCGCTCGCGGTGTTGACCACCTCGAACTCCACGTCCTGCGCCTCCTCCGGGTCGTAGGCGGACAGCAGGTGCACGCGGGTCATGTTGTTGCCGTTGCGGTCGCCACCGCGCTCGGTCATCGAATCCGCGGCGTGGTAGAACGCACCGTCCAGTCGGATGCGCTTCCGCAGGCTGCTGCCGGCGACGACCGGAGGCCCGAGGATCTCCAGCCGCACGAAGCGGAGCGGCTGCGGCTCGGTGTCGCGGTTGGCCTGCTCCGCCGGGATCAGGTGCGCGGCGCTCGGGTCCACGATCGCGTCGAAGGTCAGCTCCGCCGCGCGGCGGTGGCCGATCTCGTACTGCGTGAACGAGAGGTCCTCGCGGCCGTCCTCGTACCAGCCGTCCTCAGCGCGCAGGTGGTCGCGCCACTGGAAGTTGAACCCGTAGATCTGGCCGAGGATCTTCGTCGTCCCCATCGCCGCCCACGTGTCGTTGATGGCCGCCGTCCACCGCAGCATGGCGGCACGATCGACCGCCGGCACGGCGAGGGCGGAGGTCGCCGTGGCGTCGTGGGTGGTTCTCCCCACCATGCTCATGTCCACCGTGGCGATACCGTTCTCGCCGCCGGCCAACTCGAAGCCGGTCGTGAACGCATACGGCGCGCGGGCGCTGGAGACATCGCCGTCCGGTGCCGTCTCCTCGAACTCCAGCGTGTAGGTGTCCGGGTTCGGGTCGCCCGCGACCGGCGGTCGGAACGTCCACGTCTCATCGATGCCCGCGATGCTGTACGCGCTCTCGGTCGTCGGCGTGCCGTCCTCCCAGGACTCGACCGTGAACACCGTGGCGGTGTTCTCCGTCACCACGCCGGTCTTGCCGTCCGCGGTGATGGTGGCGCCCACCCAACGGTTCGGCTCCTCGTCCAGACGGGTGTCCGTCATCGACGTGGCGCCGTAGGTGACCGCCTCGTTCGTCGTGCCCTCCAGCTCGCTCTGGACGGGCGTCACGCCGCCCGTCACGCCAGACAGGAACGCCATGAGGATCTGCTCGAAGTCGAGCGGGACGGTGAGTTCGACCTCCGTCCATTCGCGGGTCCGTGTGGGCGGGCTCGACGTGCGGGTCAGGAGCCCGTCGATCTCTTCCTCGCCCGTGTCCTCTTCGCGCATCCGCCGGTAGGTGGCGCTGCGGGCGGCGATGCGCCGCGTCGCGGCTGCCACCGTTCCGCGAGGGTTCTCGTTGCCGATCTGGATCTTGGTCAGTGACCGGATCGCCGCGCGACTCATGCCTCACCTCCCTGCTCGATCGCCCCGCTACGGCGGGTCGCGTCCTCTGCTCTCTCGACAGCGACATCGGTCGCAGCCGCCTCGGTTGCCTCCTGCGTCCCCTTCGCGGACGGGTTCTTCGTGGCCTTCGCCGGCGGTGCCGGCTTCGGCGGCGCCACCCGCTCGTAGAGGGACGAATGCTCCACGCCGTACTGCCGCGCCTCCTCGGCGGACAGTTCGCGTCGCGGCACACCGGGTACGAACCCGCGCCCCGTGGGTCGATACGTCATCACGTCCTCCTTCGTCGTCGCCGGCGTCACGAGAACAGCACCGGCGTGTGCAACTCGAAGTCCAGGTAGAGGTCCACGGCGATCACGGAGCGGTTCGCAAGGTCAACACGCCCCATCGTCGGCGTGCCTCCCCGGATCGCCTGGTTCTCGACCAGCTCGCCCAGCGAGACGCCACCGTTTCCGGCCTCGTCCTGGACGTCGAAGGCGTGGAGCGTGGGAGCCATGAACGCCGTGGCGATCTCCGCCGCCCGCGAGAGGTCGGCGTGCGCGACCAGCAGTTGCATGTGGACGGTGAAGCGGTTGATGGCGAGGCTGATGTCCCGCAACTGGGGCAGCATCGTCCATTCGTTGCGCCAGGACGGGAACCCGCCGCCCTCGATGTTCTGATCGGCACCGGGGAAGAACAGCCAGGACTTCGCGACCGCGATCTCCTCGCCGTCGATCGTGGCGACGATCCCCTCCTGCACCGTCTGGATCTGGCGCATCACAGCCAGCAGGTCGCGGCTCACAGTGACCTCCCCCACCGGGCGACGATCTCGCGCGTCGCCTCCCTGACGAGGTCGGGCATGATCTGGCGGACGTGCGCACGGGCGGCGCGCATGAAGAAGCGCCCCTTCGTGCCGCGCCGAGCGATCGCACGGGCGATCGGGAAGGCGGCTCCGGCATCGATGCCCTTCGCGGCCGCCCAGGCCGCGACCACATCGACCGGCGGCATCGTGCTGTCCGGCTTGCGCCCGCGCTCCAGCACGTTCGCCCGCGGCTGCGGAAGGGTGGAGGCGATGCGCCCGAGCATCGGCTGCGGGTCCTCGATGATGGACTGCGCGATCCGGGACGAGCGTGCAGCGTCGCGCGCGGTCGCAGCGCCTTCGCGCACCGCCGTGGTGAACAGGTGCGCCACCGGCTCGCCGATCAAGGTCGGGTCGTTGACCTGACGCACCAACTCCGTGATGCCCTCGACAGCCACTTCGATCTGCATCCCGGCCATCAGTAGGCCTCTCGCAGGAGGTACTGGTCCTGCAGGCGGGCGATGAGGCCGCGCGCCTCCTTCGACTGGCTCACGAACGCGCCGATCGCCTCATCGAAGCGGCTGGTAGTCCGCGGCGAGTGCATCAGCAGCATGCCCGCCAGCTCGATCGACTCGCGCTTCATCGCCGGCGGCACGTCAGGCCACCCCCACGGGACGGTCACCTCGACGCGCTGGCCGGCGACGAAGGTCGTCCGAGACGCCCACTGCGGCAGGTGTACCTCGTAGTAGGGACGCGGCTCCGGACCGTAGGCAGCCTCCAATGGAGCCGCCTCGAAGCCGGTGATGTCCTCGTCAAAGATCCCGTCCTGGTCGGAGTCGATGCGGACGCTGGTCGGCACGTCCGCCATGTCGCCGACATAGAGCGTGCTGCTGGTGCGGGTGGGGACGAACACGCGGGCGACAGGTGCGCTGTCCTTGCCGAAGAACCGGCGGCACTCGCTGTCGATGACGCGGCAAACCGCGTCGAGGGCAGCCTCAACGCGGGCGTTCTCAGTCTCGGTGTCGGATGACCCGAAGACGGCTCGGTATTCCTCCGCGCTCGCGTACCGGGTCGGCGTGATCGCCATCCCTCACCCCCACCTGCACAGGCAACAGCGGGAGGCGGACGGCCCGCCGGGAGGTCGGTTAGGACTTCTCGGCGGGCGTGCCTCCGTCGTTCTTCGTGGCGCGCTCGCCGGGCTTCTTCGTCGCCGTCTCCGGCGCGGTCTTCGTGCGCTCCGCCTCGTCGGCGGCAGCGGTCGCGGCGGCGATTCGCTCCTGCGACGCTCGCTCCGCCTCGTCGGCGGCAGCGGTCGCGGCAGCGATGCGCTCTTGCGACGCTCGCTCCGCCTCGTCGGCAGCAGCGGTCGCGGCAGCGACTCTCGCTTCCGCGGCGACGACGCGCCCTTGCACGCCCTCCTCTACGGCGACCGCTTCGGCCGTCTGAGCGGCGATCCGCTCGAGGATGGTGTTGAGGGCCGCGGCGCTCTCGCCCACGGCGGCCTCGACCTCCCGATCGACCGTGACTGCCACGACGATCTCAGCCGCTCCCGCCTCCACATAGGCGTCGGCGACCTCGTCCTGCACCGTGTACTTTCGCCCGGCCTGGAAACCACCGTCAGGGCCGGCGGCCGTCGTTCGCATCAGGATTTGCTTCATGCGATCACCACCTCGAATCGTCCGCGCTTCGTGTCACCGCCCCCGGCGATGGCCACCTTCACGCGGTCCTCACATGCATAGATGGGCGCCGTCACGGGGTTCTCCCCGTCGTACGTGAGTGCGCCCCCGCTCTGGTTGTGAGCGGGCTGCTGCGGGCTCACGGTCTTGGACGCCGTGACGTTGTCCTCGGTCCATAGGCCGGTGCCCGCGCGTTCGAGCGTGACCGCGAAGTCGACCGTGTCCGCGAACGGCACGGTTCCGTCCTTGACGTAGGAGACCTGGCTGACGACACCCGTCACGTCGCGCGGCGTATAGCCCACCGCGACGCCCTCGGCGTTCGTCTCGACCTCGATGACGAGGCGCTGCGCGAACGTCATTCGGCGGTCCCGACCTTCAGCACGCCCCCGTCGTTCCAGATCGCCGGCGCAGCGACGTTCTCGGTCGGCAGGTCGTCGAGGAGATCCAGCAGCGCGATCACCTCGGGCGCGAGATGCGCCAGCGCGATCCCCTCGGCCTTGACCTGCAGGAGGTCGTTGTCTACCTCCAGCGTCTCGTCGTCCGGCTCCGTGACGACGTAGCTCGTGCCGTCGTTCGTGATGCTGCCGCCCGGCTTGACGATGACCTCGCCGCCGCTCTCGACAACCAGCGTGTCCGGTCCCTCGCTGTGGACCTTCGCCTCGTAGCTCATCGCGTTGCCTCCTCCTTCGAGCCTTCCTCCAGCTCCCGGCTGCTACGCGGCAGCCGGGCTGACGAAGGTGTCGGCGTCGAAGACCGTGTCGCCCTGCGTGCGCGGAGCCTTCGCGGGGCGGCTGCGGATGCAGGTGATGGCATCGATCGGCGCGTTCTGCGTGGCAACCGCCACCTGGATCTCCAGGTAGCGGTGCAGTGGCTTCTCGACCTCGATCACCAGCAGCTTGTTGTCGAGGTCGGCGGCGGCCGCGGTGATGGCCGGCAGCGCGGCCGTGCTCACGACCATGTCGCCGGTGTTGTTCACGTCGCCCTGGGCGACGCGCGCGGTGACGACCGCGCCGGCCACCACGTCCTGGAAGGCGATGACGAACGTGGCCGCCTCGAACCCGGCCATGTCCACGATCGTGCCCTTTGCCGTCTGGCCGGCGGTGCCGGCGTTGCGGGTCAGGACGCGGCTGATGTCGGTGTTGTTCAGCAGGTTCATCTGCGGGTGCTCCTTCTCTGCGCCTCGGTGCTCACTCGGCTCCTACGAGCCGAGCTTCACCCGCGCGAACGCCTCGGCGAGGACGGGCATGCCGTCCGTTTCGAGCCGGCCGATGTAGCCGATCCGGTTGCTCTCCGCGTACAGCTCCACGAGCTGCTGCAGCTCGAAGTCCATCGCGTCGGCGATCCAGTAGTGGGACCAGTCCGCGAGCAGGCCTACGTACTGGTTCGCGGTGAAGGTGTTCGGCGCGAACTCCGACACGTCGAACGGCAGGCCGAGGATGGTGTCCGGCTGGCCCGCCTGGTGGCTCGGCTCCCACAGGAACCGGCCGTCGGCGTCCCGCTTGCTCGCGATCTGGCGCACGCCGTCGCGGTGGAAGTTCCAGCGCAGGCGCGGCCAGTACTGCGCCTTCACGGAGTACTTCGCGTTCTGCAGGCCGAGCCACGTGATCTCCGTGGCGGTGTTGCCGTCCGACACGTCGCGGCTCGTGGGGATGCCGTCGTTGGACGCGGTGTACGCGCCGAGCGGCTGGTCCTGGCCGTTGCCGGTCAGGAACCCCTTCTCGCCGGTCACCCCGAACTTGTAGGCGAGACGGTCGCGGACGATCTGATCCACCGGCAGGCGGCTCGACCGGATCAGCTTCTTGGAGATCTTGATGCGCTTCGCGAGCGGCTTAGGCTCCAGCGCGCGCTTCCCGAAGCGCATGTCGTCGTCCTCGTCGCCGGTGCCCAGCTCGGAGGTCCAGTCGGCGTCGTCCGGGTCGGCGTCGAGGCTCGGCGCACCGAGCGACGTACCGCTGGTCACCAGGTGCTTGGTCGCGCGAGCGCGGACGAACACCTGGTCATCGACCGCCTTGATCAGCTCCTCGACGAACGTCTCCGGGCCCGTGAGGTAGCCACCGGCCGGGTCGCTGTCGGCCTGGAGGGCGCGCATCTGGAAGGAGCCGGTCTTGTCGCTGCGCAGGAACGTCCGCAGTTCACCGTGGCGCTTCGCCCGCGCCTCCTCCAGGCCGGTCCGCTTGTCCGGGTCCGGGGGGTCGTTGCCGCTCGGGTCGGCGTTCGGCTGCTGGCTCGCGCGGTGGGCGGCTTCCGCCGCGTCACGCTCCTCCTTGAGCAGCTTCATCTCCTGGTCGATGCGGTCGCCGAGGGCGCGCGCTTCATCCAGCAGCTTGTCGTAGGAGACCTTCTCGTCTCCGGTGATCGCACCGTCCGGGAACTTGTCCGAGATCCCGCGGGCGTCCGCGATCTTCTTGACGCGCGCCTCGGTGATCTTGTTGATGTCGATCAGGTTGGGCATCTGTTCCTCCCGTGGCGCCGGGAGGAAACGCAGAGCGCGCGTCGCACCGGCACCGTGTCTTGCACGATGTCCGGCAACTACGCGCGCTCCGTGGAGGCGGGTTCGTTGCCCGTGAGCCCCGGTCCCCGCAGGGTGGCGCCATCGCGCCCCGGAGGTCACACCAGTCAGTGATGCCTACGCTACGGCAGGCACCCGCCGTCCGGTCAAGATGCCCGTGTCACTCCGCCGCCAGCAACTCCAACTCGCGGCGGCGCAGCTCCGCTTCACCCGGCGCTGTCCGCTCGGCCTGGAGCCACTGATCGCGCGAGCGCATGGCGAGCCCGACATCGGTCTGCGGGTAGGCGGGGAACACGACCGGCCCGATCTCCTCAACGTCGATCTCCAGCAGCGTCCGCCGCTCGCGGCCGCCGTCGAGGCGCTCCCAGCGGTCGCGGCGCGTGCGGAACTGGAAGGAGTTGCCGCGCACGTCGCCCCGCTCGATGAGCGTGACCACATCGCGCGCGGCCGCGGTGTCGGGAGGCACCACCTCGTAGACGACGCCGGCCCCGGTGCGCTCGATCGTCATCGTGCCAGGCGACCGCCCGAGGACGACGTTCGCGTCGTGGTTGAACAGGGAGACGAGGTCGGCCGCGAAGTTGATCTGGATCGCCGGGTCAATCACCTCCACGAAGTTGCCGAGGTCCACGCTCTCCTGCCCGAAGACGATCCCCGTGCCGCGGATGACGGCCGTGCCGTCCGCGCGGCGTTCGACCCTCACCTCCAGGCCGGGGAAGTGGCGCGTGTCGCGGCGTTCTCTGTCGGTCATTTTGAACTCCTCTCGCCGGCGTCAGGCCGGTGCGATCGAACAGCCGCATCCACCATGAAGCGGCGGGTGCAGCGTCTTGCGGGCGACGAGCGGCGTGCGGTCGCCGCCGTCCACTTCTTCTCCGTCGAAGACGAACTCGCGCTCGATGCCGACGACCTGACCGTCGATGGCCCGGCACAGCGGACACCCATCCCCGGAGGCCACCCATACGAGCTTCGTCACCCCGGACGATCGCCACGTCTCCCGCGCGATCGCGGTGCCTTCCTGGACGACCTCGTTCGCGGCCACGGACGCGGCACGCTCGGCAGGCCACGACGCGAGGAGCGTGGTGAGCGCCTCCATCAGCCCGTCGCCGTTGCTCTCGATCGTCGCCGCGATGCGGCTCTGAGAGAGTCCGACGTGGCGCGAGGCGTATGACTCGACGTAGGCCGCGACGAATGCCGTCAGGTCGATCTCCTCCGGGTCCCCGCCGGCGAACGGAGCCATGAGGTCGCGCACGGCCAGCGCATATGAACTCATCACCGGGAGCATCTGCCGCGCGACGATCTCGCGGTGGGCGGCGTAGAACACCGGCAGCCAGTCGGTGAAGTCCGCCAGCGACCGAGCGCCCGCCATCTGCTTGAAGCGCTTGGTGACCTCGATCTCCTCGCGCTTGAGCACCCGGCTGACCGCGTCCTGGATGGTGGGTGCGTACGCGGTCCGCAGGCGAGTCATCGCGACGCCCACGCGCGACCGCTGCTCCGTCCGCGAACGCGCATCCCTCGCTGCCTCGGACAGCACCGGCTCGAACTCGTCCGCGCTGTCCACGAGCTGCGCGATAGTGGCGTCCGGCAGCGACGGGAACGCCACTCGGATCAGTTGCTTCGCGGTCGCCGACGAGATCTGCTTCGCCGTCACCTGCTGGATGATCGTCAGCAGTGATGCGATCTGTGCGCCGTTCAGCGCCAGCTCCTGCACCGTCTCGCCTGCGGGAGAGGCCGGTACGTCGGCTTCCTTCTTCGCGCCGGTGATGCCGGTATCGGCGGCCGCGGTCTTCGCCGAGATCATGTTCAGCGGTACGAGGTAGACCTCGCCCTGCCCGTCCGGCTGCGGGTTCATGTTCTCGGAGGCGCGCCACTCGTCGGCGCTGATGGCGCCCCACTGGCGCTGGATCGCACGCCCCTCCTGCCGGGTCTTGTAGTCGCCCCTCATCAGGCCGTCGAGGTTGAACTCGGCGAAGTGCTCCGCCTCCCCGTCCGCCGCGAACAGGTCGCGTAGCAGCACCTGCTCGATGCGCACGCACCACGGGCGGATCGAGTCGGTGGTGGCTGCCAGGTTCTCGTGCTCCATGCCGTTGTAAGACACGCTCTCGGCGGTGAACATCTTCGTCGGCAGCACGCCGAGGAACCGCGCGATCTGCAGGAGCGAGAACTTCTGCGCGTCGATGAGTTCCGCATCTTCCGGCGTCAGCCCCAGCTCCTGCGTCTCCATGCCCTCTTCGAGCAACGCCCACTGCTGCCGGCCTTCTCTCCGCCGCTCGCGCCACCGCTTGATGAACCGCTCCAGCGCTTCATCGGAGAGGCTCTTCTGCATCTTGATGACGCCGCTCGGATACTCACCGTCCTCGAACGCCGTGGCGGCATACCCCTCCTGCGCGAGCGCCAGTCCGATCGTCTCCCGAGCGCTCTCGAGGATGCTCTGGCCGTTCAGGCCGTCCTTCGACCGCAGCAGGACGTACATCGCTTCATCGGCCAGGATGATGCGCTCCGGCCCGGAGGGCGGCCGGTAGTTGAAGGCACGCGACCCGTCCGGCGCCCAGAAGGGCGTGATGCGGTCCGGGTGACGGGGGATCAGCTCGTAGGGGCGGATGCCGTGGCGGTCGCCGGTCATCACCTTTTCCGCGAGGAACTTCCCACGGTGGATCAGGTGGTCCAGCATCATCTCGCGCCACTCGAACGAGGTCTGGTAGCGGTTGGGGCGGTCGTGGAGGAGCGCGTAGTACGGCACGTTCCGGGCGAGCGAGCGGCCTTGCTCCGAACGCTGGTACACCTGCAACGGGAGCGAGGCGATAGTGGTCTGCAGGTAGACGACGCCGCGATACCACGCCGCCTGGGTCATCGCGCGCTGCGCGTCCACGTCCTCGCCGGCGCGCGTCCGTTCGCCGAGGCCGAAGAGCATCTTGAGTCCGGGGTCGCGCGGGTGCATCGGGTTCACGGTCCGCGCGCGACGCTCGGCCATGTGCGAGGTGACGCCCATCAGTCACGCTCCGATCGCGGCGGCAGCATCCAGACCCCGTAGGCCAGCAGCAGGACTCCGACGACGGCCGACGCGATCGCCGGCGAGGCCTCCACTGCCACCCCCACAAAGATGAGCCCCATACCCCCGAAGATGTAGGTGTCCGTGTCACTGAGGACTTGACGCGCGGCGGCTGCGAGCCGCGTGATGAGCCGCTTCACAGGAGCACCAGGTCCCGCTCTTCGTACACGGACGGCCCGGCGTCCTTCAGTGCTCCGGCGGCGATGGCGTCGTTCCGCGCCTCGTTCGTGAGTACCTCCGTCATTGCGGCGTCCATCTTGAACGGCGAGTCCGGGCGCTCCTTCGCGATGTACCAGAGCGGCTGGTCCTTCTCGTCGCGGAAGTGCGTCGGCACCTTGCAGGCTGCCCCGATGTGCCGCTCGATCCGCGGGTCGCCGTCGTAGGAGATCGTCCCCCCACGGATCGCCTCCACGTAGCCCTTCACCGCATAGACCATCGCCTTGATGCGGTTCGTCCACCACTCGATGATCCGGTCTGACCCGTACCGCCCCGCCCAACTCGCGATCGTGTCCTGCCAGTGCGCGGGGTCGCAGTACATCCGCCAGACCGTGTAGTACTCGAAGATCTCTGCCACCTTCGCGTCCACCTCCTCCTTCGGCACCTGCCACTGCTCCACGCCGGACGGCCGCTCCCATAGCCCGATGAGCTTCGAGTGCCCCGTGCGCACGTCCCGGACTTCGAGCGACGTTGAGTCGTCGAACTGCGAGCCGTCGAACGCCGCGACGACCAGCGCGCCCTGCGGGATTTCGAGGTCGGGCTTCGCCAGCAGCCGGAACTCATCGAGGTCGAAGGCTCGCCGCCCGACCTGCACCGGGCGATTCAGCCAGACGCGCTCGTAGTAGGCCTTGTCGGTCTTTGGTGAGTCGTACAGGTCAACGACGTACTCGATATCCCGGAACTTCCCGCTCGGCCCGGACGCCTCCAGCACGGCCGCACGCCGCCCGTCGCGCGTCTTGATGTCGTGGTGGTCGCTCGCCTGCCGGTGGAAGTAGAAGATGGTGTGGTCGGGCCGCTCTGCTCCCTCCTCGACCTTGCGCGCCCACGTGTGCAGGTCCTCCGCGATGGAGTCCTCGCCTGGCTCAAAGGCCGTCGTCGTTTCCAGCGTCCAGGCGTCCGCCGCGTACCGCTTCGGGACGTTGTTCAGCATCGTGGTGTGCGCCTTCTTCGAGCGCGGCTGGTTCAGGCGGTGCGTCTCATCGAAGTGCTGGAAGGTGGTCAGCGCGCCGTCGCGTGCGTTCGGGCTGCCGGCGAGCGGCTGAATCTTCCCGCCGTCGAGGAGCCGCATGACGCGCTCCAGCCCGATATCGAACTCGTGCGCGATCCCGCTGTTCTCCAGGATGTTCTTCACCACGGCGTAGGCCTGGTCTTCGGTCTGCTCCTCCGTGGTCGCGACCATCGGGATGTACGGGTACGTCACCGACGTTCCGACCGGGTTCCCCTGTCCGTCGAAGATGGGGACGCCGTCCTCGAAGAGCGTGCGCACCGGGGCGCTCGGGCTCGCCTCGCAAATGGCGATGAGCGCCGCCCACTCCGTCTTCGCGAGCCCCTTCGGCAGCGACAGCCCCGCGCGTTTGAACCGCCGGCGGCCCGCGCTCTCGGCGTCGTCCGGGTGCACTTCGTAGACGCAGCAGAGGAGCGCCTTCTGCTCGTCGGTGAGCCGGTACGGAAGTCCCTGGAGGTCGCCCGGCCCATAGACCAGGTGCTCCTCGATGAACTCGATGACCTGTGGCCCGAGCGTCGGCCACGCGGGCTCCT
>CAYPYF010000014.1:19683-46415 GCA_964414675.1 uncultured Dehalococcoidaceae bacterium
TCATCTTCGTGACCGGCGCCGGGCCGCGACGCGGCGTCTCGTCCTCCTCGTCGGGCGTGACGGCCCAGTGCAACGAGAGCCGGTCGCGCGGCGACAGCCCGAAGCGCGCGATCTCCTGCCGGATCTCGGCGGCGAGCATCACGAGGCGGCTGGTGCGTCCCTTCGTCCCGCGCGTCTCGTCGGCCTGCGCGTAGTACTCATCGATCAGCTCGAACGTCAGGTAGAGCGTGTGCCGGTCCGCGTCGAGGTACTGCGTCGCCATCGGGGACGTGACGACCTCCTGCCACCAGTCCACCGTCCGCTCGTGCCACTCGCGCCCGCCGAGCGGTGCCGGGAGTTGGAGGGACTTCGGGAGCTTGCGTCCCCGCTTCCCCTTGAACCGCTCGCGCATGTCCTTCTGCGACGGCAGCCGGGAGGCCGTGGTCGCGACGTTGCGGCGCGATCGGATGCTGTCCGGCTTCGGCGTGGGTCCTCTACCGGGCATGGCGCGAGGCCTCCACAAATCCGGCCAGACTCGTACACGGAAAAATCAGGCCACCCGCGCGGTACGCGGCGGCCTCGCCCGCTCGTGTTCGGAGGCCCCCTCCCCCTCTCGCTCGTCCGAGCGGCGATGCGCTCGCTTTCTCGCTCGTGCTCCCGTTTTCGAGCGCCGGGAGGCGTCCTACGACGGTCAGACGAGGTGGATCGGAGGCGATCTGACGCATCATCGAGGGCATCACTCGCCCGCCCTTCTCGCACGGCTCACACTCGCCTCACGTCCGGCCTTCGCGCGGTTACATCGACCGTGAGCGGCCTGCAGGTTATCGAGGTCATCGGTGCCGCCGAGCGCGCGGGCGAGGACGTGGTCCGCGGTGTCGGCTCCCGGCTGTCCGCAGAGCTGACAGATACCGCCGTCGCGCTCGATGACTGCCGCGACCACGCGCCGCGGGAGCTGCGTGCCCTTCGGAGCCTGGCGGTGGTGGAACCGGACAGCCTCGATCGGGTGTGCCGCGCAGGGACGCAGCGACGGGCAGCCGGGGACTGAGCAGGGGCGAGACGGCCTAGCCATGAACAGGCCTCCGCTCACGCGGGAGGCGCGCGATCGCGCGGAGGACGGTGCGACGCGACACGCCGAACCGGCGAGCCAGCGCGTCCACGTCGGCATCGTCCTGGATGTATGCGGCGCGGATCTTCTCGCGACGATCCCGCGTCGCCATCGTCTGCACGCCGCCCTGCTCGTCATACCGACAACGGATGAGCGGGCAGGTGAGGCAGGCCGGAGCCACCTCGCAACCGTCATCCCGATAGTCCACCTGCTCAGGCAGCCCGACCGGACGACGCGCGCGGCCCTTCGCGTCGCGGTACAGCGCCGGCGGAGGTGTGACGACGCGCAGCGGTTCCATCACCGGGACGCCTCTCGCTGGTAGGCGATCACTGCCTCGCGCGCGGCCGTGCGGGCAACGCCATCGAGCGCGCGCTCCAGCGCAACCGCCTGCGTCGCATCGACCTGGCCGGGCGGCGCCTGCCAGAACCGCGAGGCCTCGGATTGCGCGTGAAGGATCGCCGCCGTGGTGAGCGTCCCGAACCGCTGACGGCCCTCCTCGCCGCGTTGCATGTCGATGTGCGTGAGCGTCGCCTGGTCGAGGATGAGGACGTGCACGCCCGCGGGGACGCGCTCGCGCAGCGCCTCAGCGATGCGACCGAACTCCTCCGCTTCGAGGGGAGCGTGCGCCGTGAGCACGATGAGATCGCCCGGCCGGGGCGACATCTGCTCGATGGTGAGCGCGACGCCGGACACCTCCACGGTGGTCATGGCTGGCCGCCTGTCGCGTTCTGGCGCTCACGCTCGGCCAGGATGGCCCGCCGCCCGCGAGGGTTTGCCTTCATCGCTCGCCGGATGCACTGGCCCTGCGTCTCGTCCAGCGCCTGCGATCGTTCAGCCGCGACAAGCTCAGCGAGAGCGGCGTTCCCCTTCCCGTGAAAATGACCACCGCAGATACACCCGCAGGCCGTCGAGGTCGCCGTGTGGCAGGACGAGTCGCAGCGGCGGCGGCCGTCTGCGGAGAGCATGACCGTGGTCACTGCTCACCTCCGCCGTCATCGCCTTCGGGCGCAGCGCCGACGCACTCGAAGCAGCGCCGATCGTCGGGCTCCTCAGCGGTGCCGAGGAACGCCTCGCGGTAGACCTCCTCGATGACGGTCCCGCACTTCGGGCATGCGAGCGGCGTGTCCAGGTCGAACGAGGCGTTCACCACCGTGGCGCGCAGCTCCTTCTGCACGACCATCCGGCCGATGTACTTCTGCAGGCACTCGATCCCGCAGAAGTCGCCCTTCGCCGGCGGGATCGCCACCACCTGCGATTTCTTGGCGGGCTTGATGGACACCCACCCCACGACGGGCGCTTCGTCCTCGTGCCCGCACTGATCACAGGTCAGCTCCAGATGCTCAGCCATCGACCACCGTTCCCCTCACGAGGACGCCCTGAGAGGCTTCCTCTCGCCATCGTTCCTGTTCGGCGCTCGGCACCGCCGGCCGGAAGCGCCCGTGTTCCTGTCGCCGGTTGCGGCGGTGCTTGCCGCAGTCGCAGCACACGTCGCGGTCGGAGCCCTTCGGCCCGCTACCCGCGTCATGCCAGCAGTGGCGCTCTCGGTAGGCGGCGACCATCAGAGCAACACCCCCTGCGCCTTCCGCGCGTCCTCGGCCTGTCGATCCCGGATGCGGCGCTCGACCAGGCGCGCGACGCTATCGACCTCCGGGAAGTCGTTGGGGAACTGGTGGTCCATGAGGTCCGCGGTCGCCTGCTGCTCACAGCCGGCGCACACGGCGCGACCTCCCGCGTAGAAGTTGGTGTGCGCGTCCCGCGTGAACATGAGCCCGCAGATCGCGCAGTGGAGGTAGCCGTCGATCACAGCAACCCTCCCTGCACCGGGGGCGACGCCCCCTCCTGTTGCCTCGCGCGGAGGTACGCCGCCGCCCGACGCAGCCCGCGCGACGAACGCGCGTGGTGGCGGATGCGACCCATGTACTCGCGCTCGATGCACGCCTCGATCTCCTCGGGGTCGTCGGACAGCCAGTAACCGGGCGAGGACGACGTGAAGAGCACCGGCCACGCCTTCTCGCGCAGCCCCTCGACGGCATCGCGGACGCTGCGGTCGGTGGTCCGTGCCCGCCGGCAGAGTTCGACCCGCGTCACGGCCGCGGAGGCGAGGCCAGGCAGTCCCGAGCGGAACTGGAGCGCGCGCTTGCGCAGCGCGTCGAGCACGAGACGCTCGATCTCCGTGAGGTCGTCGTCACCGGCCACCACGGGCGCCAGCGGTCCGCGTGGAGCGCTCATCCACGCACCTCGTCACGGTCGAGCCACCAGGGCTCACGGCGGGGCGAGGCACCGACGGCGACCACGGCACGCGCTCGCTCGCCGAACGTCCCGTAGCAGCGCAGGCAGCGGTAGCGGTGCTCGCTCTCGCGCGGCGCGTAGGTGGCCGGTCCGCCACAGGACGGGCAGCGCACGCCCGGAGCGACCTTCGGCACGCGGAGGCTCATCGCAGCCCCCACATCGCCCGCGTGAGCGCGTCCACGGCGGATTCCGGCACCGGCTCGCGCTCCACCGCCTGCGGCTCCTCAGCGACCCGTGAGACCTCCCACGAGGGCGGGCAGAGCCGGTAGGTCGAGGCGAGCAGCCGGAGCGCGTACCTCGGGCTGGTGGTGTTCGGCGGGTACATCGCGACCTGACCCCAGAAGAACTCCGTCTGGTTCGGGGCGAGCGCCGCGAGCGCCTCAACCACGTCCGGCGTCGGGTCCTGCGGCTTCGGCTTGATGGAGCGCAGCCGCTCGGCGATGGCTTCGAGGTATGGGTCCTCGTACTCGCCTGGGCGCAGGGTGTCCGACACGGGCGCTCCCTCCCCGGACGCTGGAGTCGGCGAGGAGGGAACCCGTGCGGCGGTAGGCGGCAGCGGTGGACGACCGACGATGATCGATGATCTAGTAAGGGGGGTCGAAATCTCCCCCGAGTGCATGGGTCCAGTGCCTACCGCCGCACGGGTTGCATGGGTCAGTGCATGGGGTAGTGCATGGGTGGTTTCATCAGATTCGGAAGATTCGACCTCGGCGGCGCTCACGGTCAGCGCCCCCACCTGGCCGGCGGCCTGCACCACCTCGCGGCCGTCGCGGAACAGCGACACAACCACGCCGCGCTCGTCCTGCCCGGCCCGCGCGTGGACGAGGATCGGGCGGCCGTCCTCGGCGGTGCGCACCGGCTCATAGGTGAGGATCTGGCCGTGGCCGGCGACGCCGCGGATGAGGACGCCCTCGGCCTCCAGCTCGGCGAGCAGGTCGCTCGTGTGGCGCGGCTTGTAGCCCGCCAACTCGCCCAGGGCGCGCTTCGAGCCCCTCCAGGCGTCCGCAGTGCCGCACGCGATGACGAGGCTCTCGTAGAGCCTCATCGCGCCCGCTGACACCCAGACGACGAGCGGACGCGGAGGAGCGGCCACCGTCTCCGGCAGCCGCGCCTCCTGCGCCACCTCCTCGTGCTCCTGCGGTGAAACCACCGCCGACCTCGCAAGCGCCCCCGCCGCTCAGTCGTGTTGTTGGGCTCATCCGGCCCGTCCAACCCCCGGATCTCGCGGAACCGCGACGAACGCGATCTCCGGAGGCTGGACGGGGCGCACGAAACCGCTACATCAGCGCCTCCATCCCTTCCTCGATCTCGAACGCCACCTGCTCCGGCTCCGGCTCATCAACCGCAGCGAGGTTCATCACCGCCTGCCGGAAATACGACGGCTTCAGCTCAATCCCGACGCCGCGGCGGCCGCTCTTCACCGCGGCGTAGACCTCGGAGCCGACGCCCATGAACGGCGTCAGCACCGTCTCGCCGGGGTTGCTCCACAGCACCAGCGCCCGGTCGATGACGTCGAGCTGCAACGGGTGGACGTGCTTCTCGTCCTGGTCGTCACGCGCCATCTGGAACGGCAGGACGCGGTCGATCCGCACGTCGTCCCAGAACGCCGAGGCGTACTGACGCCAGATCCAGTGCGAGTAGCGGTTCTCCGTCTGGTGGCCGGTCCAGCCCCGGTAGCGCAGCAGCTCCGGCGGCACGCGACGCGCCCCGGCGTACTCGGTCAGCCCCTCCGGATGCGCGATCGGGATCGGGTTCTGACCGGCCCGACGGAACACCAGCAGGTAGTCGGCGCTCGCCACCGAGCAGAGCGAGGAGTCGTCCACGATCGTGCGGTGCGCGAGCCCCTTCTTCAGCGTCCGCATCCGGACGGCGAACGGCTCTTTCCAGACGTGGTAGCGGGCGACGTAGGCGAACCCGAGCCGCGCGTGCAGGCGAATGATGTCGCCGGAGAAGTCCATCAGCGAGTCGCTCGCGGTGCCGGTGTTGCCGGTGGGGATGTCCGCGCAGTGGACGGCCGTCATCCGGCCCGGCAGCGTGAGTCGCGCGATCTCGCTCACCACGAACTCGTAGTGGCGCAGGAACTCGTCGTAGTCCCGGCTGTTCGAGAGGTCGCGCTCGCTCGAGCTGTAGTGGTAGAGCCCCGCGAACGGCGGGGAGTAGATCGAGAAGTGGACGCTGCCGTCCGGCAGCCCCGGCATCACCTCGCAGCAGTCGCCGAGGTAGAGCGCATAACGGTCCGTGATGGCCTGATCCGCGACGGTCATACGAAGCACACCCCTTCGCATTCCTCGGCCTCCAGGTCGAGGTCGAGGACTCCCTGCGCCGTGCTTGCGACGTAGGTCAGCGGGTAGCGTTTCGAGGCGAGATGCACCGGCTGTCCCGCCCGCTCGGTGATGGCACGCTCCAGATCCACCGCTCGCTCGAACTGCTCCGGGAAGTCCGCCGCGAGACGTTGCCACTGAGAGCGTCGCTGTAACGGGCAGAAGTAGCAGGAGGACTTCGGCGGGTGAGGGAGTCCGGCCTCCTGCACGATCCGGAGGCATTCGGCCCGCGAGATGCCCCGCTCGATGAGCGGGTACTCCAGCGTGACCCACTTATCGCGGCTCGGCTTCACCCGGAAGATCTCGTCGGTGGAGATGCCGAGGAGGTTCGTCAGTCGCTTCGCGCCGTGCCGACGAGCGAACGCCTTCACCGGACGGATCTTGAACTGAGCGGTGCATTGGCGACGCCCCAGGCCACCCGAGGGAGTGTGCGTCGGGAGCACATTCGACCGCTCACGAACGTACTCCTCAAGGGTGAGGCCACCGGCGTCCGCGACGATCTCCAGCGTCCGACCGTGGGCGGCGAGATAACGCTGCATGACCTCGACGTGTGCGTAGGTGTCGGGACGCTCCGCGCCGGTGTCCGACATCACGATGTAGTCGGCTTCCACCTCTCCACGGCAGAGCAGCACGGCGAGCGCCGTCGTCTGGACGCCAGCGCCGAAGTTGAGGATGCGAAGGTGCGTCATGCCGCACCCCCAAGCCATGTCGGCACCCGGACGGGCTCGTCGTAGCGGTTCGAGCGATCGACCTCGATCGCGTGGTTCATGTGCGCGACGAGGTCCGTGAACATCCGGTCGGCGGCGTCCGCCTTCCCGCGCAGGTTCTCCATCACATGGTCCTGTGCGCCGGCGTACACGAGGTCAACCGTGACGGGGCGCTTCTGCCCGAAGCGCCAGCACCGGCGCACCGCCTGGTAGTACTGCTCGTAGGAGTCGGTCGGGAAGTAGACGACGTGGGCGGCGTGCTGCCAGTTCAGGCCGAAGGCGCCGATGCGCGGCTTGATGACCAGGACGCGGATCTCGCCCGCGCGGAAGGCATCGAACTTCTCTTCCTTCGCCTCGTCGGGGTCAGCCCCGCTGACCTGCCGGGCGTCCGGGATCAGACGCTCCAGGGCGTCCGCCTCGTCGTTCAGGTGGCACCAGATGACGGCAGGCTCGCCCGTGTGCTCCACGAGGCCAGCAGCAGCCTCACAGCGCTCCCTGAGCGTGCGACGGCGCACCTCGCGCTCCTCCGCCATGTTCCGCGCGGAGACGTCGAACAGCATCCCCGGCGGCGCGGTCCGGGATTCGATCACCGTCTCGCGCTCGATCAGCTCGGGAAGGATGAACGGCCCGTCGGCGAAGCCGAGGTCAGACGGACGCCGGCAGGCGCGCGCCCACGAGGCGACCCATCGCCAGAAGTCCTGTTCAGCGTGTCCCTTGAACCGCCATTCGTTCTCCTTGCGCCAGAGGCCACCACCACGCGGGCGGACGGTGTGCTGCGCGTTCGTGAAGAAGCGGGTGAGCATGTCCATGTAGCCGAGGTGCCCGAGCGCCTCGGAGTGCGTCCCGAGCTCGATGTAGTCGTTCGGCGCCGCCGTGGCGGTGCAGAGGAGGCGGTAGGGCACGAGTCGCAGGAACTCGGTCACGGCTGCCTTCGTGATGCCGTCGAACGACTTGAGGATGCTCGACTCGTCGCAGGCGACGCCGGCGAAGTCCCGCGGGTCGAAGTAGTGCAGGCGCTCGTAGTTCGTGACGGTGATGCCGCGGGCGACGACGCCCTCCTTCGAGCGGATCGCCTCGATCCCGAACTTCTCGCCCTCGCCCACGGTCTGCGATGACACGGCGAGGGGCGTGACGACGAGCACCGGCCTGTTCGTGAAGCGGTGGACGTTCTCCGCCCAGGCGAGCTGGATCAGGGTCTTGCCGAGCCCGCAGTCCGCGAAGTTCGCCGCCCGGCCCTTCCGCACCGACCAGTCGATGAGCACCTCTTGGAAGTCGAGGGCAGCGTCCGGCATGAACACCGGCTCAAAGCCGTCCATCGCCCCGAGCTGCGCCTTCGCGTCGAGGAAGGTCGCGTAGTCCGCCGGTCGCGTCATCGTCGTCACAGCAGCACCTCCTGGCGCAGCCGCTCAACGGCGATCTCGCAGTACCGCTCGCTGACCTCGATGCCGATCGCTCGTCGCCCGAGGTTCGCCGCAGCGCGCAGCGTCGATCCCGTCCCCATGAACGGGTCGAACACGAGGTCGCCGGCGTCCGACGAGTTCTCGATCAGGACTTCGAGCAGCGGGACGGGCTTCTCGGTGGGATGCGTCTTCGCCGCGACGCCGGGGAACCGGAGGATGTCGCCGTAGGACTTCGAGCGGAGCTTGTGCTCGCCGGGGTAGGACGGCACGTAGGCGATCAGCTCGTGCATCCGGCGCCACGAGTAGCCCATGCCGAGGCGCATCTTGTCCCACACCAGGATGTTGGCCGGCCCCAGCGCCGGGAAGACGCGCAGCGCAGTCTTCGGATCGCCGAAGACGTACATCGCGCCCGCCAGCCCGGCCCCCTGGCGCGCCCATCCGTCGAGGAAGTCGATCAGCTCGGCGTCGGTCAGCGTGGGGAACCAGTCGGTATCGCCACCCGCGACCAGGCGCGTGGTGGTGCCGTGCGAGACGTGCTCATCGAGGCTCGCGTAGGGCGGGTCGGTGACGACGAGGTCCCACACGGCGCTCAACTCCGGCACGATCTCGCGTGCGTCGCCGAGGTAGATGGTGATCCCGTCGCGGTCGTAGTACGGCTCGATCACAGTGTCGCGCCCCCTTCGCTACACTCCGCGCGGGAGGGCGGGGCGGCATGGTGACGGTGACGGCTGGCGGCGGCATCGATTGGGCGCTGATCGCCGCAATCGCCGGCAACGGGGCGCTCCTTGCGTTCGCGTGGCGACAGTTCTCGGAAATGCGGCGCGAAGCCCGACTGTCTCGCCGACCAGTCGTTGAGATAGTGGCGGTCCGCGCCCGCGACGTGTCGCGCCTTCACCTTCCTGGGGAGGGGAGGAGAGCCTTCGGGGCGGTCGTGACGATCCGGAACGTCGGCGAAGGGCGCGCGGTTGATATCGACATCACCGCCCGCCTTGATGGTGCCAATGGGTTCGAGCGCGCCGACGAACTGCGCGCCCTCATCGCGGCAGACGTTCATGCGTCCACTCGCGTCGCGAATCTCGCGCCGGGTGAGAAGAGGAAGGTGACGCTCCGCGGAGCGTTCACCCACACGCTGGAGGAACACCCGATCCCGGTGCATTTCCGCCGGATGGCCTGGGTTGCTGCCGATCTCACCTACGCGGACGTGTACGAGGTACGCCGCCCCGTGAGCGAACCGAGCACCAATCTCTACGTCATCGATGAGTCCGGGTAGTCTCACGCCGCGATCTCCTCGGCCACGCTGCCGACGTTCGCGCGAACGAGCGCCTCGGCGACGGGCGGGCAGACGGAGTTGCCGCACATGCGGATCTGCGCCGTCTTGGTGAGCTTCCGGCCGCCCTCCACCTCCTCGATCACGTAGTCCTCGGGGAAGCCCTGCGCGCGGAACAGCTCGCGTGGCGTGAGCATCCGCATGCCGATGTCCACGATCGCGTAGGGCTCGCCGGCGACGTAGACGAGCGCGAACCGCTCCTTCGCCGTGGCCGTCCGCAGCGGCGTCTCCACCGCCTGACCCGCCTGCTCGTTGCCGAAGTAGGCCGTGAGGAAGGCGTACACCGCGCCGATGTGCTGCCCCTGCGCCGAGACGGTGGGCATCGGTTCAGTGCTGTCCGCCGGCTTCCCGGCGCCGTCGAAGTTCTGGCGCACGATGACCGGCGCCACCTCGACCTCGGTAAGCCCGAAGCGTGGTGCTCCTGCCATGACGGTGTCGATCGGCTCGCTGAGGTCGGACCCGACGCCGTTCTGGTTGAAGCGGGTGAGGAACGCGGCCGAGTAGATACCCCGCTCGCTGACCTTGATGACATCCTCGATCTCGGTGCCGTACCCACAGCACGGCGATCCGTCGGGGTAGTCGTTCACCACGAAGTACTCGCCGCATTCGACACAGCGATACATGTCGTTCTCGCTGGCGAGCATCGCCACGATGGAGCGATCCCGCTCGCGCAGGTCCGGGTACAGGTAGGTGGTGGATTTACCGCCGCCGCCGCAGTCCTTCGGGCACGGCGTCCCGTCGATCCACTGCTCATACGAGATGCCGCAGTTGCAGCCGACGATCGCGTGCTGGCTCTCGTCGTCAACGTGCGCCAGCACCGGCTGGACGACGCTGTAGCCGTCGTTCTGCGCGGTGATGGTGCGGGCCGGCTCCCGCACGTCCTCGACGTAGGAGCCGTTCGCGCCCTTGTAGGCAGTGCGGGCGAGGAACGGCGTCACGACGGCGATGTCCTGCGACGCCGTGAGCGTCGGCATCGGCTCCTCCAGGTCGCGGTCGCCCTTCCCCCATCGCTTGACCCCGCTCGGGCTCTCCTCGCCGTGGGCGACGTGGACGCCGAACGGCGCGAGCGTCGTCTCAACGAGCGCCTCGTTCGGGCTCGGCATGACGGTGTGCATCGGTCCTTCGACCGAGTGCTCCTTCGTCCGACTCTCCGGACTCCCGGTTCGTGCGAGGAACGGCGTGACGACAACCGTGTCTGCCTTCGCCGTGGTGGTGTGGTAGGGCGCGTCCACCGGGCGCTCCAGGGAGTCGCCCATGCGCCCGCCGACGCCGGCGAGATACGGTGCGTAGCCGAGGTATTGCTCGACGTGGCGGACAGCGGCGTGGCGGTCAGCGCGCAGCCAGTAGCGACCGAGCGCCCAATGCAGGACGGCGGCGCTCGCCGCGAGCACGGCGACCGGGAGCAGCGGCAGCAGGAGAACCCGCGCGTTCATGCCGCGTCCTTCCTGATGACCTGGCGGAGGGCGTTCTCGTGCCGCTCGCAGAGACGCACACGGCCTCGGTAGGCCACGTCGAAGCCCCACCCTGCCGGGTAGCCCTCACAGACGACGCAGGGCGCGGCTGGCTCCGCGCGGAGGATGCGGACGCCGTAGATGTCGATCACGCGGCCCTCCGGTTGCACGTCGCCCAGGCGTCCTCACCGCGAAGGCCAGCGGCCTCGCGTTCGATGTAGACCACCCACCCGGCCTCCAGGTTGTCGCGGGCGTCGAGCAGGTCGAACCGCGCCGCCAGGTGCGGGTGCACGTCCACCCGGATCGAGAGCAGTCCCCACGCGAGCCCGCCGTCACCGCGCGCCTGGCCGGGCTCCAGCCCGGACTCGCACGTCGCGATCGCGAGCACCCACGGGTGCATCGCCTCCGGCCATGACGTGGAGGACAGCAGCGCGAGCACGTCGGCAGGGCGGAGGGCGGCGGCCGACACGGAACCGCTCGAGCTGGACGCCACCTCGGCCGCCGCCATCGCCTCTGTCGCTACGGGCTCACGCACGCCCTCCTCTCCTGCATCTGGAGTCGAGGTGGGGGAAAGGGTCAGCGTGGCGGGGACGAGGATGGGCGTCGGCGCGAGGTCCGCGCCCATGCCGACGACGGCGGGCTGCAGGGCGAGGCGTGCCTCGATCGCGTCGATGCGGTCGGACGTGCCCCACAAGCCGGCGATCACCACGAGGATCAGACCAACCGACAACGTCAGGAACTCCCACGCCTTCACGGGTCGGTTCATGCCGACACCGCCGATCGGGGGAACTCGCGGACGCGAAGATCCTCCGGCCACTCGTCGGCGTTGGAGCCGTGTGAGTGGCGGAGGTGCACTCGATGGCCCTCGACGCGCGTAGTGATATCCGGCCAGCACTCCTCCGGAGGATGGGTGTCAGCACAGGTGGTATGCCGGTCGAGGACGTGCGCGCCGAGTTGCTTGAGGAAGAACGCGACGCCCGCCTGCTGGCACTGGTCGCGCAGCGAGCGAGCCCACGCGATGTCGAATGGCCGCGCGTGCGGCCCGCTCTCCCCGCCGACGATCACCCAATCAATGCCTGCGAGCGCCCGCCGCCCCAATTGCTCGACCGCATCCGACCGCCTGCTTACGTCCGAGAACTCGACCGGCCCGAGCAGCGGCTCCATCGAGAGGAACCGCACCGCCGCCGGCGTCGACAACAGGTGCGGGATGCGCTCGTCGGCGCGCTCCTGGTCCTCGACGCTGACGCCAAGCCAGACGTTCGGGAGAGGCCACCCGCTGGGCTCGCGATAGAACGCCTTCGCGTAGTCCGCGACTTCGTACGTCGCCGCCATGATGCGATCGCTCGCACGTTCCTCGCCGGGAGCCGGCATGGCGAAGTAGTCGCGCATCCGCTCGGGGCGCTTCGTGAGCACTTGGTAGGTGTGCTGCGGCGTCAGCGCCATGACCGCGAACACGCGGTCGATCACCTCGTCGGGCACGTCCTCGTGGAACAGGTCGCTCATCGAGTCCACGAAGATGCGGCGCTCGTGCTGGAAACCGCTCATGCGAGCGCCTCCGCGATCTCCCGGCGAGCCAGGGCGATCAGCGCCTCGACGGCCGCGCCGCGGGTGCGGTAGAAGCCAATCTGCTTCGAGCGCGTCCAGGCGGTGTAACAGTTCGAGTTCCGATCGATCGGCGAGTACCGCACGTCACCGAGGTGGATGCCGGAAGTGCGGGTGAAGACGTCCCATAAGACGGTCCTGAACCCGCTCACGCGCTTGAGGATCACTCGGTTTGGATCGGGCTTCTTCCTCGGCATCAGGCCACCGCTTCCATCGCGTCGATCACGTCGCGGTTCAGCGGGTCGATCTCGCGGATGACCTCCAGCCCGCGGCGCGTGGCGTACACCGCCTCGCTCCCCTGCGGCTGTTCGATGAGCCCGACCTTCTCCAGGCGGTCCAGCGACGCGCCGACATCGCCCGAGCGGCTGACCAGCGGAGGGATGCACCGGGGGACGACGCCCTCCGGGAACCGGCAGATCGCAGCCAGCACCTCGCGATCGCGGAGCCACTGGCTGCCCGGTCCGGCCGGGATGTGGCCGCCGTCGCCCTGGGCGGCGGGGAGCACCCTCGACGGGCGCCGACTCCTCCCCGCCGCCTGCGGCTCAGACCCCGGCGCGGCAGGCCGAGGGTGACGCTGCGGCAGTTCCCCCGCCGCGATCGTCCTGAGTTGTTGGGGGATCACGCGGACACCGCCTCACGGCGGACGCGCAGGATGCCGATTACGTCACGCGCGCAGCGGTTCTTCGCGAGGTCGCGCGCCATACGACGCACGGCCGGACGGCGCGCGCCGTTGTGCGCCTCGATGTAGGCGGACTCGATCTCCTCGCGCGACACATCGCGCCACTCGAACCGCTCAACGCCGGTCGCTGCGCGCCGAGAGCGGGCAGCGGCAACGCCCATCACGACAGCACCGATCGCCGGCTCCAGCGCTACCTCTCCAGTGTTCGGATTCACGGTCGTACTCCCTCCTGGGCCGCCCACTGCTCGCGCCAGCGGCGCTCGAAGTCCTCGATCTCCTCGGCGGTCAGCGCCCGCCCGAGCAACAGCCGCGACTCCGCCTCCGCGCCCTGCGCGATGCCGTCGCGGTCCTCCTCGGCGAGGACGCCCGCGCGCCACTGGCGGACGCCGAGCGCGCACGCGATCACGGCGAGCACGGTGAGCACGGTGAGCGCGATCACGCGGCGCCTGCGTTCTTCTCGCGCGCCTGGCGGCGCTCCTCGGCGACCATGTAGGCGTCCAGCGCCTCGCGCCGGACGATCCAGCGCTTGCCGGACCGGCGGGCCGGAATGACCACGTCGTCCAGCAGCTCGCGCATCGCGTTGACGCCGATGCCCACGTAGCGCGCGGCGTCCTCAGCGTTGAACACGGCCGGCGTGATGTCCGCCGCCATCGACTCGACCAGCTCGGCCGGGAGTTCCGGTGGCGCGACCGCCTCCGCGATCACGTCCACCAGCAGCTCGCCGAGCAACTGGCGCTTCTCCGCCGGCGTCATGCGATCCAGCACGGGGTTGATGCGCGTGATCACGCGGCACCTCCGCACGTGCAGGTGGAAGGACTGGTAGCGGGGGCGGGACTCGAACCCGCGATCTCCTGCTTATGAGGCAGGCGAGGACGCCGCTCCTCTACCCCGCGACGACGTGGGAACTGGACGATCGCCGCGCTCATCGCGCACCGCCGACGGTCTGCATGGCCTGGAGGTCGTTCGCGATGTGACAGCGAAGGTGGTCCTCCGCGACGTGCGCGGCCTCACCCGCTTCCGTCCATGCACCCGACACGAAGTCACAGCGCGAGCAGAGCGCCCGGTACACGGTGATGCTCGGCCCGCTGACGTTCTCGATGGTGCGCTCGATGGTGAAGGTGTCGATGCGATCCATCAGGCGGCCGCCTTCCCCGCCCACGGCGCGATCTGCTCTTCGGTTGCGCCCTTCCGGCGCTTGCAGCGCACGAGCGCGGCCCGGTAGTCCTCGAAGGTCTTGTCGTTCGGCAGGTCCTCGCGCGCGCCGCTCTCGTACTTCGACAGCGCCGCCGGGTGCATGCCCAGTTCGGCGGCGTGCTCGTAGGCGTTCACCTTCGGCAGCACCTTTCGCCACGCGGCGATTCGGGTGATTTCCACAGACATGTCCACAGCTGGCGGCGTCTTCGGCATGGGCTGTTCGGAACCTCTGTTCGCGCAACCGCTGCGCGGTTGAGGCGATATCGGTGTTGCCGATGGCAAGGTATCGGTATTAACGATGGTCTGTCAAGAACCTCCCGATACATTTCTCACGGAATGGACGATGAAATCGGCGCCACGTTCGGGGAGCGCGTGCGCCACTACCGCACCAAGCGGAAGTTGGCGCAGACAGCCTTCGGGGAACTCCTGGGGATGTCTCAGGTGTGGGTGTCCGACGTGGAGCGCGGACAGACGCTCGCGATCCCACCTGACCAAGTCGTAAGGATGGCGGACGTTCTCCATGTCAGCCCGCTGGTGCTGCTCGGTCTCGATCAGCGGCCGGAAGACCCCCGCCCGCTCGCGAGCGTCGAGGTCTACGCGGCGAGTCTCGATGACAGTGACATCGAGACGCTGAGGAACATGGCGATGCAGCTAGCATCCAAGCGCCGAGAGCCAGGCCCGGACTACGCACACATCCCCGGCTGGGACCGGCTCACCGACGACGAGAAGGAAGAGATCCGCGAGGGCATCCGCCTCCGCGATCGCGCGGGGCGGCTGCGTGTGGCCGGCCCCGCAACGGACGATGCGGGGTCGGCACGTGGGACAGGACGATCAGGTCGGGGCGGATCTCGGGGTTCAACTGGCTCGTAGGTTTCGAGGCGACGCCGACCGCATGGCCGACGTTCACCGCCTTCTCCTGCGCACCGGCAAGCTCCGGCCACGCTCGCTGTTCTATCTCCCACCTCGCGCGCACGGCCAGCACGGCGTCGCGATCCTCCCTGACGTGGCGGATGCGGCGGTCCGAGCCTCGATGGTGGCGGTGGCCGTCGGCCTCCACCTGGACGGGACGCTCGCGCCCGTCCTCTACATCGACGGCGAGTTCGAGGCATCACCGCGGCTGCACGCTGCGCATGCGTTCGCAAAGGGGTTCATGGAGGCTCGTGCGGCCTCGGCTCGGTCGCACGTCTCGGATGTAGTCACGCGCTTTCGCGCGGGGTAGTGGGGGATCACGATGGTGCAGGATCTGAGTTGTAATGCGTGTGGCGCGAGCCTCACGCCCGAGTCCCGCTTCTGTCCGGCCTGCGGGGCGGCCGTCGGCACGGACGCACCGGCCGCTGTGGAAGAGGCTCCGCGTCCGAAGCGCGGCGCGGGCATTCTCAAGAAGGTCGCGATCGGGACCGCCGCCGTGATAGGCGGACTGTTCGTCCTCGGGCTGCTGGTGGGAGATACCACGCCCGAGGAGGTCGACGACACCGCATCCGCGTCCCAGTCCGATCCCGGTGTGAGCACCGCGTTGGCGGTGGCGGCGACTGCGACGAAGACACCCACGCCGACACCAACTCCGACGCCCTCACCGACGCCAACCGCTCCGCCAGCTATGGAGGACTGGGAAGTGTGCCAGGCCGCCGAACGACTGATCGAGTCGCAACTGAGGGCTCCCTCGACCCGGAAGTGGGTCGGCAACTGCTACACAGGCAGCAACTACCGGATCGGCCGCGACGCGAGCGGTGACTATCCAGTCTGGACAGTCCTCGGCGAGGTGGACGCGCAGAACGGCTTCGGGGCGATGATCCGCTCAACGTTCATGGTCGAGGTTACGGACCGACTGAACGGCAGATACGACGCTCGCGTGGTGGCCTTCGAGTGAGCTCCCGGGCGCGAGGAGACTGAGATGGCGCGCGGGGATGGCGGGGTTCGGAAGCGCGAGGACGCGAAGTACGCGGCCTCGAAGAAGCCGTGGGTCGCATGGCTCGACCTCGGTCCCGGCCGCGACCGCCAGGGGCGACGGAAGCCGCGCATCATCAAGGAGAAGTCGTTCGCCCGCGAGCGCGAGGCGAAGGACTGGCTCGACGCGGAGAAGGCCGAACTCCGGAAGAAGCGCGGGCAAGTCGATCAGAGTGGCCGGCTGACCGTCGAGGCCATGCTCGAATCCTGGTACTCGCACGGCGTCACCGTGGCGGACTGGTCGCCCATGCACCGCCGCCGGATGCGCCAGCAGATCGCGATCCTCCGACCGCTGCACCACCTCCGCGCGGACGAAGTGACCGTCGCCGACGTGGACGCGCTCATCGAGCACCGGATCAGGGTGGCGAAGTCGTCCAGCAACACCATCCGCATCCTGCGGAACGCGCTGATCGCCGCGTTCAACTACGCCATCCGCCGGGAGGAACTGCCGAAGGACGCGAACGTCGCCGCCCTGTCATCCGCGCCGAAGGTAAAGCGCTCCCCGCCGCACCGGCTCCCGCCCCACCTCGTGCCGGTGTTCATCGACGGGCTGGAGGGGGAGCAATACCGCAACCTGATCATCACGGCGATGACGCTCGCGCTCCGACCGAGCGAGGGGATCGGGATGCGGTGGCCCTCGCTCGATCTGTCGTCCGGGCTGGTGACGATCGACCAGACGATCCAGTACGTCGATGGCGTGTACGAGATCAGCGAGCTGCCGAAGGACGACGAGCCGCGGACGATCGCGCTGCCACCGTTCCTCATCGACCTGCTGGCGACGCACCAGCGCGAGCAGATGGAGGAACTGCAGCTCGACCGGGGCGAGAAGCGCCGACGGCAGCGGCAGGAGAACCTCGAGCGGTATGGGCACCTCGTGTTCACGACCCGGTTCGGCGGCCCGATCCACGAGCCGGGTGTGAACCGCCGGTTGAAGCAAATCATCGACCGCATCAACGCCGAGCGGCGGAAGGCATTCGGCCCGGCCGTGGAGCTGCTCCCGCGGGTGACGTTCTACGAGCTGCGCCACACCGGGGCGACCTGGATGCTCACGGCGGGCGTGCCCGAAGGCCAGTTGCAGGAGATCATGGGACACTCGACGCCGGCGATGACCCGACGCTACGCGGAGATCGTGGAGCCGTTGAAACGCGAAGCCGCAGCACGCATGGACGCCTACCTGGAGGCCACCCGCAACGCTGATGTCGGGAAATCTGTCGGGAAAGCGGAACCAGGCGCCGGGTAGAAGGGCCGGATCGCCAGTAATATCAAGGCATTGCCCTCGTAGCTCAGGGGATAGAGCGGCGGCGTCCTAAGCCGCGCGTCGGGAGTTCGAATCTCTCCGGGGGCACCAGGCACAAACGGGTATATCGCCCGGGAGGTTCGCGTGGACAACGAGACCAGCGACCTCGGACGCCTCCGGGCGATCTGTCTCGCCCTGCCCGAGGTCACCGAGCGGCCGAGCCACGGCGCGCCGACCTGGTTCGTGCGTGACAGGAAGACCTTCGCGCAGCTGTGGCAGGTGGACCATCACCAGAACGAGTTCCCGCACCTGTGGTGTGCGGCCCCGCCCGGCCTGCAGGAAGAGCTGATCGAGGGCGATCCGGACGTCTACTTCCGCCCCCCGTACGTCGGTCACCGCGGCTGGGTCGGCGTCCGCCTCGACCGTGGCGTCGACTGGACGACCGTCGAGGACCTCTGTCGCGAGGCGTACCGCACCGTGGCGCCCGCCACGCTCGTCCGCCAACTCGAGGATCGCTGAGGACCGGTCACATCTCGCCCTCCACGCGCGTGATATGTTCCCGCCGACTCCCCGCTGGCACTGACACGCGCTCCGGGGAGGGCACACTGATCGCGCCGGGAGGGGACCACCGTGGCGCAACTCTTCGATGGGCTGAAGGTGCTGGAACTCGCCGGGCATGCCGCCGGGCCGTTCGCGGGGAAGCTGTTCGCCGACTACGGCGCTGACGTCATCAAGGTCGAACCGCCCGATGGCGACCGCGCCCGGCACGAGGGCCCCTTCAAGGACGACGTCCCTGACCCGGAGACCTCCGCCCTCTTCCTGCACCTGAACACCCACAAGAAGTCGGTCACCCTCGACCTCACGAAGGACGAAGGGCGTGCCATCGCCCGTCGCCTGATCGACCAGGCCGACATCGTGATCGAGGACTTCCGGCCCGGCCAGATGGCCGAGTGGGGGCTCTCCTACGACGAACTCGCCGAGGGGCATCCGGACCTCGTCATGGCCTCGATCACTCCGTTCGGGCAGTCCGGGCCGTGGCGCGACTACCGGGGCTCGGAGATCACCCTCCAGGCCCTCGGCGGGCCGATGCACCTCAACGGGTCGTCCTTCCGCGAGCCGATCAAGAGCGGTGGCTACGTCGCCCAGTATCACGCGGCGATCGCCACCGCCTTCGCCTGCGTCGCCGCGAGGTTCCGCGTGGCGATGGGCGGTAAGGGCGACCACATCGACCAGGCGATCTACGAGGCACAGGCGGGCTTCCGCGACCGACGCACGGTCTACGCGACTGGATACGCGTACACCGGTTATGTCGCGAAACGACAGCCGCCCGGCTCCCGCGTCGCACTGGGCCCGCGCCCAACCGCGGACGGCTATGCCAACATCTACGCGGGCGGCACCAAGCACTTCCTCGCCACGCTCGACCTCATCGGACGCTCCGACCTGAAGGAGCACCCGGACGCCGACAAGAACATGGCGCTCTACGGCGAGGAGTTCGCGGCCGAGGTCGAAGGCTCGTGGATGGGCTGGCTCATCCAGCGCGACAAGCGCACCGCGGTCGCAGAGACCCAGGCGATCGGCCTCCTCGGCGGCGCGATCCTCACCACCGAGGACCTCATCACCGACGAGCACTACCGCAGCCGGGGCGTCTGGGACCGGGTCGAGCACCCGAAGGCCGGCACGTACGAAGGCCCGGGCCGCCCCCTGATCCTCTCCGACACCCCACGCCAGGCACCGCAGCGCGCGCCGCTCCTCGGCGAACACAACGCCGAGGTGTACGGGGCGCTGGGGCTGACCGCCGACCTCGGACGGCTACGCGCAGACGGCGTCATCTAGCCGACGCCCCCAGGAGACGATGATGGCCGACCAGAACCCGCTTCCCCTCGACGGCATCCGCATCGCGGAGATCACGGTCGTATGGGCCGGCCCCCACGTTACGCAGGTCCTGGGCGAGTGGGGCGCGGATGTGATCCGGGTGGAGCCCATCACCCACGTCCAGCCGTACTCACGGGGCGGGGAGCGCGTCCAGAGCCCCGACGTGGAGCGCCGCTCCGCGGAGGCGGGCGTCCTCACGGGGGCGTACCCGGACAACGATGCGGGCGAAGACCCGTGGAACCGCAGCAACGCGTTCAACTCGCATTCGCGGAACAAGCGGTCGATGGCCTGCGACATCATGCTCCCCGAAGGACGCGAGGCGTTCCTGCGTCTCATCGAGAAGGTCGATGTCCTCGTCGAGAACAACGTCCCGATCACCATCGAGCGCGCGGGGATCACGTACGACGTCCTGAAGGAGGTCAACCCGCGCCTGATCATGCTGCGGATGCCCGCCTACGGACTCGATGGCCCGTACAAGAACTACCGCGGGTTCGGGACGCACGTGGAGGGCATGATCGGCCACCACTGGCTGCGCGGGTATCCGGACGGATCCCCGGACGAGACCGGCGAGGCATTCACCGCCGACGCCCTCGCCGGCGTCATGGGCGCGTTCGCCGTCACCTCCGCCCTGCTGAAGCGCCAGGAGACCGGCGTCGGCCAGCAGATCGAGATGCCGCTCGCGGAGGCGTTCCTGCCCGCCCTCGGCGAGTGGATCCTGGACTACACGATGAACGGACGCGTGGCAGAGCCGCAGGGCAACCTGCACCGCACCCACGCGCCGCACTCGGTCTTCCCGACCGTCGGCGAGGACCAGTGGATCGCGATCGACGTACCCACCGACGAGGAGTTCGCCGCGCTCTGCGATGTCCTCGGCGCGTCCGGACTGGCGACCGACGAGCGCTTCCGGACGGGTGCCGCACGGAAGCAGAACGAGCCCGCACTGAACGCGGCCCTGAGCGAACTCACGCAGGGCCACGTGAACGACGACCTGTTCCACCGCCTGCAGGCGGCCGGCGTGATGGCCGGCTCCGTCCACAACGAAGCGGCCCTGATGGAATCCCCGCAACTCCTCGACCGTGGCTTCTTCGAGGACCTGACGATCGAGGGCGTCGGGACGCACACGTACCCCGGCATCATGACGAAGTGGGAGCACACCCCGAACCACCTGCGGACGCCTCCCCCGAAGCTCGGGGAACACAACGAGGCGATCTACATCGACCTGCTCGGCTACTCGCGCGAGGAGTACGACTCCCTCGTCGAGCGCGGTCTCGTCGGCACCACCTACTCCGAGGAGCTTGTCCCCCGCACGTGGCTTCCGGCCCGCGAGCAGACCCGATAATACTCGGACTCGATAACTCGGAATTCGGGCACGTGAACCGAGAGAATAACTCGGGTTTGAAACCACCGATCAGGCGCGGCATGCTGGCCGGATGGCGCCACTCGCAGCAGTCGTCCTCGTCCTCGTCGGTGTAGCGATCGGCGCGTACGCCACGGCGATCGGCGCCGGCGGCGGGTTCCTCATCGCACCCCTGCTGCTCATCCTGTACCCCGGCGCGCTGACCGTGGAGGTCACCACGGCCTCGCTCACCGTGGTGCTGATCTCTGCGGTCGCGTCGTCGCTCGTCATGGTGCGCGAGCGCCTGATCGACCTGCCGATGGTGGGCGCGCTCACGGTGATCGCGGTCCCCTCCGCCCTGCTGGGCGGGTACGCAACGAGCCTGGTGCCACGCGAGGTGTTCGCGCTCGGGTTCGCCGTGCTCCTCGGCGGCATCGGCGGCTACCTCGTGTGGCGACCGGTCGCGGGCATCGTGGACCCGGCGAGGGTCGCCTGGGACCGCATGCACCGCGACGCCCACGGGACCATCTACGCCTACCGCATCCCGGTCCTCCCCAGCATCCCCGCCAACATCGGCGCGGCGTTCCTCGGCGCGCTCGCGGGTATCGGTGGCGGGCCGATCGGGGTGCCGATCATGACGCGGGTGATGCGCGTCCCGCACGCGATTGCCACCACCTCCATGCACGCGCTCATCGTCGTGCAGTCCGCCTTCGTCGTCGGGATGCACCTCGCCGCCGATCACCAGGGCGAGCCAATGGAGGCCGTCCCGTGGCTCGCGCTCGGCGGCGTCCTCGGAAGCCCCGCCGGGCGGCTCCTCCGCCGCCGGATGGGCGAAGGGCCGCTGACCCGCGCCCTCGCACTCGGCCTGTTCTTCATCGCTGTCCGCACGGCGTGGAGCGCGTTCTAGACCGCACTGTTCGAGGTCGACGGGAACGCCCGATATCATCGACGGAGCGGACCGAGGCGAGGCGCCCAACGCGGCCGGGCAGGACGAGAACGGAGCCACCTCTTGGCTGACGAGTTCAAGCAGCGACGTGACCGGCTCATGCGACTCCTGGGAAAGGGCACCGCGGCAGTGTTCGTCTCGGCGCAGGAGACGCTCCGCAACGGCGACGTCGACCACCCCTTCCGCCAGGACTCGACGTTCTTCTACCTGACCGGCTTCGAGGAACCCTCGAGCGTCGCGGTGCTGCGTCCGGGATCGGACCACCCGTACACGCTCCTCGTGCGGCCCCACGACCCACAGATGGCCGTCTGGGTCGGCCCGCGCGCCGGCGTCGATGGCGCCGTCGAGCGCCACGGCGCAGACCAGGCGTTCCCGGTCGAGGAACTCGAGGCGCGGCTGCGCGAGCTGCTCGATGGCGCGACCACCGTCTGGTTCTCCCTCGGTGGCAGCACTCGCACGGAGTCGATCATCACCGGGCTCGTCGCCTCGCGCCGCGCGATGGCGCAGCGCGGCGCGACGCCCATCGAGGCAGTGCGCGACCCGGAGCCGCTGGTCGACGCGATGCGCCTCGTGAAGTCGCCGTCCGAGGTGCGTGCACTACAGCGGGCGATCGACATCACGGGCAAGGGCCTCGGCGCCGCGATGCGGGCGACGCGCCCGGGCCAGTACGAGTACGAGGTGCAGGCGACCCTCGAGGAGGTCTACCGGCGCGAGGGCGCCGTCCGAGACGGGTTCCCGACGATCGCCGCGTCCGGCCCGAACTCGTGCACGCTGCACTACACCACGAACCGCCGCCAGCTCCAGGACGGCGACCTGATGCTGCTGGACACCGGCGCGGAGTGGGGCTGCTACAGCGCGGACGTCACCCGCACCTATCCGGCGAACGGCCGGTTCACCCCGGCGCAGCGGGCCGTGTACGACGTGGTGCTGGAGGCCCAGCGCAAGGGCATCGAGCGCGCGAAGCCCGGTCACTCGTTCCATGACGCACACCTCGCCTCGGTCAGGACACTCGTCGAGGGCCTCATCGACCTCAAGGTGCTCCGTGGCAGCGTCGACTCGCTCATCGAGCGGGACGCGTACCGGCACGTCTATATGCACTCGACGAGCCACTGGCTCGGCCTCGATGTCCACGATGCCGGGAACTACCGCGAGGGCGGCAATTCCCTCCCCCTCCGCCCGGGGATGGTGCTGACCGTGGAGCCGGGGCTGTACTTCGCGCCCGACACGAAGGGCGTCCCGAAGCGGCTGCAGGGCATCGGCATCCGCATCGAGGACGACATCCTTGTCACGAAGGACGGGAACCGGAACCTCAGCGGGAAGATCCCCTCTGACCCGGACGCGCTCGAAGCGCTCGTGGGCAGCCGCTAGCCCGCCGTGGGGTACCAGCCGTACGACCCGTTCCGAGGCCGGACCTCGCGCCAGGCGCGGCGCGGGCTCCCACGTCAGACGCTCGCGCTGATCGCGGCCGCACCCGCGCTGCTCATCGCCGCGTTCCTCGTGTGGCCCTTCGGTGGCAACGACCCGACCACGCCGTCCGTCGCGGGCGCGGCCACCGAGGTCGCGACGGTCGACGCCACCAGCGAAGCACTGGCTACGGCGACGCTCTCGCCCGAACCAACCGAGGCCGGCGCAGCGCCGCCTCGCTCCCTCGGTCTGCCCGTGCCCGAGCTGTCCGCCGCCGCCGCGATCGTGGTGGACGACGCCTCCATGGAGGTGCTCTACGCCCTCGACGGGTACACGCCGCGGCCGCCCGCGAGCGTCACGAAGATGGCGACCGCCGTCGTCGCGGCGGAGCGGGGACGCCTCGACGACCTCGTGACGTCCACCGTGCACTACTGGGACCTCGCGTACACCGCCGACTCGACCACCATGGGCCTGGAGCCGGGCGACGAGCTCACGCTCCGCGAACTGCTGTACGGGCTGCTGCTCGTGTCCGGCAACGACGCGGCGGAGATGATCGCTGAGCACATCTCCGGATCGACCGAGGCGTTCGTCGTGGAGATGAACGCGCTCGCCGAGCGCCTCGGGATGGAGGACACCCACTTCGTGACCGTGGACGGCCTCTCCGCGCCCGGACACGTCAGCAGCCCGTGGGACCTCGTGCTGTTGTCTCGCTACCTCATGCGCTTCCCGGACCTCCGCGAGATCGTCGGCACCGAGGAATACACCGCGCGCGGTGCGCGAAACGGCGGACCGGTGGGCTACGAGCTGTACAACCACAACCCGCTGCTGAACTACGCCCCGGGCGTGGACGGCATCAAGACGGGATTCACGGAGGACGCCGGGCGCACGTTCTCGCTCACCGCCGAGCGCGACGGCCATCGCGTGTACATCGTGCTGATGGACACGACGCTCCGCGCGCAGGACTCGCTCGCCCTCGTCGACTGGGCCTTCGCGAACCACGTCTGGCCGGGCGACCTCGAGCCGCCCTCGCCGACGCCCGCTCCGCCGCTCACGCAGCCGACCTCGGGCGTGGAGTCGACGTCCGCGCCATAGTGCGCGCGCACCTCGTCCAGTCCCTGACGTGGTAGGTTTCCCGCGATTTGGGGGTCTGCCATGGTCAATCCGTCGCCGCTCAACCTGCCACCACCACCCGCGAATCCAGGCTCGGACACCCAGCAGTACTCACACGGTCAGTTCGGCCCGGTGAACGGGCAGTTCATGACGCTGCCTCAGGACGGCTCTGAATCGACCGGTGAAGTCGACGACTGGCACGGGTTCAACCCGCTCGGCTGGTTCGACAAGCAGGTCACCTACATCAACGAGGTGCGGTACTTCAACACCTTCCGTGCGGAGCGCGTCCCGTCCCTCGACCGCGTCACGAAGACCCCGAGGCGCACAGGCACCTTCCGCGACATGCGCGACGGCGACATCTGCTGGCGCGAGGAACAGGTCATCATCGACGTCAAGTTCGAGGCGGCCTACGTGGAGGTCCAGCGCTACGAACTATGGCGCATCAACCTCACCCAGGAGTCGTACTACGAGTTCGTGACCGGCCTCGGCGGCGTCCTGGTGGACGCCAGCATCGACATCCCCGCCGCCACGGCCGGTATCGCCGCCGAGCGCGCCGCGACCGCTGCAGCGGCCGAGGGCGTGGCGGTCAGCGCCGGCGCTGCGCGCCTCGCGGTCGCGTCCAGGGCGCTCGGAGCGGTCGGCCTGACGTACCTCATGTTCCAGGTGTTCACCGGCGCATGGGTCGCCTACTCCGGCGGCACGCGCAATGCCGCGGGCGACAAGTTGAGCGAGGGCTGGGAGTTCATCCGGCACTTCTACGGCGACCCGATCGACGAGGAACCCGAGGAGATCTGGGAGACTGTCGTCGCGCCGCACCCCTGCACTGAGGCGGAGCGCACGCTCATCGGTGACGCGCGCGCGTGGCTGGGTGACCAGCTCGGGACGCTGCGCGGTAAGGTTGTCGCCGGCGTCGCGACCGCCATCCTCGTGATCGGCGGCATCCTCGGCGTGACGGGCGGCGACGAGCCCGAGGCCGCGACGCCCACCGCGACCGCGGCCGCGGCCTCGGTCACTGCGACAGCGACCGAGGTGGGCGCCGCCACGCCGGTCGACGTCGGCACCCCGACGCCGCCCGCGAACGCGTTCGGGACACCCGCGACCTACGACGCGACGCCCGCGGCGGGCCAGGTGCTCGTGTTCCGGCTCGAGGACGTGGACTTCCTGCCGGACGGCCTCGTCACAATGGCCGCGCACCCGCCGAACTGTGACTACGAGCACGTCCACGGGCCGGAGATCACCTCGCTACTGCCGGGACCGGACGGCGAGTACGTCACCCGGACGGAGCACATGGGCAACTGTGGGTACGGGCCGCCGAACTTCTTCCTGATCGACGATCCTCGGTAGGAGTCGCCCCCTCAATCGGTGCATCGTGCGGCCTCGGAGAACGCTCCGAGAGCGTCCGATCACGCGCTCGAAACCGAACACCAGTACTGCATAATTGCTAGCGCGGAAACATCTGCTAACCCGTGCTAGCGCATGCTTGACATGCTCCGCCGGAGGCGTAGTATCGCCCCTGCGCCTCCGCACAGATGCTCAAGCGCCTAAGCAGTTACCCACCAGATCTAGTGGCCCCCACGGAATCCGCCCCAACATCTAGGGGCACCCCGGGGAGACCACCCTCCGCTCCGAAGGGCTCCCGAAGATGCGAATCAACCGCCGATTCACCACCGCGAACGCCGACCCGTACGCCGGCATCCCGTTCTCCAAGCGCACGTCGCGGATCGTGAATCCGGATGGTTCCGTGGTCTTCGAGGCGCCGAACATCGACATGCCGTCGAACTTCTCGCAGGTCGCGACCGACATCATGGCGCAGAAGTACTTCCGCAAGGCCGGCGTCCCCTCCGCGACCGTCGCCGTCGACGAGCCCGGCGTCCCGGGCTGGCTCCAGCGTCGCGTCCCCGCCGCGGGCGCCACGATGGGCGGCGAGGACGACGGCCGCCAGACCTTCCACCGCCTCGCCGGCACCTGGACCTACTGGGGCTGGAAGGGCGGCTACTTCGACGCCGAGGAGGACGCGCGCGCGTTCTACGACGAGCTCTGCCACATGATGGCCGCGCAGATGGCCGCGCCGAACTCGCCGCAGTGGTTCAACACCGGCCTGCACTGGGCCTATGGCATCACCGGTCCCGCCCAGGGCCACTCCTACGTGGAGGCCGCCACCGGCCAGGTCGTCGCTTCGACGAACGCGTACGAGCGCCCTCAGCCGCACGCGTGCTTCATCCAGAGCGTCTCGGACGACCTGGTGAACCCCGGCGGCATCATGGACCTGTGGACGCGCGAGGCGCGCATCTTCAAGTACGGGTCCGGCACCGGCTCCAACTTCTCCAACATCCGCGGTGAGAACGAATCGCTCTCCGGCGGTGGGAAGTCCTCCGGCCTGATGTCGTTCCTCAAGATCGGCGACCGCGCGGCGGGCGCGATCAAGTCGGGCGGCACCACCCGCCGAGCGGCCAAGATGGTCATCGTGGACGCCGACCACCCGGACGTGGAGCAGTTCATCGACTGGAAGGTGAAGGAGGAGCAGAAGGTCGCCGCCCTCGTCACTGGCTCCAAGATCAACCAGAAGCACCTCAAGGCCATCATCAAGGCCTGCGTGAACTGCGAGGGCTCCGGCGACGACTGCTTCCAGCCCGAGAAGAACCCCGCACTCAAGCGCGAGATCAGGCTGGCGCGCAAGAACCACGTGCCGGACAACTACATCCAGCGCGTCATCCAGTTCGCGCGCCAGGGCTACAACGACATCGACTTCGATTTCCCGATCTACGACACCGACTGGGACAGCGAGGCTTATCTGACCGTCTCCGGCCAGAACTCCAACAACTCGGTGCG
>CAYPYF010000014.1:46425-46656 GCA_964414675.1 uncultured Dehalococcoidaceae bacterium
CCGACGAGTTCCTGAAAGCGGTCGAGGCCGACGGCGACTGGGACCTCACCTGGCGCACCAAGCCCGGCAAGATTGCCAAGACCGTGAAGGCCCGCGAGCTATGGGAGAAGATCGGCTTCGCCGCCTGGGCCTGTGCCGATCCGGGCCTGCAGTACCACACCACCGTCAACGACTGGCACACCTGCCCGGCGTCGGGACCGATCCGCGGCTCGAACCCGTGCTCGGAGTACA